>JAJZUZ010000183.1 GCA_021845965.1 Pseudomonadota bacterium | reverse complement strand
TGGAATCTGGCGGCAACGCACTGACCAGCCTGGCCCTGGCGCTGGGCGTGGGGTTGTTGATCGGTGTGGAGCGGGAGCGTCGCAAGGGCCACGGGCCCACGCGCCAGTTCGCCGGCGTGCGCACCTTCTCACTGGTTGCCCTGGCCGGTGCCGGATGCCAGTTGCTGGCGCAACCCTGGTTGACGGGGGTGGCCGCGGCCCTGGTGGCGGCGCTGGCGGTGGTGTCGCACCTCAAGGCGCGCAGCGCCGATCCGGGCGTGACGACTGAAATCGCGCTTTTTCTCACCTTCCTGCTGGGCCTGCTGGCGGTACCGTACCCGACCGTGGCCGCTGGCGGCGGCGTACTGGTGGCCGGTTTGCTGGCGGCGCGCGGCCCCTTGCAACAGTTCGCCACACGGACCCTGAGCGAGCAGGAGTTGCGCAACGCCCTCGTGCTGGCGGGCGCCGCACTCATCATCCTGCCACTGACGCCGGACCGCTCCCTGGTGGCGCTGGGTGGGGCCAACCCGCGCCAGGTCTGGCAACTGGTGGTGCTGATCCTGACGGTGCAGGCCGTTGGTGACGTGGCGCTGCGCCTGTTCGGGGCGCGGCTGGGCCTGGCCTTGTCGGGGCTGGTTTCCGGCTTTGTATCCAGTACCGCCACCATCGCCACCATGGGCGCACGGGCCCGCCGGCATCCGGAGCTGCGCACGGCCTGCGTCGCGGGCGCTTGGTTCTCCACCGTCTCCACGGCGCTCATGCTGCTGCTGATCGCAGCGCTGCTCTCGTCCATGGTGCTGCGCGCGCTGGCGCCGGCCATGGGCTCGGCCTTGCTGATGGCGCTGCTGCTGGGGCTGGCGGCGCTGCGCCACCACCCTTTGCCAGCCGGCGAAGACCGTGCGCGCGGGCGTGCCTTCAGTCTGCGTCAGGCCATGGGCCTGGCGCTGTTGTTCAGTGGCATGGCCGCTGCCGTGGCCTGGCTGCAAGGGCTGCTGGGTGTGCTGGCCACGCTGGCCGCGGCCGCCTTGGCGGGTTTCGCTGACACGCACTCGGCCGGCGCGGCGGTGATGGGGCTGGCCGCACGCGGCGAGATCGGCGCGGCCACCCTGCAGTTGGGCGTCCTGCTGGCCTTCAGCACCAACAGCGTGAGCAAGGTGATCGCCGCCTACGTGGCGGGCGGCGCCCGCTACGGCACGCCGGTGAGCGCCGGCCTGCTGCTGGTGACCCTGGCGGCCTGGACACCCTGGGCCTGGGTGCGCTGGGTCGGCTGAACCGCGCTCAGGAGGCGCCAGTCTTGAACAGTGCAGCCACCACATCGGACTGCGTGATCATGCCCACCACCTTGTCCTCGTTGTCTACAACCGGCATGTGGTGCAGGCCGCCATCGGAGAACAGGCCGACCAGGTCCACCATCGGTTGGTCCGGCCGCGCCGCACGCACCCGGGCCGTCATGATGTCCTCCACATAGCGCGCCGTGCTCATCGTCGGCAGCTTGCGCGGGTCGGGGGCACTCTGACCGATGAAAAAATCGTGCAGCGAGACGATGCCGACCAATGTCATGTCGTCCTTGACGACGGGCAGGGCCTTGACCTTGTGCAGGGCCAGGCGCGCCCAGGCCTCGTCCGTGGAATCGCGCGGGCCGACGTGCACCACGTCGCGCGACATGATGTCGCGGCACAGCACCTCGCCGAACTTGCGCCGGCTGGCCTGCAGCTGCGCGCGGGTGAGGATCTGCTCCAGGTCCTCCTCGCTGATGTCCAGCAGCTCGCCCTGGCTGGCCAGGGCGGCGTGCAGGTCTTCCTTGTTGAAACCCAGGCGTGCGCTGGGCGGCAGATCGGCGGTGCGATGCGGGTGGGGCTGGGGCGGCGGGTGATGTGGGTAGCGCCGCCCCGCCAGGTTGTTGAAGACGAGTGCGACCAGCAGTAGCAGCGACGAGTTGAGCGCCACTGGCCACAGCGCGTAGTGAAAGCCCAGCTGGCTGATGGCCGGCCCACCCAGCACGGCCGTCAGCGCCACGGCGCCGCCGGGCGGGTGCAGGCAGCGCAGCGCAAACATGGCGCCAATCGCCAAGGCCCCGGCAATGCCGGCGGCCACGCCGGTGTGGCCGAGCTCGAGGGCGCAAGTGACGCCGATCAGCGCCGACACGAAATTGCCGCCGATGATGGACCAGGGCTGGGCCAGCGGACTGGCGGGTACCGCGAACAGCAGCACGGCCGAAGCACCCATGGGCGCGATGAACCAGGGATTGAGCTCGCCCAAGGTCAGGCGGCTGAGCAACTCCGTGCTGTACAGGCCCAGGCCGGCGCCCAGAACCCCCAGCCAGATCTCGCGGCGGCTGGCCGTCAGTGGTGCGGGCACAAAGCCGCGCAGCCAGACAAAGATGGGATGCACTCGATCGACTCCTGCAGGCACCAAGACGGGGCATTCTAGTGGGAAGGCTGGCGGCAGGCCGATGCTTTGACCTCAGGACCCAAGGGGCAGGCAGCCGACAAGCAGGTGCGACAGGCGCGGACTCCTGTCCATGGACGGCCGCACTTGGACGTGTGCGATCCGCGGGTAGGTTTGTGCAAATGTAAAATGGGGCCCAGCATCCGATCAGCCATGCACAACCCACCTGAATTTCTCAAGGCACTCAGAGCTGAACTTGCAGATTGGCGCTTGTGGGCCGATCGTGTGGTCGTCCTCCTGTCCGCCGCGCTGGCCGGACTGACGGTGGTCGTATTCACCTGGCTCTCCGAGCGTGCGCTGGAGACCTTTCACGCCTACCACGCACGTCATTACTGGCTGCCCTTGCTCTGGACGCCATTGCTGACGGTGGGCATCGTCTACCTGACCCGGCGCTTTGCGGTCGGTGCCGCGGGCTCGGGCATCCCCCAGGTGATGGCCGCCCTGTCGTCGCAGACGCCGAAGGAGTGCCGCTCGCTCTATGTGTCGCTCAAGCTGAGCCTGGCCAAGTTCTTCCTGACCACCGGGGGGCTGCTGGCGGGGCTGTCGCTGGGCCGCGAGGGGCCGTCGGTGCAGATTGCCGCCGGTGTGATGCGCAGCGCGCGGCGCTGGCTGTCGACCAATTCACAGATCAAGGAATCCGGCCTGATTCTGGCCGGCGGTGCCGCCGGCATCGCCGCCGCGTTCAACACGCCACTGGGGGGCGTGATGTTCGCGATCGAGGAACTGTCGCGCAAGCCCGAAGACCGGCGCAGTGGCCTCCTGTCGGCCGCCATCATCCTGGCCGGCCTCATGGCTGTTTCCATCTACGGGAATGCCACCTACTTCGGCGTCATTCGCGTGGAGAACATCAATTTTGGGCTGTTCCTGCCGGCCTTGCTGATTGCCATCGTCTGCGGGGTATGCGGTGGCCTCTTCGCCCGGCTGCTGATCTACTCCCTGCACACCACGTCGGAGCACTGGGTGCATCGGTTCCGGCGTTCATCGCCGCTCTGGTTTGCCGGCGCCTGCGGCCTGGTGATTGCGATCATCGGTATGGGGACCGACGGCGCCACCTTCGGCAGTGGCTACGTGCACACCAGAAACATGCTGGAGAACAACACCGACGTCTCCCGCGTGTACGTGCTGTTCAAGATCGCGGCGACCTGGCTCACCACCTGGGCGGGCGTTCCCGCCGGCATCTTCGCGCCTTCCTTGGCGATCGGCGCGGCGCTGGGCAATGACGTGTCGGCCCTGCTGAACTACGCTAATGCCCCCACCATCATCGCGCTGGGCATGGCCGGGTTCCTGGCAGCGGTGACCCAGGCGCCCATGACGGCCTTCATCATCGTCATGGAGATGGTCAGCGGCCATGATCTGGTGCTGAGCCTGATGGCCGTGGCCCTGATCTCCAGCGGCGTGTCCAGGCTGATCAGCCTGCCCTTGTACTCCGCCCTGACGCTCTCCCAGCTCACGCGCCTGCCGCCGTCGGCCGCGCCGAAGAGCGCGCCGTAAGGGCTCGTCGGTACGAAGCCAGAACGCGGCCGCAAGCCCGCCGTAGCGGGCCGCAGCTATTTTCTGGTACGACCCTTGCGCGCGGTGCCCTGGCTGGCGTCCTTGCGTTCACCCTTGCGTTCCGTCGTCTGCCCGGCTTTGTGCTTGCTGGCGTCCGCTCTCTGTGCCTGGGCGCCTGCGGGTGGTGTGGCCGGGGCTGCCTGGGCATGGCTGCCGCTGGCGAATAGAGCAAGGCAGAAGGCTGCAAGAATTCTCTTCATGAGGGGCACCTTTCTTCCGCACGAGCGCTGAAGCTTCCGGACATCATGCCCCATGCGCGGCGAGGCGGCTACGGGGCCATTTGCCGCGCTGTGCATCAAGCTGCGGCGTCGAAGCGCAGGACGCCCTCGGCATCACGCGTGCGCTGCAGCCGGCCGTCGTACCACAGGGCGTGCAGGTGGGCGATGGCCTCGCCCATGGCAAAGGTGGTCTGGTGCAGGTCCAGCTTGCGCTTGAACAGGATGGGCAGCACATCGGCTGCACAGCAGGGCTTTTCGGTGCAGGCCTGCAGTACTTCGGCCAGGCGCTCGCGATGATGCTCGTG
>JAJZUZ010000182.1 GCA_021845965.1 Pseudomonadota bacterium | reverse complement strand
GCATGAAAAATCCGGGGAGAGTGAGCGCATCCTGCGCCGGCGAGCGCCCGCTGGCGGGCGCCGAAAGTGGTGATTTTAGCGGTTGCTGAAATTTTTGGCGATAATCGGGGTCTCTGCGTGCGCTGTTACCCGCACCCTGCGGGCATCGACAGCTACAAAACTCATAGCACACCACCATGGATTGCCGCCCCGGCTGCGCTGCCTGCTGTATTGCGCCCTCGATTTCCAGCGCCATCCCGGGCCTGCCCGCGGGCAAGCCGGCCGGCGTGCGCTGCCCGCAGCTGGACGAAGCCAAGCGCTGCCGCCTGTTCGGCCGGCCGGAGCGCCCGGCTGTCTGCGGCAGCTTGCAGCCGTCCCCCGGCATGTGCGGCGGAAGTGCCGAGCAGGCCCTCTGTTACCTGAGCCATCTCGAAACGGCGACGGCGCCCGCTTGACAGGTGTCGGCACGGCATCCAAGCTCACTTCTGGCCATGAACCCCAGCCGACCCGCCCGGCCTGTCCAATGAACGACCCGCTCAGCAAGTTCACGTTGGGCCGCAGCTCACCGCTGTGGCGCGGCCTGCCGGAGCTGGTGATCCTGCTCGGATTTGCTCTCAGTGCCCTGCTGTATCTGCAGAGCCAGAAGAACCTCGAAGAGCGGCAGCTGGCCTTCTTCCAGTCCGAGGTGCGCAAGTCCGTTGCCTTGTTCCAGGTGCGGATGGAAAACTACCGGCAGCTCTTGCGCAGCGCAGCGGGCCTGTTCGCCATTCAGCCGGACGTCAGCCGTGGGCAGTTCCGGCACTTCCTGGAGCACCAAGGCATTACCGCTGAAACCACGGGCATCCAGGGCGTGGGCTACGCCAAGCGGCTCTCCGCGGCGGCGCTTCAGGCGCACACGCAAGCGGTGCGTCGCGAGGGCTTCCAGCGCTATGCGGTCCACCCGCCGGGACCGCGGCCCATCTATACCTCGATCGTCTATCTGGAGCCTTTTTTCGGACGCAACTTGCGCGCGTTTGGCTACGACATGTATTCCGAGCCCGTACGCCGTGAAGCCATGCAACGCGCTGTGGACACTGGAGCCGCGGCGCTGTCCGGAAAGGTGAGACTGCTGCAGGAAACAGGCGTCAATGAGCAGCCGGGCTTTCTCATCTACAAGCCCCTCTACCGCGGCGGCCACACGCCCGCCTCGTTGGCGGAGAGACGCGCCCAGTTGACCGGGTGGGTCTATGCGCCATTCCGCATGGGCGACTTCATGCAGGGCCTGTTGGGCGAGTACGCTGGTGACCTGCTGATCGACGTCTACGACGGCACCGAGTTCACGCCTGACCACCTGATGCACACGGAGCAGTCCGATAGTGCCGGCGAAGAAGCCATGCCGCCCAAGTTCGTCGCCGTGCATCGGATATCCATGATGGGCCATAGCTGGACGCTGCGCCTGCGACCCTCCCCGCTGACCCTGTCACGCCTGGACAGCAACCTGCCCAGTTTGCTCGCCTTGGCAGGCGTCATCGTGAGCCTGATCCTCGGCGCCTTGACGTGGGTGCTGGTGAGTGCCCGTGACCGCGCCATCCAGACCGCCTTGGCCATGAACGACGAACTTGTGCAGGAGCGCGCGCGCCTGACCGCCATCCTGGACGGCACGAAAGTCGGTACCTGGGAATGGAATGTGCAGACCGGCCAGACCGTCTACAACGCGGAATGGGCGCAAATGCTCGGCTACACGCTGGAGGAACTGCAGCCCATGACCATCGAAACCTGGTCGCGGCTGACGCATCCCGACGACCTGTCCCGCGCACGGGCAAGACTCCAGCAGCACTTCGCCAGCGAACAGGACTACTACGAATGCGAGCTGCGCATGCACCACAAGCTGGGTCACTGGGTCTGGGTGCTGGACCGAGGCAAGGTGAGCAGCCGGAATGCTGATGGCAAGCCGCTGATGATGTACGGCACCCATCAGGACATCACGCAGCGCAAGGAGAGGGAACAGGCCTACAAGCACGGTGCGCAGCACGACGCGCTGACCGGCCTGCCCAACCGCGCACTGCTGGCAGACCGCCTGGAGCGCGCACTGCTCACGGCGCAGCGCGACGGCACCCGAGTGGCCTTGCTGTTTCTCGACCTCGACGGCTTCAAGCAGGTGAACGACACCTACGGCCACGACGCCGGCGACGTGGTGCTGCGCACCATTGCGCGCCGCATCCAGAACGGCATCCGTGCCACCGATACGCTGGCGCGCCTGGGCGGCGACGAGTTCGTCGTGCTGCTGCCGGACGTCGGCGACCCGCCGAATGCCATCGCGCTGGCCCAGAAGATCGCCGCCGCCGCGCGCCTGCCGATCTCCCTGAGCGACACCGCGCAGGCCGGACTCTCGCTGAGCATCGGCATCGCCCTCTACCCGCAGCACGGCGGCGACGCCGCCACCCTTACCGAACATGCCGACCAGGCCATGTACCGTGCCAAGCGCAAGGGTAAGAACACGGTCGTTCTCTATGATCCCGCCGGAGGCGCGCCGGATACCGCGCCAGACTCGCTCAAGCCGTAAGGCGCCCCGCGGCCGGCCCGAGAAAAGAGGCCGCGCGGCCTGACCAGCAGTCGGCGCGGCGAAGCCGAAGCAACGAGTCTTGTTTTTCTTCGACCTTGTTCTTCTTAGAAGGGGTAGTGGCGCGGCGTGGTCTGCAGGGTAATCCAGCGCAGCTCGGTGAACTCATGCACGCCGGCCCTGCCGCCAAAGCGGCCGATGCCCGAGCCCTTGACGCCGCCGAAGGGCATCTGTGCCTCATCGTGCACGGTGGGGCCGTTGACATGGCAGATGCCCGAGTCGATGCGTCGTGCCACGTTGAAGGCGCGCGCGATATCGCCGCCGAACACCGCCGCCGACAGGCCGTACTCGTTGTCGTTGGCGCAGGCTACGGCTTCCTCCACGCCGTTGACACGCACAATGGCCTTCACCGGACCGAACGTCTCCTCGTGGTAGATCTTCATCGCCGGCGTCACGTGGTCCAGCAGCGTGGCCGGCATCAGGGTGCTGGTCGCCTTGCCGCCGCACAGCAGCTTGGCGCCCTGGGCCAGCGCATCGTCGATCAGCGCGTTGCAATGTTCCACCGTGCTCATGCCGATGACCGAGCCCAGCACCACCGGATCGGGCTTGCGCGGGTCGCCCAGTGGCAGGGCCGTGGCCTTGGCCACAAACTTCTTCACGAACGCGTCGGCAATCTTCTGGTCGACGATGATGCGCTCGGTCGACATGCAGATCTGCCCGCTGTTGGCAAAGCAGCCGAAGGCCGCGCCGTTGACGGCGTCATCGATGTTGGCGTCGTCCAGGATCACCATCGGCGCCTTGCCGCCCAGCTCCAGCACCACCGGCTTGAGGTACTTGGCGCAGGTCAGGGCGATGATCTTGCCCACGCGCGTGGAGCCGGTGAAGTTCACCCGCCGCACCGCCGGGTGCGCCACCATGGCCTCCACCACCGTGCCGGCATCGGCCGGGGCATTGGTGATGTAGTTCACCACACCGGCCGGGAAGCCCGCGTCCTGGAAGGATTCGATGATGAGCTGGTGCGTGTGCGGGCTGTTCTCCGAGCCCTTCATCACCACCGTGTTGCCGCAGGCCAGCGGCGTGGCGATGGCGCGCACGCCCAGGATCACGGGCGCATTCCACGGGGCGATACCCAGCACCACACCGGCGGGCTGGCGCACCGCCATCGCCAGCGAGCCCGGCACGTCGGAGGGGATCACCTCGCCCGCTACCTGCGTGGTCAGGCCCGCGGCCTCGCGGATCATGCCGGCGGCGAGATGCACGTTGAAGCCGGCCCACATGGCCGAAGCACCCGTTTCGGCCGCCATCGCGGCGATGAAGTCGGGCGTCTTGGCCTCCAGTGCATCGGCCGCCTTGAGCAGCAGCGCCCGGCGTTCGCTGGGGCCGGTCTGGCTCCAGCTCTTGAAGGCCTCGGCGGCGGCCTCCACCGCCAGCACCGCGTCGGCCGCCGAGGCCGCCGGGGCGCGTGTGGCCACGCTGCCATCGAGCGGGTTGCGGCGCTCGAACATGGCGTGGTTCTCGGCCGTGACTTTCAGGCCGTTGATGAGCATGGACAGGTCGGACATGATGGATCTCCTTCGGAAAAAACGTGTACTCAGGCCGCGACCGCGGCGCGCGGCGGTGCGCTGGACGTTGGCACTTGCTTTGCACTCTTGCCGGCGCCCAGGTAGGCCTCGCGGATGACGCTGGAACGCGCGAGCAGCCGCGCCGGCCCGCTGGCCACCAGGACCCCGCGCTCCAGCACGTAACCGCGGTCGGCCACGGCCAGCGCCTTCTTGACGTTCTGCTCCACCATCAGCACGGTGGTGCCGGCATCGGCAATGCGCCGGGCGATGGCCAGCAGCTCGTCCACCATGCGCGGTGCCAGGCCCAGCGAGGGCTCGTCGAGCATGAGCAGGCGCGGCGCGCTCATCATGGCGCGGGCGACGGCCACCATCTGCTGCTCGCCGCCGCTCATGGTGCCGGCCAGCTGCTGCGCGCGCTCGCGCAGCTTGGGAAAGTCGTGGAA
>JAJZUZ010000181.1 GCA_021845965.1 Pseudomonadota bacterium | reverse complement strand
GCTGCCGAGCAACGCAGCGTGCCCGCGCGAAGCGCGGGTCGACGAATCCGGCTCGCCTTTCTTTCGGTTACCTTTCTTTGGCGAAGCAAAGAAAGGTGACTGCGCCGCCGGGCGCACATCCCGGCAATGTATCCCTGCCAAGGGTGCGGTCTGAGGAAAACCCGCCACGACAACCAGTCCCCGAATCCCCTAAGCTAAGCCCTCATGAACATCACCTTCTGGCAACTCGCCTGGAAAACCCTCTGGCGTGACCTGCGCGCCGGCCAGCTGCGCCTGCTGATCCTGGCCGTGACGCTGGCCGTGGCCGCACTCACCGCCGTGGGCTTCTTCGCCGATCGCCTCAAAGGCGGGATGGAGCGCGATGCGCGCCAGCTGCTGGGCGGGGACGCCGTCATCGTCAGTGATCAGCCTACCCCGGCCAGCATCCAGGCGTTGGCGAAAAGCGCAGGCCTGGAGGCGGCCACGACGCTGAGTTTTCCCACCATGGCGCGCGCCAGCGATGCGCAAGGCGGGGCCACGCGGCTGGTGGCGCTGAAGGCGGTGGAGCCGGGCTATCCGCTGCGCGGCAAGCTAACTCTGGGCACCGATGCCAGCATGGCGCCAAGGGCGGTGCGCGACATTCCTGCCGCCGGCGAGGTCTGGGTGGATCCCGCCCTGCTGGACGCGCTGGGCCTGCGCCTGGGTGACGCCCTGCTGCTGGGTGAATCGACGCTGCGCATCACGCGTCTCATCGTCATCGAACCGGACCGGGGTGCCGGTTTCGTCAACTTTGCGCCGCGCGCCATGATCAACCGGGCCGACCTCGCGGCCACGCAACTGGTGCAGCCCGCCAGCCGGGTCACGTACCGCTATGCCGTGGCCGGTGAGGACAAGGCGGTGAATGGCTTCGTGCAGCAGGCCAAGGCGGCGATCGAGCGCGAGCATCTGCGCGGCCTCAGCGTTGAGGCCTTGCGGGGTGGCCGGCCCGAGATGGCGCAGACGCTGGACCGCGCCGAGAAGTTCCTCAACCTCGTGGCCCTGCTCGCCGCGCTGCTCAGTGCCGTGGCCGTGGGCCTGGCCGCGCGCGCGTTTGCGAACCAGCATCTGGACGACTGCGCCATGCTGCGCGTGCTGGGCCTGTCGCATGGCACCATCGCGCGCAGCCATGCGTTGGAGTTCCTGCTTGTCGGGCTGGCGGGGGGCATGCTGGGCGTGGCGCTGGGCTGGGCCGTGCACCACCTGTTCGTGTTGCTGCTGGCCGGGCTGGTGGAGACGGCGCTGCCGGCACCGGGCTGGTGGCCGGTGGCCTTCGGCCTGGGGGTCGGCCTGACGCTGATCCTCGCCTTCGGCCTGCCGCCGGTGCTGCAGCTGGCCCAGGTGCCGGCCCTGCGCGTGATCCGCCGCGAACTGGGCGAGCTGCGGCCCATGTCGCTGGGCGTGCTGGGGCTGGGCGTGACGGGATTCGCCGTGCTGCTGCTGGCCGCGAGCCGCGACCTCAAGCTCGGCTTGATCACGGTCGGCGGCTTTGCCGGCGCCGTGGCGCTGTTTGCGCTGGCCAGCTGGGGCGCGGTGTTGCTGCTGCGGCGCCTGGTGCGCGAGAACACGGCGCCGCGCTGGCTGGTGCTGGCCACGCGCCAGCTTTCGGCGCGGCCGATCTACGCGGTGCTGCAGGTCAGCAGCCTGGCGGTGGGCCTGCTGGCCCTGCTGTTGCTGGTGTTGCTGCGCACCGACCTCATCCGCAGCTGGCGCCAGGCCACGCCGGCCGATGCGCCCAATCGCTTTGTCATCAACATCCAGCCCGACCAGGCCCAGGCCTTCCGGCAGCAGCTGCAGCAGGCGGGCGTGAGCGGCTATGACTGGTACCCCATGATCCGCGGCCGCCTGGTCGCCGTCAACGGCCGTGCCGTGCAGGCGCAGGACTATGCCGACGAGCGCGCGCAGCGGCTGGTGGAGCGCGAGTTCAACCTTTCGCACACGGCACAGTTGCCGGGTCACAACCCGCTCGTGGCCGGGCAGTGGACGCCCGAAGACGCGAACGGCATCAGCATGGAAGAGGGCATTGCGAAGACCCTCGGGCTCAAGCTGGGCGACAGGCTGCGCTTTGACATTGCCGGCTTGCCGCACGAAACCACCATCACCTCGCTGCGCAAGGTGGACTGGGGTTCCATGCGCGCCAATTTCTTCGCGCTCTACCCGGTGAGCAGCATGCCCGACCTGCCCACCACCTACCTGGCCGCCTTTCGCGCCCCGGCGCAGCGCGGTTTCGACAACGCGCTGGTGCGCGAGTTTCCCAACGTGACGGTGGTGGACCTGAGCGCGACGCTGGCGCAGATCCAGCGGGTGCTGGACCAGGTGAGCCGCGCGGTGGAGTTTCTTTTTGGCTTCACGCTGGCCGCTGGCCTGGTGGTGCTGTTCGCGGCCGTGACGGCCACGCGCGAGGAACGCGCACGTGAATACGCCATCATGCGCGCTGTAGGCGCGGGCGGCGCTCTCTTGCGCCAGATGCAGCGCGCCGAACTCGCGGGCGTGGGGCTGTTGGCGGGCATGCTGTCGGCGCTGGTGTCCGGCGCGGTGGGCTGGGCCTTGGCGCGCTATGCCTTCAACTTTGAATGGACACTCACCTGGTGGCTGCTGCCGGCCGGGGCCGCCAGCGGTGCGCTGCTGGCCTGGCTGGCCGGCTGGTGGGGGCTGCGTGCCGTGTTGCGCCGTCCGGTGGTGCAGACGCTGCGCCAGGCGGCCAGTTGATCGCTATTAAAAATATAGCTATGTTGGCGGGATAATCGGTCCTGACTCATCGTTGGGAAAGGACGCACGATGTCCGAAGCAAGCCAGACCAAGCCGGGCAGCGCCTTTGAGTGGCTGGGCGGCGAGGCCAAGGTGCAGGAGCTGGTCGACCGGTTCTATGACCTGATGGACCTGGAACCCGCCTACAAGGAATTGCGCGCCGCGCACGGCACGGACCTGGCCAGCGCACGGCAGAAGCTGTACTGGTTCCTGTGCGGCTGGCTCGGCGGCCCGCAGCACTACATCGAACGCTACGGCCACCCGCGCCTGCGCGCACGCCACATGCCGTTCAAGATTGGCCTGGTCGAGCGCGACCAGTGGCTGGCCTGCATGGACCAGGCCATGGGCGAGGTGGGGGTGGACGAGGAGCTGCGCGCGCGCCTGCGCGAGGCCTTCTTCGGCACCGCGGACTGGATGCGGAATACCCCGGGCTGAGGCCGGACCCGGAGAAGGTGGCCTTTACTGGCCGGCGCTCTTGCGCGGCGGGCAATCGGCGCAGATATTGCCCATATGGTCGCGCAGCAGCACGACGCGCTCGCAGGTCAGCCGGACCTGGCAACGCGCGGCCGCGGGGGAGCATTGGGCACCGGACTGTCCCGCTTCGCAGGCGGCACCGGAGGTCTGGTACTTGCACTCGGCGTTGCGATAGCCCTCCCAGGCGTGCTGGGCAGCCAGCAGATCGGCCGGCTTGACCAGATCTTTCTTCATGACCTGCAGCAGGCGGTCCATCTCGGCGCTGGCTGTGCCGGCCTGGCTGGCCAGGCAGCGCGTGCTGTCCTGACGGCTGGCGAGGCTGCAGTCCAGCTCGGCCTTGCGCGTCCATTCGGGCGTACAGACGCCTGGCTGGGCATGAACGGCAGCGGCCAGTAACACGGAGGCGATAAGAACCAGGACTTTCATGGGTGGACTTTCAAGCGTATCGTCGGTGATGCGGCGGATTATGGGGGCCCAGTCAGCAAGCGCAGAGGGATGGAAAAGATTGCTCACAACTTTGTGGACCAGTGCAGATCCGGCGGTCGCAGCGAGCGTGTGCGCTCAGCCTGTCGGCTGCAACAGCACCACCAGCGCCCCCGCGCCACCCTCCGCCGGTCGCGCCTGTACAAATGCCAGCACTTCCTTCTTCTGTGCCAGCCAGCCCTGAACCCTGCCTTTGAGCACCGGTGTCTTGCCGGGCGAGCCCAGTCCCTTGCCGTGCACCACGCGCACACAGCGCAAGCCCTTCTTGTGGACCTCGCGGATGAACTGGCCGAGTTGCTCGCGCGCCTCGTCAACGCGCAGGCCGTGCAGATCGATCTGCGCCTGGATGGCCCACTCGCCGCGGCGCAGCTTGCGCGTGACGTCGGGGCCCACCCCGGGCCGGCGGTAGCTCAGGTGCTCGTCGGTGTCGAGCAGGGTGCTCGCGTCGAATTCGTCGCTCAGGGCTTCCTGCAGGGCGGCCTGCTCGTCGCGCTGGCGCTGGATCGGCAGGGGTTGGGGTTTGGCCGGCTGGAGCGCCGCCTTGGGTGGGGCAGCCAGCGGCTGCACCGCGCCAGCCGCCTGGCGGAAGAGGTCGCGATCGGCCGTGACCTGGCGGGCCCGGCGCTCATCCTCCGCCTTGCGTTCGGCTTCCCTCCGGGCCTGCGCCTCGATGGCCTTCTTGACCTGTTTCAGGTCGGCGAGCGACTTCACCTTGACCATGCGGCGCCCTAGATGAGCCCCTGTTCCGCCATGGACAGCGCCTTGCCGGGCGCCACGATCACGTGGTCCAGCACGCGCACATCCACCAGTGCCAG
>JAJZUZ010000180.1 GCA_021845965.1 Pseudomonadota bacterium | reverse complement strand
CAGCCAGGGCATTTCTGCTTGATTCGTGGTGGAGAGGAGGAGGATCGAACTCCCGACCTTCGCATTGCGAACGCGACGCTCTCCCAGCTGAGCTACCCCCCCACGGAACCTGCATTCTAGCAATGCCGGTGGCGGGGTGCCAAGAACGGCCTGCGGCGCCAGGCTCAGCTCCAGCTCACCAGTTCCCAGCGGTGGTGCGCCTCCAGGCCGCGGTAGCTGCCGTTGTCGTCCGGAACGAGGTACTCGCCCCAGAGTTCGCGCGCCACCCAGCGGCCGATCTCGGGCGCCATCCACAGGGTTTCGTGCCGGATGGTCTCCAGGCGGCTGAAGTCGTGGTGCTGCTGGCGGATATAGCGCTCGATGCGCAGCGCACGATGGCGGCCCTGCGCCAGCTCCACGTCTTCCCAGCCTTGCACGAGCGTGCGCACATCGATCCAGTAGCGGTAGGAGTAGCCCTCGATGCGGTAGTGGGTCCGCAGCGCGCTGCGTGCACCCGGACTCGGGTCGGCCGGCCACAGGGGCAGCGGCTGTTCATAGGTCTGTAGGTGGTCCCAGCCCGGATCGCGCCGCAGCTGGCCCCAGGGCTGCTGCTGTTCTTCCTGGACTTCGGGGCCGGCGTCGCTGCGACGGTGCACGATCACCTGCGGCGCCAGGGCCACGACTTCGTCGGTCTCGGTCGCCAGCAGTGCGCTGTTGAAGCCGTTGTACCTGCGGTAGGTCCAGCGCTGGCCCAGGGCCGCGGGGCGCAGCGCCGGGAGCGGGGCGGGCGCGGGCGCTGGCTGGCTGCGCAGCGGTGCCAGGGGTTGGAAGGCACAGGCGGCTGGCAGGGCCAGCAGGCCCAGCACGGTCAGGCGGCGATGCGGGTTCATGCGGAGAGGGGGGCGGTGGGTCGACGGCTATCATTCTGGCAGCGAAAGAGACTCTCCTCCCACCGAACAGGAACAAGACCATGAAAGCTCCCATGTCCCTCGCCCTGCTGCGTCGTAGCGCCGCTGCGCTGGCCATCTCCCTGCTGGCTGTGCCCGCCCTGGCGGCCGATCAGGTGAAGATCGGCCTGTTGTCCACGCTGTCCGGCCCCGGCGCCGGCCTGGGAATCGACATCCGCGACGGCTTCCAGCTGGCGGTCAAGCTGAACGGCGGCAAGCTGGGCGGGCTGCCGGCTGAGGTGACGGTGGCGGACGACCAGGCCAGCCCGGACGTGGGCCGCCAGACGGCCGACCGCCTGGTCAAGCGCGACAAGGTGGATTTCATGACCGGCATCGTGTTCTCCAACGTCATGCTGGCCGTGGGCGCACCCACCTTCGCGGCCAAGACCTTCTACATCAGCGCCAATGCGGGCCCGTCGCAGCTGGCTGGCGAGCAGTGCAATCCCTATTTCTTCAGCGCCTCCTACCAGAACGACAACATGCACGAAGCGGTCGGCAAGACCGTGGCCGACAAGGGCTACAAGCGCGTGGCGCTGATCGCGCCCAACTACCCGGCGGGCAAGGATGCGCTGGCCGGCTTCAAGCGCTACTACAAGGGCGGCGAGATCGTCTCCGAGAGCTACACGCCGCTGAACCTGCTGGACTACGGCGCCGAACTGTCCAAGCTGCGCGCGGCCAGGCCCGACGCCGTCTACATCTTCCTGCCCGGCGGCCTGGGCATCAACTTCATCAAGCAGTTTGTCGGCGCCGGCCTGTCCAAGGACATGACGCTGTTCGGCCCCGGCTTCTCCGGGGACGAGGACGTGATCAAGGCCGTGGGCACTCCCATGCTGGGCATGTTCAACACCTCGCAGTGGGCGCACGACCTGGACAACCCGGCCAACAAGAAGTTCGTGGCCGCCTTCGAGAAGGAATACGGCCGCCTGCCCACGCTGTATGCAGCCCAGGGTTATGACGCGGCGCAGCTGATCGGCGCCGCCGTGCGCGACACCAAGGGCAAATTCGACGACAAGGCCGCCGTGCAAAAAGCGCTCAAGGCCGCCAGGTTCGACTCCGTGCGCGGCGGCTTCAAGTTCAACAGCAACCAGTTCCCGATCCAGGACTACTACCTGCGCGTCATCACCCAGGACAGCAGGGGCCGGGTGACCAACCGCACCATCGGCACCGTGTTCAAGAACCACGCCGACGCCTACGTCGGCCAGTGCAAGATGCCGGGCCTGTGACGGCTTTCGTTTCGCCTCGTTCGTATCGTTAGCCGATGACCGGCCTTCTTGTTCTGGAGCAGGCCCTGAACGGCCTGCAGTTCGGGCTCATGCTGTTCCTGCTGGCCGCTGGCCTGACGCTGGTCTTCGGCATCATGGACATGATCAACCTGGCGCACGGCTCGCTCTACATGGTCGGTGCCTACCTGGTGGCCGCCGCCACGGCGGCCAGCGGTTCCTTCTGGCTCGGCCTGGCCGCAGGCGTCGCCGGGGCGGCGCTGTTCGGCGTGCTGCTGGAGCTCACGGTGCTGCGCCGCCTGTACACGCGCGACCACCTGTCGCAGGTGCTGGGCACTTTCGCCCTCCTGCTCATGTGCAACGAGGCGGTGCGTTTCATCTGGGGCTCGCAGCCGGTGCTGCTGAGCGCCCCGGACGCGCTGGCCGGCCCGGTGGAGCTGTTGCCCGGCTTCTACTACCCGGCCTACCGCCTGCTCATCATCGCCGTCGGCCTGCTGGTGGCGCTGGGCCTGTGGGGGCTGATCACGCGCACGCGGGTGGGCATGCAGCTGCGCGCGGGGGCGGCCAACCGCGAGATGGCGCTGGCCATGGGTGTGCCGGTGCGCGCGCTGTTCACGGCGCTGTTCGGCCTCGGGGCCGCCCTGTGCGCCGTGGCCGGCGGCCTGCTGGGTCCGCTGCTGGCGGTGCAGGTGGGCATGGGGGAGAGCATCCTCATCCTGGCCTTCGTGGTCATTGTCATCGGCGGCATCGGCTCGGTGCGCGGGGCGCTGCTGGGCGCGCTGCTGGTGGGCGTGGTCGACACGGCCGGGCGCACGCTGATCCCCATGGCCTTCGAACACCTGCTCGGCCCGGCCTCGGCTGACAATGCCGGCCCGGCGGTGGCCTCCATCCTCATCTACGTCCTGATGGCCGCGGTGCTGTTCTTCAGGCCGCGCGGTCTGTTTCCTGCGCATGGCTGAACCGGTGGAACGTGTCGCGCGCGGCCTGCTCGACCACGCCCTGGGCTGGCGCTGGGCGCTGCCGCTGTTTGCCCTGCTGCTGGCGTTTCCCGTGCTGGCGCCGTTGCTGGGGGGCGACTTCTACCTGGGCCTGGCCTCGCGCATCCTGATCTTTGCGATGGCGGCCACCAGCCTCAACCTCATCCTCGGCTTTGGGGGCCTGGTGAGCTTCGGCCATGCGGCCTATGTGGGCGTTGGCGCCTACACGGCAGCCGTCGCACTGCAGGCCGGCATCACGTCGGCGTGGCTGGCCTGGCCGCTGGCCATGGTCGTGGCGGCGCTGCTGGCGCTGGTGATCGGCGCCATCAGCCTGCGCACGCGCGGTGTCTACTTCATCATGATCACGCTGGCCTTCGCGCAGATGCTGTATTACCTGGCGATCTCCACCAAGGCCTATGGCGGCGACGACGGCCTGTCGCTGACCGGCCGCCCCACGCTGGGTGCCGGGCTGGATCTGGCCGACGAGCGCGTCTTCTACGGCGTCACGCTGCTGCTGGCCACACTGGCCCTGCTCTTCGTCTGGCGCCTGCTCAACGCACGCTTCGGTCACGCACTGCAGGCCATGCGCGAGAACGAACAGCGCATGGAGGCCGTGGGTTTTGCCGTCTACCGGCACCGCCTGATCGCCTTTGTCATCGCCGGCGCGCTGGCGGGGCTGAGCGGGGCGCTGCTGGCCAGCCTGGGCAATTTCGTCAGCCCGGCCATGATGCAGTGGAGCCAGTCCGGTGTGCTGATGGTGATGGTGATCCTGGGCGGCGTCGGCCACCTGTGGGGCGGGGTGGCGGGCGCCGTGGTCTTCCTGCTGCTGGAAGAGGTGCTGAGCACCTACACCGTCTACTGGCAGTTCGTGCTCGGTGCCGTGTTGCTGGCGGTGGTGCTGCTGGCGCCCAATGGCCTGATGAGCCTGCTGCGGCGCAAGGAGGCCCGATGACGCGGCTGCTGGAAGTGCGCGGGCTGGTAAAGCGCTACGGCGGCCTGCTGGCCACCGATCATCTCGATCTGGCCGTGCGTGCCGGCGAACTGCACGCCCTGATCGGCCCCAACGGTGCCGGCAAGACCACGCTGATCCAGCAGCTCTCCGGCGCGCTGGCGCCCGATGCCGGGCGCATCGCCTTCGATGGCCGGGACGTCACGGCCCTGTCCATGCACGAGCGTGTGCAGCGCGGCCTGGCCCGCTCCTACCAGATCACCAGCATCTTCCCGCGGCTGTCGGTGCTGGACAACGTAGCGCTGGCGCTGCAGGCGCGCAGCGGCAGCAGCCTGCGCTTCTGGGCCCCGGCGCGCGCCGAGCGCGAATGCTACGCGCAGGCGGCCGCCGTGCTGCAGCGCGTGGGGCTCGGTGAACGTGTGGCGCAGCTCGCCGGTGCCCTGTCGCACGGCGAGCAGCGGCAGCTCGAAGTGGGGCTGGCGCTGGCCACCGGTGCCCGGCTGCTGCTGCTGGACGAGC
>JAJZUZ010000179.1 GCA_021845965.1 Pseudomonadota bacterium | reverse complement strand
GCCCTGCGCGTGCTGGGCAACCGCGAGCACGCCGAGGACGTGCTGCAGGAAGCATTCCTGAACGTCTGGCGCATCGCCGACCAGTACCGCGCCCCGCTGAGCCCCCCCATGGCCTGGCTTGGGCTGATCGTGCGCAGCCGCGCGCTGGACTTCCTGCGCCAGCGCGGCACGGGCCGCCTGGACGAGGCACAGGCCCTCGACGAGGTCGTACTGGAAACGGTCGCCGGTGACGACCCCAGCCCGCTGGACACCACGCAGGCCAGCGAGCAGGCTTGGGCCCTGCACGAGTGCCTGCGCAAGCTCGAGGCGCGACAGCGCGAAGTGATCAGCCTGGCCTATCTGCGCGACCTGAGCCACGCGGAGCTGTCCGCACAGCTCAGGCTGCCGCTGGGCACGGTCAAGAGCTGGATCCGCCGCGGGCTGGACCTGCTGCGCGGCTGCATGGAGCGCTTTGCATGAACATCGCCGGCAACAGGAACCTGCTGGAACGCCTCGCCTCCAGCTATGCCCTGGGCACGCTGCGCGGCGGTGCGCGCCGCCGCTTCGAGGCCCTGGCGCGCGAGAACGCCACCGTGCGCGTGGCCGCCCTGGTGTGGCAGGAACGCCTGGGCGCCCTCACCGAGCTGCAGACAGGCGTGCAGCCCAGCCCCCAGGTCTGGAAACGCATCGAGAATGCGCTGCACGCCAGCCGGCAGCTGGCGGTCCGGCAGCTGGCCGATGCCGGACTGCTGGACCAGCTGCGGCGCACCCTCGGGCGCTGGCGTGCCGCAACGTTCGCAGCGGGCCTGGCCACGGCCGCCGCAGTGCTGGTGGGGCTGAACCTGCAGCACACGATCGCGCAGCAGCAAGGCCAGCTGCTGCAGGCCAGCGCGCAACAGGCACAACTGCTGGCGCAGCTGCGCACCACACCCGAGATCCAGTACGTCGCCGTACTGGCCGACGACCGGCACGCGCCCGCCATGCTGGTGACGGTGGACACGCGCAACCAGCGCCTCATCCTCAAGCGCGTCAGCGGCTTCCAGGAAGCCGCCGACAAGTCGCTCCAGCTGTGGGCCGTGCCGCCCGCGGGCACGCCGCGTTCGCTTGGTGTGCTGGGCGAAGGCCGGCTGCTGCGCCTTGCCGCGGCCGAAGGCGAGCTGCAGGCCGCACCAGCCCTGGCGGTCAGCCTGGAGCCCAAGGGCGGCGTGCCGGGTGACAAGGGGCCCACGGGCCCGGTGCTGTTCCAGGGCGCGCTGCTGCCGACGACGCTCTAGGAGCGCAGGCTTGTACCCCGAACGGGCGTGCCGTGCAGGCGGTGCGCCCATTTCACATCAGACGCGGCAGTGTTATCCAGGCGACAGCCGCACCGCGTCGCCCGCTGCCGCTACCATTCACGCCCTCCCGACCCCGTGTCGGGATTTGTTTTCATGACAGGAACCAGAATGCTTTTCGAACCGTACACCGCACGCAAACTGCAGCTCAGCAACCGCACCGTCATGGGCCCCATGACCCGCAGCCGGGCCGTCGAGCACAACACGCCCAATGCACTGATGGCCGAGTACTACGCACAGCGCGCCAGCGCCGGCCTGATCGTGACCGAGGGCGTCTCGCCCTCCCCGAACGGCCTGGGCTATGCCCGCATTCCGGGCCTGTTCAATGCCGAGCAGGTGCGCGGCTGGAAGCTGGTGACCGACGCCGTGCACGCCCAAGGCGGCAAGATCGTCGTCCAGCTCATGCACACGGGCCGCGTGTCGCACGTCGCCAATCTGCCGGCCGGGGCCGAGGTGATCGGCCCCATGGGCACGGTGCTGCCGGGCGAGATCCATACCGACGCGCAGGGCATGCAGCCGCACAGCACGCCGCGCGCCATGACCGAACAGGACATCGCCGCCACCGTGGCCGAGTACGTGCAGGCCGCCCGGCTGGCGATCGAAGCCGGCTTTGACGGCATCGAGCTGCATGCCGCCAACGGCTACCTGATGGAGCAGTTCCTCAACGCCAACGTCAACCAGCGCACCGATGGCTACGGCGGCAGCATCGCCGGCCGCAACCGCTTTGTGCTGGAGATCGCGCGCGGCGCCGCAGCCGCCATCGGCGCCGAACGCGTCGGCATCCGCCTCTCGCCTCACGGCGTCTTCAACAGCACCGGCGCCTACCCCGAGGTCGAGGCCCAGTACCTGGCCCTGGTGCAGGAGCTGTCGGCCCTGGGCCTGCTGTACCTGCACGTGCTGGACCACTCCGCCATGGGGGCCCCGGCCGTGCCGGCCGCGCTGAAGGCGCAGTTGCGTGCCGCCTTCAACGGCCCCTACATCCTTGCCGGTGGTTTCGACCGTGACTCGGCCGAAGCGGCCCTGGCCGCCGGCCAGGCCGACCTCATCGCCTTCGGCCGCCCTTTCCTGGCCAACGCCGACCTGGTGGCGCGCATGAAGGCCGGCGCCGCGCTGAACGCGCCGGACATGTCCACCTTCTACACACCCGGTGCCAAGGGCTACACGGACTACCCGACGCTGGCGGCCTGATCAGCCGCCGCCGCGTTGCGTGTAGAGGTCGAAGCGCTGCATGAAAGCGTGGCGCTCGACCTCCGGCACGTGGCGGAAATCGAAGCGCACCCGCAGGCGCGGCAGCCGGATCAGTGCGATCTGGCGCGGCGCCTGCACCTGCCATTGCAGCTGCAGCTCGCCACCACCCAGCGTGATGCACGCCGCACCGGCCCTAAGCGCATACGCATGGTCGCCGATGGCCGCCGGCAGGGCCTGCAGCCACTCGGCCTCGCTGCAGGCCATGTCGCGTTCGAACTGTTCAGGGTAGAAGGATTGCACAGGCAGATACGCTGCAGGGCTTCGACACGCTCAGCCCGAACGGATGAAGCTACCCACCGGCGATCGGCGGCCAGATGGCCAGCACGTCGCCGTCCTGCAGCGTGCGCGTGGCGCGCTCCCCGGGCGGCACGAAGTGGCCGTTGACCAGCACCAGGTGCACCAGCTTGTGCGGCAGGCCATAGGGCGCCACGATCTGCTCGATGCTGGCCGCCGGGTCCACGTCCAGCTGCACCTGGTTCTCGCCGCGCGCGTGCGGCGGCAGGTAGTCGGTCAGCGTGGCGAAGAGCTTGAAGGTGATCCTCATCGGCGCATTATCGGCGCCGCTCATCGACCGCGCCGCTCCACGCGCCCTGCGCCTGCGCGGTGGCCAGATAGGCCGGCATGAGCTGCGTCGGGTCGGCGAGCAGCCGGTCCTTCCACTCGCCCAGCCTGACCTGCCCTTCCACCAGGCCGCGCATCACGCCCACGTGCTCGGTCCAGCCCACACTGTTGCAGCCCACGAGCACGTCGTCCTTGAACTGCAGGCTCAGGTGGCGCCAGTGGGCCGCGTCGGTGAGCTCGGCGTGTTCGCCACCGCTCACGCCCTGCCAGTTGCCGAAGCTGGCCGAAATCAGGCCCAGCGTATCCAGCACATTGATCTGCGTGACACCGCGCAGCGCGGCGCGCCGGCCGGCCTTGTGCTGCTGCGCCATGTTCAGTGCCGCGACGCGCGCCTGCTCGGCGGCGTTGGGCTGGATGGCACTCACCATGGTGGTGCCGCTGACCTTGTCGAAGGCCTCGGCGCAATCGCCCGCGGCGTAGACCCCCGGCACATTGGTCTGCATGTGCTCATCGGTCAGCACGCCCTGCAGGCAGCGGATGCCCGAATCCTGCAGGAAACCGATGGTGGGTTTCACGCCGGTGGCGCTGATGACCAGGTCCACGTTGAGCGTCTGGCCGTTGGAGAGCTTCACGTCCAGCGTCTGGCCCGCGCCCGGCGCGATGGCTTCCACCCGCGTGCCGGTAAACACGGCCACACCCTTGGACTCCACCCACTGCCGGATCATGCCGCCGGCGGCCGGGCCCATCATGCGCGGCACCATGCGGTCGCCCATCTCCACCACGGTGAGCTGCACGCCGCGCGCGGCCAGCGCCTCCAGGATGATGCAGCCGATGAAGCCCGCGCCCATCTGCAGCACGCGCGCGCCCTTGGCCGCGCCGGCCATGATGGCGCGCGCGTCGGCCAGCGTCCAGCAGTTGTGCACACCGGGCAGCTCCATGCCGGGAATCGGCGCGCGCGCCGGCGTGGAGCCGGTGGCGATCAGCAGCGTGTCGTAGGCCAGCGTGGCACCGGCGTCATCGTCCAGCGTGATCTGGCGCGCCTTGACGTCCACGCGCGTCGCCCGCGCCCGCACGGCCTCGATGCGCAGCTCGCTGTAGTGGCGCGCGCCCTTGCGCAGCAGCGTGCCCTCCTCGCCGATGTTGCCCATCAGCAGGTAGGGAATGGCCATGCGCGAGTACGGCGCCTCGCGCTCCTCGCCCACCAGCGTGATGCGGTCGTCCGGCGCATGCTTGCGCAGCGTCTCGGCCGCGATCACGCCGGCCGGGCCCGCACCCAGGATCACGTGGTGCATGGTTCAGAGTCCCAGGCGCTTCTTGGTCTCCGCCGTCGGCCGGCCTTCCTTGTCCCAGCCGCGCACCTCGTAGTACTTGGGCAGCATCTTGGCCAGCTCGTTGACCTTGCCCTTGGCCGGGCCGGTCTTGGCGGCCTCGGTCAGCAGGCGCTTGGGCAGCTGGTCGTCCTTGGGCGTGAGGCCGGCACGGTTGTTGAAATCGCGCTCCATGTTCCAGATGCGCTCGCCGATCTTGCTCAGTTCCTCCACCGTGTAGGCGTCGTCACAGGCCGCCTGC
>JAJZUZ010000178.1 GCA_021845965.1 Pseudomonadota bacterium | reverse complement strand
GCGGCAATGGTGTGCACGGCCACGGTGCCCGGGATCTCCACCCGCGCCAGTTCGTCGGCCACCACCAGCTGGTAGGCCAGGCTGGCGCCGGCGCCGCCATAGGCCTCGGGCAGTTCGGGCAGCAGGAAGCCGAGTTCACCGAAGGGGCGCCAGACTTTGCGTGGCACATGGCCCTGCCGGCGCCAGCTATCCAGATGGGGCACGAGCTCGGCCTCGACGTAGCGGCGCAGCTGGGTGCGGAAGGCTTCGATGTCGGCGTCCATCCAGGGGTGGCGGTGCAGTTGCGGCAGCATGGATCTCCTCGTTCCTTCCTGTTGCGGGCTGTCTGCCATTGTGCGGCAGGGCGGGGCGGGTGGATCCCGATCTTGTTATCAATCTAACAAACGTTAGAATGTTTGCATGACCCTCAAGAAACGCGAAATCAAGGACCTGCTGTACGAGCAGGTGGCCCGCATCGGCAAGGCGGTGTCCAGCCCCAAGCGGCTGGAGCTGCTGGAACTGCTGGCGCAGGGCGAGAAGACGGTGGAAGTGCTGGCGCAGGAACTGTCCATCGACGTCAAGCTGGCCAGCGCGCACCTGAAGGCGCTCAAGACCGCGCGCCTGGTGGAGCACCGGCGCGAGGGCAAGTACATGGTCTATCGCCTGAGCGGCGACGACGTGGCGCAGCTGTGGGTGACGCTGCGCCTGGTGGCCGAGGAGCACCTGGTGGAGCTGCAGCTGGCGCTGCAGCGCCTGGTGGCCGATCCCGACAAGCTGGCGCAGGTGGGCCGGGCCGAGCTGCTGGCGCAGGCCAGGCGCGGTGAGGTGATCGTCATCGACGTGCGTCCCGAGGAGGAGTACGCGGTGGCGCACCTGCCGCACGCGCGCTCCATGCCGATGGCCGAGATCGAGAAGCGCCTGGCCGAGCTGCCCAGGAGCCGCGAGATCGTGGCCTATTGCCGCGGGCCCTTCTGCCTGCTGTCGGACGAGGCGCAGAAGCTGCTGGCGCGCAAGGGTTACCGGGTGCGCAAGCTGCTCGACGGCGTGGCCGAGTGGTCGGCCGCCGGCCTGCCGCTGGAGCGCGGCTGAACACAAAAAAGCACAGACAGGAGACCCCATGTTCTTCAAGCAGCTGGCCACGAAGGAAGCTTCCTTGTCCTATTTCTTTGGTTGCGCGACGGCCGCCCGGGCGGTGGCCGTGGACGTCGTTGCGGGCGACGAACGCTGGTTCGTCGAAGAGGCGCGCAAGGCCAGGGTGTCGATCGCTTACGTGATCGACACCCACGTGCATGCCGACCACTACTCCGGCGGGCGCCGGCTGGCCGAGATGCTGGGCACGTCCTACTGCCTGCACGAGTCCGACCGGGGCCTGGTGAAGTTCGATTTCACGCCGCTGCGCGACGGCCAGAAGCTGGACCTGGGCAACGTGCAGGTCGAGGTGCTGCACACGCCCGGCCACACGCCCGATAGCATCTGTCTGCTGGTGACCGACCTGCGCCGCGGCGGCGCGCCCTGGTTCGTGGTGACGGGCGACACGCTGTTCGTGGGGGCCGTCGGCCGCCCGGATCTGGCGGGCCGGGAGCACGAGATGGCGGGTCAGCTGTACGACTCACTGCAGTCCCGTCTGCTGGGCCTGCCGACCGACCTGGAGATCTACCCCGGCCACCAGGCCGGTAGCGTCTGCGGGGCGGGCCTGTCGGGCAAGCCGTCTTCGACCATCGGCTTCGAGAAGCGCTGGAACCCGGCGCTGGCCCTGTGCCGTGAAGCCTTCATCGAGGAGTTGACGCGCGCGATCCCGCCGCGTCCGGCCGAGATGGAGCGCATCGTCGCCGCCAACATCGCGGCCTGAGGGGGCGGCCATGGAGCAATTGAGCGTGGCACGCCACGAGGTGCAGGAGGTCCTGCACGGCATCCGCCACAACCTGCACCAGTTCGTCTACCAGTTGCTCCAGGTACTGCTGGTGGGCCTGACGCTGGGCATGATGCGCACCGTGGTGCCGGCGCTGGCCAGCGAGGAGTTCGGTGTGCCGCGCGGTTCCTTCGTGCTGCTCTCCACCTTCGTGGTGGCCTTCGGCTTCGTCAAGGGCACACTCAATTTCGTGGCCGGCCGCCTGTCGGAAGGCATCGGGCGCCGCAAGGTGCTGCTGATCGGCTGGCTCAGCGCCGTGCCCATCCCATTCATGATCCTGTGGGCGCCGAGCTGGGGCTGGATTGTCGCGGCCACGGTGCTGCTGGGCATGAACCAGGGCTTCGCCTGGTCGATGACGCAGACCGCCAAGCTCGACATCACGCGCGCGGACCAGCGTGGCCTGACCATCGGCCTGAACGAGTTCGCCGGCTACGTGGGTGTGGCCATGGCGGGCATCGTCACCGGCTACCTGGCGGCGGCCTGGGGGGCGCGCACCGGCCTGCTGATCTTCGGCCTGGTGGTGATTGCCGGCGCGCTGCTGCTCACGCTCTTCTTCGTCAAGGAGACGCTGCCCTGGGCCCGGGCCGAAGGCGCACGCCATGCAGCGGGCAAGGCCACGGGGCCGGTGCCGCGCTATCCGCAGCAGGTGCCGGCCAAGCCCAGCACCTGGCAGATGTTCGAACTGATGAGCTGGCGCGACCGCCGCCTGGCTGCGCTGTGCCAGGCCGGCCTGGTGGAGAAGTTCGTCGACGCGCTGGTCTGGGTCTTCTATCCCGTCTATCTGTACCAGCAGGGCCTGAGCCTGCCGCGCGTGGGCTGGGTGATCGGCGTCTACGGCTTTGCCTGGGGCGGCTCGCAGCTCTTCACCGGCAAGCTGTCGGACCGCATTGGCCGCCATATCCCCAATGTGGCCGGCATGTGGATCTGCGGCGCGGGGGTGGCCCTGATGCTGCTGGGCAGCAGTGAGGCCTGGTGGGCGCTGTCGGCGGCCGTGTCCGGCGTGGGCATGGCCTTGCTGTACCCCAATCTCTCGGCCGCGGTCGCCGACATCTCGCACCCCAACTGGCGCGGCTCGGCCATCGGCATCTACCGCTTCTGGCGCGATCTGGGCTACGGCATCGGCGCGCTCGGCCTAGGGCTGGTGGCACACTACACGGGTCACATGGAAGCTGCGTTCTGGTTCGTCGCGTTGTCCATGGGCGTGTCCGGGGCGCTGCTGTGGTGGTGGGGTGAAGAGACCCACCCGCGGCTCAATCCGGCCTGATGACATCGGCGCGGCGGCGCTTTTTTCTGTTTTCGCATGAGCACTTTTCAGCACCAGGCCTCCGTCGTCGCGCTGCGCGCGGCGCTCTCCACCATCATCGTCGGCCAGCCGCGCCTGCTGGACCGACTGGTCATCGGCCTGCTGGCCGGCGGCCACATCCTGGTCGAAGGCCTGCCGGGCCTGGCCAAGACCACGGCGGTGAAGGCGCTGGCGGCCAGCCTGCGCGCCCACTTCCGCCGCATCCAGTTCACGCCCGACCTGCTGCCGGGCGACCTGACCGGTACCGACATCTACGACCCGCGCAGTGGTGCCTTCCACTTCGTGCCGGGGCCGCTGTTCAACGACATCATCCTGGCCGACGAGATCAACCGCGCGCCGGCCAAGGTGCAGTCCGCACTGCTGGAAGCCATGCAGGAGCGCCAGATCACCGTGGGCGGGCAGACGCGTGCCTTGCCGGAACTCTTCATGGTGATGGCCACGCAGAATCCCATCGAGCAGGCCGGTACCTACCCGCTGCCCGAGGCGCAGCTGGACCGCTTCATGCTGCAGGTGACGCTGGACTACCCCGACGAGAACGAGGAGCGCGAGATCCTGCGCCGCGACCGTGCCCTGCACCTGAGCGAGGCGCGGCCGGTGGTCGAGCCCGTGCTGGACGTGGCCACCGTGCTGGCCGCGCGGCAGGAGGTACAGCAGGTGCACCTGGCCGAGGCGGTGGAGGCCTACATCGTGGCCCTGGTGCGCGCCACGCGCGAACCGGGCCGCTGGCGCGCCGAATGGGCGCAGGCGGTGGAGGTGGGCGCGAGCCCGCGTGCTTCGCTGGCGCTGGCCCACGCGGCGGCGGCGCAGGCCTACCTGCAGGGGCGCGACTACGTGAGTCCGGACGATGTGCGCGCGCTGGCCGGTGACGTGCTGCGCCATCGCATCGTGCTCAGCCTCGATGCGCGCGTGCGCGGGCTGAGCCGCGATGCGCTGGTGAGTGGCCTGGTCGAGGCGGTGCCGGCGCCGTGAGCCTGGCCGTGTTGGAGCAGCCGCTGCTGGCGTCCGACGAGATCGCCGCGCTCGCGGCGCAGGCCACGCTGCTGGTGCAAGGCACGGCGCGGCGCGAGGTGCACGACCATCACGCGGGCGACTGGCCTTCGGCCTGGCTGGGGCGCGGACTGGACTTCGAGGAGGCGCGCCCCTACGCCCCCGGCGACGACGTGCGCGACATGGACTGGCGCACCACGGCGCGCCTGGGCCATCCTTACCTCAAGACCTACCGCGAGGAACGCCAGCCCTTGCTGCACCTCGTGCTCGATCGCGGACCCTCGATGCGCTTTGGCACGCGCCGCCGCCTCAAGGTGACGCAGGCCGCGCGCCTGGCGCTGCTGGCCGGCTTTGCCGCCAGCGCCCAGAACGTGGCCGTGGGCCTGACCCTGTGGGACGGCGCGGACCGCACGCTGCCGGCGCGCCATGGCCGCGCGGGCTGGCTCGAAGCGGTGCAGGCCCTCGTCGCGCCGTGCCCGCCGCTGCCCGCCGAGCGTGGCGAAGCGCAGCACGAGGACGTGCGCCTGCAGGCCCTGCGCGCCGAGCTGCCGCGCGGCAGCCGCCTG
>JAJZUZ010000177.1 GCA_021845965.1 Pseudomonadota bacterium | reverse complement strand
CACCGGCCGCAGCGCATCGTGACAGAGTGAGGTTATAATCGCAGGCTCACGGTGGCTGTAGCTCAGTTGGTAGAGTCCCAGATTGTGATTCTGGTTGTCGTGGGTTCGAGTCCCATCAGCCACCCCAGATAAGAAAATGCCCGCGCAAGCGGGCATTTTTGTTTCTGCGTTCTGAACAGGTTCTCAGTTCACCAGCACCAGCTTGCCTTTCACGTTGCGCGCGCCCATGCGCGCATAGGCGGCCCGCAGGTCCGCCATGGGCAGGGTGCTGTCGATCACGGGCTTGATCCTGCCCTGCCCGTACCACTGCGCCAGTTCCATCATCATGGCCGCGTTGGCCTTGGGCTCGCGCTTGGCGAAGTCGCCCCAGAACACGCCGACCAGCGCGGCGCCCTTGAGCAGCGGCAGGTTCAGCGGCAAGGCGGGAATCGGGCCGGCGGCAAAGCCCACCACCAGGTAGCGGCCGCGCCAGGCAATGGAGCGGAAGGCCGGCTCGGCCAGTTCGCCGCCGACCGGGTCGTAGATCACGTCCGGCCCCTTGCCCTCAGTCAGGGCCTTGAGCGTCTCGCGCAGGTTCTCGCGGCTGTAGTTGATGGTGGCGTCGGCGCCAAGGGTCTGGCACAGCGCGCACTTCTCGTCGCTGGAGGCCGCCGCGATCACCCGTGCACCAGCGGCCTTGGCGATCTGGATCGCCGCGGTGCCCACGCCGCCGGCGGCGCCGAGCACCAGCACCGTCTCGCCGGCCTTGAGCTGGCCGCGGTCCAGCAGCGCATGGTGCGAGGTGGCGTAGGTCATGATGAAGGCGGCCGCGTCCACGAAGGGAAAGCCCGCCGGCAGTGGCAGGCACAGCGCGGCCGGCGCCAGGGTGTGGGTGCCGAAGCCGCCGGTGCCCGACAGGCAGGCCACGTGCTGGCCGACTTGCAGGTTCGTCACCCCTTCGCCCACGGCCTCGACCACGCCAGCGTATTCGGAGCCGGGCACGAAGGGCAGCGGTGGCTTGATCTGGTACTTGTTCTGCACGATCAGCAGGTCGGGGAAGTTCAGGCTGGCGGCCTTGATGGCCACCCGCACCTGGCCGGGGCCGGGCTGTGGCGTGGGCAGTTCCTTCCATTCGAGCGCGTCGACCCCGGTGGGGTTGCTGCAAAGCCAGGCGTGCATGTCGGGTCTCCTGTATCAGTCGTCTGGCGGCCATGATACGGGCAGCTCCGGCGCGCTGCTTGTCCCTCGCGTGACGGAGATCAAGAGGCCCGCGCGGCCACCTACAATCACGAGCAGAGACCCATCGCATGAAGATCCTGCTTTCCAACGACGACGGCTACCAGGCACCCGGCATCGTGGCGCTGTACGAGGCCCTGCGGGACGTGGCCGAGGTGGAGGTGGTGGCCCCCGAACACAACAACAGCGCCAAGTCCAATGCCTTGACCCTGCATTCGCCGCTGTACGTGCATCGGGCGGCCAATGGCTTTCGCTACGTCAATGGCACGCCGGCCGACTGCGTGCACATTGCGCTTACTGGGCTGCTGGGCTACCGGCCCGACCTGGTGGTCTCGGGTATCAACAACGGCGCCAACATGGGCGACGACACCATCTACTCCGGTACCGTGGGCGCGGCCATGGAGGGTTATCTGTTCGGCATCCCGGCCATGGCCTTTTCCCAGACCGAGAAGGGCTGGAAGCATCTGGACGCCGCTGCGGCGCGCGCGCGCGAACTGGTGCAGCAGATGCTGGCGCACCGCCTGGTCGACAGCAAGCCCTGGCTGCTCAACGTCAATATCCCCTGCCTGCCGCTGGATGAGCTCAAGCCCGCGAAGGTGTGCCGCCTGGGGCGGCGCCATGCGGCCGAGGCGGTCATCACCCAGACCAGCCCGCGGGGCGAAACGATGTACTGGATCGGCGCGGCCGGTCCGGCCCTGGACGAGAGCGAGGGCACGGACTTTCATGCCACGGCGCAGGGGCATGTGTCGGTGACACCGCTCAAGGTGGACCTGTCCGACCACGACATGCTGGGCTATTGGGCCCAGTCCATGACACGGCTGTCGGCCCGGGAGCGCACATGACGACGCGGCCGCGCCCGAGCTTCCCGGCGCGCTTGGACCGCCTTGCCGCGCCGGCCGCGCGCGCGGCGCAGACGGCACCGTTGGCGGCGGGTGCCGCCGGTGCACCGGTGCCGGCTGGCCGCGCACCGGTCCGGCCCCAGGGGCTGGGGCTGGATTCGCAGGCGGTGCGCCTGGCCATGGTGCAGAAGCTGGCCGCCCAGGGCCTACGTGATGCGCGCGTGCTTGAGGCCATGGGTCGCGTCGAGCGGCACCGCTTCGTCGACACGGCGCTGGCCACGCAGGCCTACGAGGACACCAGCCTGCCCATCGGGCTGGGGCAGACCATCTCCAAGCCGGGCGTGGTGGCACGCATGGCCGAGCTGCTGCTGGCCGGGCATGATCAGCGCCGCAGCGAGGGCCGGGCGGAGCGCATGGGCCGCGTGCTGGAGATCGGCACCGGCTGCGGCTACCAGGCGGCGGTGCTGAGCCTGCTGGTGCAGGAGGTCTACAGCGTCGAACGCCTGCGCGGCCTGCACGAGAAGGCGCGCGAGAACCTGCGTCCCCTGCGCCTGCCCAATGTGCACCTGCTGTTTGGCGACGGCATGCTGGGCTATGCCCAGGGGGCGCCGTATGCCGGCATCATCGCCGCAGCGGGTGGCGAGGCGGTGCCGCAGGCCTGGATCGATCAGCTCGCCGTGGGCGGGCGCCTGGTGGCGCCGGTGGCGGCCGCCGGCGGCGGGGCGCAGGCCCTGATGGTCATCGACAGGACGGCGCAGGGCGTGCAGCAGCACTGTCTTGAGGCGGTTCATTTTGTCCCCCTAAAATCAGGCATCGCATAATGGGAGCACTTATGTGGCTTGAGGGTCGACGAACAGGGTTGTGGGTTGTTGCTGGTGCGCTGCTGCTTTCTGCGTGCGGCACCAGCAGCCTGAACCGTGCGCCGGTGGAAGACCGGCGCCTGCCGGTGGCTCGTCCGGTGCTGGACCCGAACACCGCGGCTGTCAAGCAGCCCGCAGGTTTCGAGAACGCCGGCAAGCCCGGTTACTACACGGTCAAACCCGGCGAGACGCTGTTTCGCATCGGGCTGGAAACGGGGCAGAGCTGGAAAGACATCGCGCGCTGGAACAACCTGAGCCAGCCCAACCAGATCGAGGTCGGGCAGGTGCTGCGTGTCGTGCCGCCGGGCGTTGTTGCCGCCACCGCGGGCGAAGGCGAGAACAGCGGCGGGGTCGTGACGCGGCCGGTGGGGTCGGCGGCCATTGCGTCGACCCAGGTGGCGCCGGGAACCGCCGGCGCTGCGGCGCGTACCCCGCCGGCAGCCCCGGCTGCGGGCGCAACGGCGGCATCTGCCGCGGAGGGGGGGGCCGGTGCCGCGGCAGGCGATTCGGGCCTGAACTGGGTCTGGCCGGTCAACGGCCCGGTGCTGGCCGGCTTCGACGAGGTGAAGAACAAGGGCCTGGACCTGGGCGGCAAGGCGGGCGAGCCTGTCCTCGCCGCGGCCGACGGCCGGGTGGTCTACGTGGGCGCGGGCCTGCGCGGCTACGGCAATCTCATCATCCTCAAGCACAACAGCACCTACCTCACGGCCTATGCGCACAACCAGACCCTGCTGGTGAAGGAGGACCAGTCCGTGCGCAAGGGGCAGAAGATTGCCGAGATGGGCAGTAGCGATGCCGACCGTGTGAAGCTGCACTTCGAGGTGCGGCGCCAGGGCAAGCCGGTCGATCCGGTCAAATACCTGCCGCCGCGCTAGGGCGCTGCGTGCACGCCGTGAGTAAGGACCATGCCCCGACGTTCCCTCAACGGCCCATCCCGCGCCGCCCGCCCGGCTGAGGCGGCGGATGCGGTCCTGCCGGAACTGGGGCTGCCCGACGCGCCGGCTGCGCGCGAACCCGAGGCGGCGGGTGTCGCCGCGGATCTGGAGTCGGGCGACGCGCTCACCTCCTATCTGCGCAATGTGCGCCGCACCGAGCTCTTCACGCCCGAGGAGGAGTACGCCACGGCGGTGCGTGCGCGCGCCGGCGACTTCGCGGCGCGCCAGAGCATGATCGAGCACAACCTGCGTCTGGTGGTCAGCATTGCCAAGCTGTATCTGGGGCGTGGGGTGCCGCTGTCGGACCTGATCGAAGAGGGCAACCTGGGGCTGATGCATGCCATCGGCAAGTTCGAGCCCGAGCGCGGTTTCCGTTTTTCCACCTATGCCACCTGGTGGATACGCCAGGCGGTGGAACGCGCGCTCATGCAGCAGGGCCGGGTCATCCGCCTGCCGGTCAACGTGGTGCGCGAACTGCAGCAGGTGCTGCGCGCGCGCCGTGAACTGGAGAACGATGCCGCCTTTCTGGCGCGCCGACCGGACGGCGTGCGCGTGGAGGACGTGGCCGATTTCCTGGGGCGTGACATCCACGAGGTGGCCGAGCTGCTGGCGCTGGCCGAGACGCCCAAGTCGCTGGACGCCACCATCGAACGCGCCGACAGCGAGCAGACGCTGGCCGATACGGTGGTGGACGAGCTGGCGCAGGATCCCAGCGGCATCACCCAATCGCACGAAGTGGAGCGCCTGCTGGAAGACTGGCTGCTGAGCCTGTCCGCGCGCGAGCGCGAGGTGCTGGAGGGGCGTTTCGGCCTGCACAACCGCGACCCCGAGACACTGGACGTGCTGAGCCAGCGCCTGGGCCTGACGCGCGAGCGCGTGCGCCAGGTGCAGAACGAGGCCCTATTCAAGCTCAAGCGCCACTTGGCGCGCCGCGG
>JAJZUZ010000176.1 GCA_021845965.1 Pseudomonadota bacterium | reverse complement strand
TTCGCGCACGACGGACTGAAACGCGCCGCAGTGGTGGCCATCGGCGTGCATGGAAAGGGTGGTCATGTCTGTTCCTGGAGCCAGGATGCGTTTGGAGTTTGGATCGTTTTTATGTCAGCACTATGTCAGCAGCATGACGGTCATGTCATTGCCGGCGCCTGGCTTGTCGCTCCGGTCGGATTCGCGCGCTCCTGCCGAAAAGCTCTGGCTGCGGGCTGAACGAACCTTGTCCCGGCGCAAGGCGCCGGCGCGCGGCATGTGTCGCGGGCGGCAGGGCTTGCTATAGTCCAACCGGTTCTTTGGTGTTCCCGGCCCGCTTTGAGGCTGGGTCGAATCCTGCCGGTTCCTCATGTTTTGTCATTGGCGCTCGCGTATGCAGACACGTTCCAGCCGGGCTTTCGTCCTGCTGGCTGCTTGGCTGTGGGCGTTCGTGCCGTATGTGGCCTGGGGCGCGCACTCCCAAGGGCAATGGGTCCAGGTTCCGTATTGCACGACGTCCGCGCAACCCGTTTCCGTGGGCTCCACCAGCGCGGCGCGACCCGCGTCGGGACATCCCGAAACCCTGCTGTATTTCACCTCGCCGGCCGCTTTGCTGGGGTCGGGCAGTTTTTCACTCGCGCTTGCATCGACCGCGAGCGTGCCGTTGTTGGCCGACGCAGCCCAACAGCCTGTTCCCGCCTGGCGTTCCGCGCCCAGGCCGCTTCATCATGACCACGGCTTGCCCGCGGTTCGTGCGCCTCCCGTCGGCATCCTCCTGTCCGCCTGACATTTCCGCCGCCTGATTGTTCAGGCCGGCGCCATCAGCCTTTCAGCCAGCACCGGCCACCGTCCGGTGTGAGGAGCCATTCGCATGCACCGCATTTTCAGGGGCGCGCAGACGCGCCCGCTGCACACCCATCCCATCACTGTTTCCCATCATTGTTTCCGCCGCACGGCCATCGCCGGCCTGATCGCCACGGGGTTCGCCCTACAGGCCTGGGCACCTGCCGCGCAGGCGCAAACCGCTACGGATGCCAGCCAAGTCTCCGACGCGACGCCAGACCAGCATTCCGTGCATATCGGCGACGCCACGGTTCAGGCACAAGGCGCGGCAAGCCGGCAGCGCGTCTCCCGGCAAGGTGAAATTCCGCGCAGTACGCCGGGGGTTGTGGTGCGTGTGCCGCGCCAGGACCTGCAGGCGGTGAATCTGGTGACGACGTCCGAGGCCTTGCGCTACCAGCCCGATCTGGTGGTGCGCGAGCGCTATATCGGCGACACCAACGCCCTCATCGGTGGGCGAGATTTCTCGGTGCTGCAGCCAGCGCGTGCCCTGGTTTATGTGGATGGCCTGCTGATCTCCAACTTCCTGGGCAACACGTATTCCTATCCGCCCAAGTGGGGCGTGATCTCGCCGGACGACATCGGCCGCATCGACATTCTCTACGGGCCGTTTTCGGCCTTGTATCCGGGCAATTCGATGGGCACCACGGTGGCCATCCAGACGCGCAAACCCACGCAGTTCGAAGCCTCGGCGCAGAGCCAGTGGTTCCAACAAAACTACAACGATCCGTATGGTCACAGCGCCGACTTCACCGGCAATCAGCAAACCTTTCACCTCGGCGACCGCAGCGGCGCACTCTGGTACACCTTCGACGCCAGCCGGCTGGCCAATTCCGGCCAGCCCTTGACGTACGCGGTGCCGTCGGCATCGACCAAGACCGGCACGCCGGTCACGGGCTTGGCCCAAGACGTGGGCACCACGGGGCAGCCTCGCGCCATCGCCGGGCAGACCAGCATGAACCAGGTCGAGCAGCAGCAGTTCAGCCTGCGGGCTGGCTATGCCTTCACGCCGGATGTGCAGGCAGATGTCACGCTGGCGCATTGGTCCAACCGCGCCAAGACCTTCGGCAATTCCTTCCTGCAGGACGCCGCCGGGAATCCTGTGGAGGCCGGCACCTTCAGCGCCAACGGACAGAACTACAGCCTGCCTGCATCCACCTTCGCGCCGAGCAACAACATCGAGGAGGACTGGCTGTACGGCTTGGGTCTGCATGCGGGACTGGAGGGCGGCTGGAAGCTCAGCGCTATCACCTCGCTGTATGACATCGCCAAGAACGCCACGCAATCCGCCTCGACCCCACCGCCGGGCGCCTATGGCGGCGGGGCGGGGCAATACGCCGATGGCAGCGGCACCGGCTGGAATAATCTGGACCTGAAGCTTGCGTCGCCAAAGCTCGGGCAGCATGCGCTTACGGTCGGTTACCACCAGGACCAATATCACCTGGAAAGCCGCGTGTACGCCACGCCGGACTGGCAGCAGGCCAGCAATCTGGCACTGTCCTCGCTCTACGCCGGCAAGACCCAAACCCATGCCGTTTATTTGCAGGACGTGTGGTCGTTCGTGCCGCGCTGGACCTTGACGCTGGGCGCACGGTACGAGCAGTGGAAGGCGTATGACGGTCAGCTCGGCAACGCCACGGGAACCCTGGGTTACGCCCAGCGCGATGCGAACGCCACTTCGCCCAAGGCCTCGCTGGCGTGGGCCGTCACGGACGACTGGCTGATGCGCTTGTCCTATGGCGCCGCGACCCGCTTCCCGACAGTGGCCGAGCTGTTCCAGGGCACCATCGTGCAGAACAGCATCGTCAACAACAACCCCAATCTGCAGCCCGAGCGGGCGCACGACTGGGACCTGACCTCCGAATACTTCCTCGGTTCCGGGACCTTCCGCGCCACGTTGTTCCAGAGCCGCATCGGCAATGCCATCTACCAGCAGACCAGCACCACCACGCCACCGGTGACCAACTACCAGAACGTGGGCCTGGTGCGTACGCGCGGGGTGGAATTCGCCTATGCCGGCAAGGACGTGCTGCTCAAGGGACTGCGGGTCAACGCCAACATCGCGTTCGCGCAGGCGACCATTCTCGAAAACGCCTTCAACCCCAGTTATGTCGGCAACACGGCGCCCGGCATTCCACGGGTGCGCGCCAACCTGCTGCTGGACTATCAGGTCACGCCGGCGCTTGCGGCCAGCCTGGGGATTCGTCAGTCGGGCCGGCAATACGCGACGCTGAACAACACCGACATCAACCCCGACACCTACCAGGGCAACAGCGACTTCACGGTTGTCGACACGCGCCTGAACTACGCGCTGAACCCGCACGTCACGCTGCAGGCCGGCATCGACAACCTGACCAACCAGAGCTACTACGCCTACCACCCCTATCCGAGCCGCACGTTCTTCGCCGGCCTGAAGTGGAAGCTGTAAGCGCATGGCACCTATGCGGAGCCTCACCCCATCGAACCCAATTCGAAGCCTGCCATGACAGCCCCTTCCATCGAAACGCAACCCCCCTCCGTAGGCAAGACCTACCGCCGGCTCTGGCGCTGGCATTTCTACGCGGCCCTGCTGGTCGTGCCCTTCGTGCTCTGGCAGTCCGGCACCGGTCTGCTCTACATCTGGGCGCGGCAGTGGACCGACTTCGCCTACCCGGCCCAGCGCTTCGTGCTGCCTGTGGGCGCAGCGCAACCCGTGTCCGCACAGGTCAAGGTGGCGCTGGCCGCCGTGCCTGATCTGCCCGTGATATCGGTGCATGTCTCGCCCGATGCCGACCGCAGCACCATGGTGCAGTTCCGCAGCCGCGACGGACTGCCAGAACCCGTGTTCGTCGACCCCTACAGCCTGCGCATGCTCGGCATCATGGCCTCCAGCCACTGGCTGTTCGGGCTCAGCCGTCAGCTGCATGGCGGCTGGCCGCTCGGCAAGCCCGGAAGCTGGCTGCTGGAGCTGGGCAACTGCTGGGCCATCGTCATGGTGCTCACCGGCCTGTACCTCTGGTGGCCGCGTGGGCGCCGGCATTGGCTGCTCGGCCTTGTGCCGCGCCTGTCGGCGGGGCGGCGCGTGTTCTGGCGCGACCTGCATGGCTGCGTGGCAGCGTGGTTTTCCCTGCTCGTGCTGGCGTTCCTGATTTCGGCGTTGCCGTGGACCCGCTTCTGGGGCGGCCAGATTCTCAAGCCCATCCAGCACGCGACGCACCAGTCCAGCCCGATCCCCTTCACGATGGGCGGCGCCAGCGCCGAACAGGTGCTCGCCGCGCTGCCAGCCCTGGATCACGCCTCGGCATGGATGCAGGCGCACGGGCTGGGCTCCGGCATGCACGCCAGCTTGTCGCCACGCCCGGGTTCGGGGTGGCATGTGCAGACCGATGCTATCGACCCTCTCGCCGCGCATGAACTGCTGGTCTCGACGCAAACCGGGGTCATCGAGCGCGACCTCACGCGTAACCAACTGCCCATGATTGCCGCGCTCGTGGCGCTGGGCATCAATCTGCACCAAGGTGATTTCGGCTGGATCAACCGCTGGGGCAATACCTTGGTCGCCGTGTCCCTCATCTGGGTCGTGTTCAGCGGCTTCATGAGCTGGTGGCGTCGCCGTCCCGGCAAGGGCTTGGCCGCACCCGCCGCACCGCAGGCGGCGTGGCCGCGCTGGATGGTGGTGACTGCCGTTGTGATGTGCGTCCTGCTGCCCTTGTTCGGCGTGTCGGTGCTGGCGGTGCTCGCGTTCGACTGGCTCGTGCGCAAGGCCGTCGCCGGCCCCGCCATGGCGGGCGCCGTCTGAATGCGCCTCGCGCAACCCCACCCTTTCAAGGAATCGTGATGAACACGCAACAACTCATTCATGCCCTGCAGACTTCCGGCGGCATTTTGTACATCATGTTCGTGCTGCTGGCGGTGGCGCTGGCGGTGATGATCGAGCGGTTCTGGGCGCTGGGGCGCATGCAGGCGCAGTGCAAGGCCTGGGTGCGCGAGCTC
>JAJZUZ010000175.1 GCA_021845965.1 Pseudomonadota bacterium | reverse complement strand
GCTTCGGGCTCTGGATGGTCACCCGCACCGAGGGCGACGACTGGATCGTGCTGCAAAGCGAAGACCACGGCTACAACGTGGCCCCGGGTACCGTCTTTCGCTGGGCCGACTCCTTCTGCTCGCGCATGGTGCAGGGGCAGGGCCCGCGCGTGGCGCCGGACTCCACCCAGGTGCCCGCCTACGCCGCCGCGCCCATCGGCCGCCAGGTGCCCATCGGCTCGTACATCGGCGCGCCGCTCTACAAGGAAGACGGCAGCCTGTTCGGCACCCTGTGCGCCATCGACCCCGAGCGCCAGCCCGCCGCCATTGCGCAGGAGCAGGAACTGGTGGAACTGCTGGCATCGCTGCTCAGTGCCATCCTGCAGGCCGAGCTGAAGGCCACCGAGGCGGTGCGCCGCAGCGAACGCCTGGAGGTCGAGGCCTACACCGACCCCATGACCACGCTCTACAACCGGCGGGCCTGGGAATGCCTGCTGGCGCGCGAGGAAGAGCGCTGCCGCCGCTACGGCCACCCGGCCTATGTGATCGCCGTCGACCTGGACGAACTCAAGCGCGTCAACGACACGCTGGGCCACGCCGCGGGTGACGAGCTCATCATCCGTGCCGCCGGCGCCCTGCGGCAGGCCGCCCGCGAGGCCGACGTGGTGGCCCGCATCGGCGGCGACGAATTCGCCATCCTGGCCGTGGAGTGTGACCGCGCCGGCGCCGACGCCATCGTGGCGCGCCTGCGCGCCGCCCTGGCTGCGGCCAGCGTCAGCGCCTCCATCGGCATGGCCGCCCGCGCCCAGGTGGGCGGACTGGAAGCCGCCGAGGCCATGGCGGACCGGCGCATGTACGAGGAGAAGCGCTCGCGCTGAGCGATCCTCGGGTGGGTACGGGGGCGGTGACAGCGCCCCCACCATCTTCTTCATTGCGGCTGCGATCGCCGTTTTTGTCCACCGGGTGGCCGGCGCCGTCCGCCGCCAGCCAGTCCGGCACTCACTCGGGGTGGTCCTTGGCGATGTCGTTCGCTTGCTTGGCCACCGCGTGGCGCACATTGTCGTTCGCACCGGCGTGCATGAGCGCCCGCCATGGCGTCATGGTCAGCAAGCCCCCCGCGCTGACCAAGCCCTTTGAATACCCCTACTGTCAGTTTCCAGAAACAGCGTCTTTGTAAAGACTGGGTAAACACGGTTTGTCAGCGGGTCGTGGACAAACTGTCGTAACACAACGAGGCCTTTGGCAGCGTGGCGCGACATTTTGTCGCAGGGCGCGGACGGCGCTTGCACTTCTCTGTAAAGAAACATGAAGTTGCCGCCACGTGGCCGTTATGCAAGGGATTTCCTATTGTCCGCGCACATCTCCGATACGAGACTGGTCCGCGCCCGTTGTCACCGACGACGCGCAACAAGAAGACCAAACTCACAAAGGAGACAAGATGTCTGCAGTACTCGAAGAAGTCCCGGGGCCAGCCTCGGGAGGAATCCTGGACAAGGATCGCATCGTTGCCGGCCCCCGCTTCAACCGCTGGCTGGTGCCCCCGGCGGCGCTGGCCATCCACCTGTGCATCGGCATGGCCTACGGCTTCAGCGTGTTCTGGTTGCCGATGAGCAAATTGCTGGCGAACACCGACGCCGCCGCTTGCGCCAACCAGTCCATGCTGGCCGAGATGTTCACCTCCACCTGCAACTGGACGGTGCCGTCGGTCAGCCTGACCTTCACGCTGTTCATCGTGATGCTGGGTGTCTCGGCGGCCCTGTGGGGCGGCTGGCTTGAGCACGCCGGTCCGCGCAAGGCCGGCTTCATCGCCGCGCTGTGCTGGGGCGGCGGCATGGTGCTCGGCGGCATCGGCGTGCACATGCACCAGCTCTGGCTGCTGTGGCTGGGCTGCGGCATCCTGGGCGGCGTGGGCCAGGGCCTGGGCTACATCACCCCGGTGTCCACGCTGATCAAGTGGTTCCCTGACCGGCGTGGCATGGCGACCGGCTTTGCCATCATGGGCTACGGCGGCGGCGCCATGATCGGTGCGCCCATCGCCGTGGCGCTCATGAAGCACTTCGGCGCCGACGGCGGCAACGGCGTGGCCGATACGCTCATGGCCATGGGCGTGCTGTACATCCTGGTGATGACGGCCGGTGCCTTCGGCTTTCGCGTCACCCCCACCGGCTGGAAGCCCACGGGCTGGAACGCGCCCGCCGACAGCGGCAAGGCCATGATCACCCGCAACCATGTCCACCTGGACAAGGCCTGGAAGACGCCGCAGTTCTGGCTGATCTGGGCGGTGCTGTGCCTGAACGTGACCGCCGGCATCGGCGTGATCTCGATGGCCTCGCCGATGCTGCAGGACGTCTTCGGCGCCGGCCTGATCGGCGCGGACTCCTCGACCGCCATCACGCCGGAGCAGAAGGCGGCCATCGTCGCCGCCGCCGCCGGCCTGGTCGGCCTGATCAGCCTCTTCAACAGCGCGGGTCGCCTGTTCTGGGCCTCGGTGTCCGACCTGATCGGGCGCAAGAACACCTACTTCACGTTCTTTGTGCTGGGCATCGTGCTGTACTGCCTCATGCCCACGCTGGGGCACATCGGCGCGGCCGGCCTGTTCGTGATCGTGGTGTGCGCCATCCTCACCATGTATGGCGGCGGCTTCGCCACGGTACCGGCGTATCTGGCCGACATGTTTGGCACGCAGATGGTGGGCGCCATCCACGGCCGCCTGCTGACGGCCTGGTCCGTGGCCGGCATCCTGGGGCCGGTGCTGATCGCCAACATCCGCCAGGCGCAGATCGACGCCGGCGTCGCCCACACGCTGGTGTATGACCGCACGCTCTACATCCTGGCGGGCCTGCTGGCTGTCGGCTTCATCTGCAATCTGCTGGTGAAGCCGGTGGATCCCAGGCACCACATGACCGAGCAGGAGCTGGCGCGCGAGCGTTCGCTGCAGCACGAGGCGCAAGCCGGCGCCGCCAGCAGCGCGGACAGCGCGGCGCGCGGCGCGTTCGGCATCGTCGGTGTGCTGGCCTGGCTGGCCGTGGGGGTGCCCTTTCTGATCGGCGTCTACATTGCCGTGTCCAAGGCCGCGGGTCTGTTCCACTGACCCCCAGGTCTACAGCCTGAACGAGCGGGCGGTCGTCCTCACGGACGCCGTCCGCTTTTTTAATTGACGAGGCGCCAGTCGCGCCGCAACGGCCGGGCGCTTCAGCCGGCCCGCTTCGCCGAGGCCCGCGCGGCCGGGGTCTTCAGCTCGAAATGCCCTTGCGCCACCGGGGCGCCGTTGACCAGCAGCTCCACGGCGTGCCGTCCCGCGTAGTGCTTGCGTGTGGTGAAGTCGTCGACGGTCTGCGCCTTGCTCAGCGTCAGCTCGGCGCCGCCGTCCAGGCTCAGCGTGCGCAGCTTGAAGACCTTGCGGCTGCTTTCGCCGTTCTTCTTCACGTAGTGGATGGCGTAGTCCACCACCAGGCGCTGTGGCTGCTTGGCGGTGGAGACCAGCGTGGCGCTCAGCTGCAGCGTCTGCCCCAGGCGCAGCGTGGCCGGGGCCACGGCGAAGGACTTCAGTCTTACCTGCGCATCGGGCGTGGCGCCCACCAGCCTCAGCGCGCGCGGGTGGCCCGCCTTGATGAGGTTGCGCAAGGCGTGCCGGGTGATCCACTTCGTCTCGGCCTGCTGCGCGGGCCAGCGCTCCAGCAGGTCCAGCACCCACTCGGAGTGGTCCTTGGCGATGTCGTTCAGGTGGTTGGCCACCGAGCGGCGCACGTAGTCGCTCGGGTCGGCCTGCAGCTGCTCCAGGATCGGCAAGGTGTGGTGCGGCTCGGCGACGAACAGGGGCAAGCGCCGGGCCCAGGGCAGGCGCGGGCGGGTGCCCTCGCTGGCCAGGCGGCGCACGTGCTCATCGGCGTCTCGCGCCCAGCGCAGCGCCTCCGCCAGCACCGCGGCCGGGTCGTGCGCCAGGTAGGGCCGCAGGGCGAACTCCGAACTGCTGTACGGCGTGAGCTCGCGCAGCGCCGCAAGCGACAGCTCGAAGTGTTCCAGCCCGTGCCGGCCCACGAACTCCGGCAACACCATGGCGGCCAGCCCGCCGGGCATGTGCGGTGCCATGCGGCGCACGATGGGCAGGGCGCGGCGGTAGTCCGGCGGCAGCTGCGCGCGCAGTCCGTCCGCCGCGTGGCTCATGCGCTGCAGGATGGACAGCTTATCCAGCCCGTGCCGCACCTGCGCCAGAAAGGCCCGCCGGTCAAAGGCCGGGTGCACGCGCACCGCCGCCTCCGCAATCTGCGCCATGGCGCGGGCGTTCAGGGCTTCCTTGAGCAGGGGGGCGGCGTCAGCGCTGTCTTGGGCCATGGAGCAGCATTGTGCCCCTGCGGGCAAGATCGCGGCGTGGGTTGCCGGCATGGGCCCGGGCCGGACGGGAAGGCGCCGAGTCCGTGACCCGCGCGGCCAGACCAGCTGCCGCCGTGACCGCCCGCGCCTGTGCCACACTCGTGCCATGAAGCTCGAAGAACTCGGCTGGGATGGCGAGTGGGCGCAGCAGGCCGCGGCCCTCTGTGCCGCGGAGCTGGCCCCGGCCCGCGTCACCGCGGTGGACCGCGGCCGCTACCTGGTGCGCGGTGAAGACGGCGAGATCCCCGCCGAGCTGACCGGCAAGTTCCTGCACCTGGCCGAATCGTCGGTCGAGCTGCCCTGCGTGGGCGACTGGGTGTGTGTGCAACTGCGCGACGGTGGCACGCAGGCCAGCATCCACCACGTGCTGCCGCGCCGCACCTTCCTGCGCCGCAAGGCCGCCGGCCGCGACGTGGAGTTCCAGATGATCGCCGCCAACATCGACGTGGCCTTCA
>JAJZUZ010000174.1 GCA_021845965.1 Pseudomonadota bacterium | reverse complement strand
GGGGAGTGCGCTGCGAACCGACATGCGGGGGGCACTGACGGTCAGGCGGCGAAGAAGCAGGCGCATGCGCATAAGCCGACGAGTCTAGCAGCCGCAAACAACAGGGGCCGCCAGAATTCCCATTCTGGCGGCCCCTGTTTTGCAACAGTTTGTTGCCCTGCCGGGCAACACACAGGCTTAACGCTTGCTGAACTGCTTGCGGCGGCGTGCAGAGTGCAGACCGACCTTCTTGCGCTCGACTTCACGAGCATCGCGCGTCACGAAACCGGCCTGCGACAGCACGGGCTTGAGAGAAGCGTCGTAGTCGATCAGGGCGCGGGTGATGCCGTGGCGGGTGGCGCCGGCCTGGCCGGACTCACCGCCACCATGCACGTTGACCTGGATGTCGAAGGTCTCGACATGGTTGGTCAGCACCAGCGGCTGCTTCGCGATCATGATGGAGGTTTCACGGCCGAAGAACGCGTTGATGTCCTTGCCGTTGATCGTGATCTTGCCGGAGCCTTTTTTCAGAAACACGCGGGCGACGCTGGATTTGCGACGGCCGGTGCCATTGTTCCATTCACCAATCATCTCAAGGCTCCTTTAGATTTCCAGAACTTTGGGTTGCTGGGCGGTGTGCGGATGCTCCGCACCACCGTACACCTTGAGCTTCTTGATCATGGCGTAGCCGAGCGGGCCCTTGGGCAGCATGCCCTTGACGGCCTTCTCCAGCGCGCGGCCGGGATGCTTGGCCTGCATATCGCGGAAGTTGGTGGCGTAGATACCGCCCGGGAAACCGGAGTGGCGGTAGTAAACCTTGTCGAGTTCCTTGGTACCGGTCACGCGCAGCTTGGCTGCGTTGATGATGACAATGAAGTCACCGGTATCGACGTGAGGCGTATAAATGGCCTTGTGCTTGCCGCGCAGACGGAGGGCAACTTCGCTGGCTACCCGTCCGAGCACCTTGTCGGTGGCGTCAATCACAAACCACTCGTGCTTCACGTCAGCGGGTTTGGCGCTGATCGTTTTGGTCATGAGTTTCTCTCTACAGAGGTGGTTTGGCGGGCCCTTTTCCACGGTCGGTGTTCCTCTGATGGGAACCTCTTAGGTGGGAAATACGTGCTTCGCCGCGGGGCCACAAAATCGCTGCGAAGCCCGCCATTATACAAGTTTCGGCCTCCAGCCCCCGCAGTTCAGGGCTGGGTCGTGGTGCGACCGTCCGGGTAGCGCTTGCGATCCTCGATGCAGACCGGCAGCTGGACGTTCTCGGCCTTCTGGCACTCCAGGTGGATGCACATCGGACGCGTGAAGAAGTTGGCGTCCACACACAGCTCGCGCTTGACCGGTGCGCGCACCTCCGGCGCCGCGACCGGCTTGGGGGCGGGCTCCGGCGCAAGCGCCTTGGGCGCGGGTTTGCGTTCTTCCTCGACCGCCGCCGGCTTGGGATTGGCGGGCGCATGGCTCCTGGCCGCCGGCCGGCTTGGCGGCGCCGGCTTGACCACGGGTGCCGATGCAGGTGCCACGGGCTTGGCCACCTCGGGCGGCGGCGCAGCCACCTCCGCCACGGCCGGTTCCGGCTCGGACGCTGCCGGAGCCGGCGCGGGCGCTGGCATGGCGGCAGGTTCGGGGCTGGCGACCAGCGGTGCCTGTGTCCCCGGGTCCGGCCCGCCCAACAGCAGCCACAGCACCAGCGCCACCGCCAACGCTCCCCCCACCAGCAGCAGCCACTTCAGCTTGCGCGGCAGGCCGCCACCGCGCCTGCTGCCGCTGCCCGCCCGCTTGCGCCGCCCCGCCGGCTGGGTTGAAGCGGCGGCCTGGCGCGACGGGTCGGGCAAAGTCTGCGGCTGGGTCTGCCAGAACTGGCGCGAATGGTTCTCGTCCTCGTCCGTGCGCAGCGCCGCCCCGAGCTCGGACCGCCAGTCGAACTTGCTCAGCCGCGGCGGCGCCTTCAGCCTCATTTCGGTGACGAAGGCCGCCAGGCTCTGCGGCCGGTCCGCCGGGCGCACGGCGAGCGCATGCGTAATGGTGCGCACAAAGGCGTCCGAGTACTCGATGCCGAAATGCTCCTTTACCGTGGCCGCGACGCTGCGCACCGAGGGCATGCTGTCGCTGACCACCCGGGCCGTGGCGGGCAGGGGCGGCGCGTTGCGCAGGCAGTTGTAGACCACCGCGGCCAGCGCATACAGGTCGGTCCAGGGTCCCTGCGCCAGATCGGTCGCCTCGGCGTACTGCTCGATGGGGGCGTAATTGACCTTGAGCACCGCCGTCAGCCGGTGCGACTTGTCATTGATGGCGCGCCGCGCCGCGCCCAGATCCAGCAGCACCGGCGGACCCATGTCCTGGAGGAAGATGTTGTCGGGCGAGATATCGCGGTGCAGCGTGTTGTGCTGGTGCAGCACGTGCAGCGCCTGCAGGATGGACCACATCACCGTGCGCAGCCACGCCTCCGGCGGCGGCGCCGTCATCTGGCTGCGCGCCTCGCTCAGCGTCACGCCGCTGTACAGCGGCATCACCATGTAGGCGGTATTGTTCGCCTCCCAGATGCGGTAGACCTTGACCAGCGAGGGATGGTCGAACTGCGCCAGCAGGCGCGCTTCCGCCACGAAGGACTGCAGGCCGGACTGGTAGGTCGCCTGGTCGCCCGAGGAGCGCACCGAGACGGTCACGCCATCCAGGCGTGCCGCCAGCGCCGCCGGCATATATTCCTTGATGGCTACCGCGCGGTGCAGGGAGGTGTCGTAGGCGCGGTACACCAGGCCGAAGCCCCCCACGCCCAGCAGCCCCTGCACCTCGAACTCGGCCAGGCGCGTACCGGGCGGCAACGCGTCCACATGCGCCACCGGCGGCGCCTTGGGCACGGAAGGTGTGGAGGTATCGGGGACAATCTCGGCCATAAACGGGAATTCTTGCACGGAAACCCGGCCTCCCGGCCCCTGGTTGGCCCTCATTAACATTGATTAACATGTTCAGCTACCGCCACGCCTTCCACGCCGGCAACCACGCGGATGTGCTGAAGCACACCACACTGATTGCCATGCTGCGTCACCTGACGCAGAAGGAGACCGCCTTGACGGCGATCGACACCCACGCCGGCGCCGGCCTGTACCGGCTCGACAGCGAGTTCGCCGAAACGAGCGGCGAAGCGGCCGAAGGCATCCAGCGTCTTGTCGGCAGCATGGCGGCGCAGCCGCTGGCGCCGGCGTTGCAGGACTATCTGGAGGTCGTGGCCGGCTTCAACAGCAAGGGGCAGTGGCGGGTCTACCCCGGCTCGCCCTTCATCATGCAGCGCCTGCTGCGCGAGCAGGACCGGCTCAAGCTGTATGAAATGCACCCCACCGACGCCAGGACCCTGGACGCCAACGTGGCGCAGCTCGAAGCCGGCCGCCAGGTGGCCGTGCTGCGCGAGGATGGCTTCGGCTGCGTGACGAAATTCCTGCCGCCCCCCTCTCGCCGCGCCTTGTTGCTGTGTGACCCGAGCTACGAGATCAAGAGCGACTATGCGCGCGTGGCCGCGCTGGTGGCGGAAGCGCTCAAGCGCTTTGCCACCGGCACCTATGCCGTCTGGTACCCCATCATTCCGCGGCCGGAAGCCCATGAGCTGCCGCGTCGACTCAAGACCCTGGCCACGAAAGCCAGCAAGCCCTGGCTGCACGCGACACTGACGGTGAAGTCGGGCAAGCAGCCCGCCCCGCTGCAGACGGATGCCAAGCGCCCGGGCCTGCCGGCCAGCGGCATGTTCATCGTTAACCCGCCGCACACGCTCAAGGCGACCCTGCAGGCCGCCCTGCCGCAAATGGTGGAGCTGCTGGGCCAGGACCGCAACGCCGGCTACACGCTGGACAGCGCCGGCTGACAGCCGGCTTTGCAGCATGGACACCCGCCCCCGTCACCGTGCCGCCCTGGCACTGCTCTTCATCACGCCGGCGCTTTGGTCCGTCAACGCGCTGATCGCGCGCAAGGCCGTCAGCGTGGAGCCACACTTGCTGGCCATGACGCGCTGGTTGCTCGCCAGCGCGCTGTTTGCACTGGGCAATCAGCGCGAGATCTGGGCGCACCGCCACCAGGTGCTCGCCGGGTGGCGACACTACCTCGTGCTCGGCGCACTGGGCATGTGGATCTGCGGCGCCTGGGTCTACATCGGCGGGCGCAGCACCAGCGCGGCCAATATCGGCCTCATCTACTCGATCTCGCCGGTGCTCATCGTGCTGGCCTCGGCGCTGTGGCTGGGCGAACGCTTCCGCGGGCCGCAGGCCCTGGGCGTGGCGCTGGCCCTGGCCGGCGTGCTGCACGTGGTACTCAAGGGCCAGTGGGGCGCGCTGACGACCGTGCACTTTGTACCCGGGGACGGCTGGATCCTCGCCGCCACGCTGTCCTGGACGCTGTACTCGCTGCTGCTCAGGAGATGGCACAGCCCGCTCGGTGCGAGCGCGCGCCTGGCCGTCATCAGCCTGGCCGGCGCGCTGGTCAACCTGCCCTTTGCGTTATGGGAGATGGCGCACAGCGCCGGGCCGGTTTTCACCAGCGAGTGGGCCGTGCTCGCCGGGATCGCCGCCGTCATCCCGGGCTTTGGCGCCTACCTCGCGCATTCGGTCATGCAGCGCGAGCTGGGCGCGGCGCGCGTGAGCGTGGTGCTCTACCTGGCGCCCATCTACACGGCCGCCATGGCCTGGCTGGTGCTGGGCGAGAACCTGCGCAGCTACCACTTCTGGGGGCTGGCCCTGGTGCTGCCCGGCATCTTCCTTGTCACACGCGCCGGCGCGCGTTAACGGGCCTCAGAGACCGAGGCGCTGGCAGATCTCCAGCGTGGCTGCGCTCTGGTTCATGCTGTAAAAGTGCAGCGCCGGTGCGCCGCCGGCGCGCAGCTGCTCGCACAGC
>JAJZUZ010000015.1:12785-25571 GCA_021845965.1 Pseudomonadota bacterium | reverse complement strand
GCCCGGTCGTCGACCGTCGCACCTGCGGAATCGCGATCATCGTGATGGCGTCAAACAGCAGCGTGGAGAACACCTGCCTCTGCAGTGCTTGCCTGCTGAACAAAAAAGTCGCCAATTCTTGCCTGTTCGGATGTGCGGGCCAGCTCCCCCCACGCCCCGGGAGCCCCCAATAAAACGGCGTACGGAGGTACGCCAAACAAGCGTTTGACCTTAACAGACGCCATCCCTGTCGGCAAGGTAGTAATACACAGGGACTTGTCGTTTTTTTGCAAAATATTGCAACCGGGCGCCGTGGCCCGGTTGCCTCAGGGACGTCGGCGCGTGTCTCAGTTTTCCGCTGCTGCGTGGCGCTTTTGCAGCGCCCGCCCGATCAGCACCACGGCGATGGCGCCGGCGGCCGCGGCGGCGTAATGCAGCCAGGGATTGGCGGCCGCCACCTCCTTGAGCGCCACGTCGCTGACGATGGTCTCGCCGCCCACCCAGCCGATCAGGGCCGCCCCCAAGGTCACGATGATGGGGAAGCGCTCCATGAGCTTGATCATCAAGGTGCTGCCAAAAATCACGAGCGGGATGCTGATGGCCAGGCCCAGGAGCAGCAGAATCGTGTTGCCCTTCGCGGCGGCCGCGACGGCAATCACGTTGTCCAGGCTCATCACCAGGTCGGCAATCAGGATGGTGCGTACCGCCGCCATCAGGCCCCCGCCCTCCTTGGCCTGGCCTTCGTCTTCCTCCTCTTCGCTCAGCAGCTGCACACCGATCCACAGCAGCAGCAGCCCCCCGACGACCTGCAGGAACGACAGCTGCAGCAGCATCGCGGCCACCACGGTCAGAACGATCCGCAAGACAACGGCAGCGCCGGAGCCAAACAGGATGGCTTTCTTCTGCTGATGGGGTGGCAGTGAACGCGCCGCCAAGGCGATGACGACGGCGTTGTCGCCCGACAGAATGATGTTGATCCAGATGATCTTCAACAGACCCAGCCAGAAATTGACATCCTGCAGCATTTCCATCCGGTTTCTCCTGTAATCGTTAAGCAAGAAGCGCCCCAGACACGGGGTCTGGAGCGCTCCCTGCGATCTATGCGGCAAGTTTAGCGGCTGGACACCGCCCTCACCGATTCGTAGTTTTGCTTACAGCAGCGATTTCAGCAGCTTGCCCATCTCGGACGGGTTGCGGGTGATCTTGAACCCGCACTCCTCCATGACGGCCAGCTTGGCGTCGGCCGTGTCGGCGCCGCCGGAAATCAGCGCACCAGCGTGACCCATACGCTTGCCGGGGGGCGCCGTGACGCCGGCGATGAAGCCGACCACGGGTTTCTTCATGTTGGCCTTGCACCAGCGCGCAGCCTCGGCCTCGTCGGGACCGCCGATCTCGCCGATCATGATCACCGCATCGGTATCCGGATCGTCATTGAAGGCCTGCATGACGTCAATGTGCTTCAGGCCGTTGATCGGGTCACCACCGATGCCGACGGCGCTGGACTGGCCCAGGCCGATTTCGGTCAGCTGGGCGACGGCCTCGTAGGTCAGCGTGCCGGAGCGCGAGACCACGCCGATGCGGCCCTTGCGGTGGATGTGGCCGGGCATGATGCCGATCTTGATTTCCTCGGGCGTGATCAGGCCCGGGCAGTTGGGGCCGAGCAGCAGCGTCTTCTTGCCGCCGGCCGCTTCCTTGGCCTTCATCTTGTTGCGCACCATGAGCATGTCGCGCACCGGAATGCCTTCGGTGATGCAGATAGCCAGGTCCAGGTCGGCTTCCACGGCTTCCCAGATGGCATCGGCGGCGCCGGCCGGCGGCACGTAGATCACCGACACGGTGGCGCCGGTCTGCTTGGCCGCTTCCTTGACGGAAGCGTAGATCGGCACGTCAAAGATCTTCTCGCCGGCCTTCTTGGGATTCACGCCGGCGACGAAGCAGTTCTTGCCGTTCGCGTACTCGATGCATTTTTCCGTGTGGAACTGGCCGGTCTTGCCCGTGATGCCCTGGGTGATGACCTTGGTGTTCTTGTTGATGTAAATCGACATGATGGTTTCCTTTCCGGGCGATCAGGCAGCTTTGACGGCAGCCACCACCTTCTGGGCGGCTTCGGCCATGGTGTCGGCGCTGATGATGGGCAGGCCGGAGTCGGCCAGCATCTTCTTGCCCAGTTCCTCGTTCGTGCCCTTCATGCGCACGACCAGCGGCACGCTCAGGTTCACGGCCTTGCAGGCGGTGATGACGCCGGTGGCGATGGTGTCACAGCGCATGATGCCGCCGAAGATGTTGACCAGGATCGCCTTCACCTTGGGGTTCTTCAGCATGATCTTGAAGGCTTCGGTCACCTTCTCGGGGGTGGCGCCGCCGCCCACGTCGAGGAAGTTGGCCGGCTCGGCGCCGAACAGCTTGATGGTGTCCATGGTGGCCATGGCCAGCCCGGCGCCGTTGACCAGGCAGCCGATGTTGCCGTCCAGGCTGATGTAGGCCAGGTCGAACTTGGAGGCCTCGATCTCGGCCGGGTCTTCCTCGTCGAGGTCGCGCAGCGCCACGATCTCGGGGTGGCGGAACAGGGCATTGGAGTCGAAGTTGAACTTGGCGTCCAGGGCGATGATGTTGCCCTTGCTGTCGCGGTTCAGCGGGTTGATCTCGACCAGCGAGGCGTCGGTCTCCATGTAGCACTTGTAGAGCTTCTGGCAGACGTCGACGAACTGGGCCTGCGAATCGGCCGGCATACCGATACCCTTGGCCAGCTCGGCGCCCTGGGCGGGGGTCAGGCCGGTCAGCGGGTCGACGAAGACCTTGACGATCTTCTCGGGGGTGCTGTGCGCGACTTCCTCGATGTCCATACCGCCCTCGCTGGAGGCGATGAAGGCCACCTTCTGCGTGCCGCGGTCGGTCACGACGGAGAGGTAGTACTCCTTCTGGATGTCGGCACCATCCTCGATGTACAGGCGACGCACCTTCTGGCCCTCGGGGCCGGTCTGGTGGGTCTTGAGCTGCATGCCCAGGATCTCGCTGGCACGCGCCTTGACGTCGTCGATGGTCTTGGCGACCTTCACGCCGCCGCCCTTGCCACGGCCACCGGCATGGATCTGCGCCTTGACGACCCACACCGGGCCACCGAGCTTCTGGGCAGCCTCGACCGCCTCCTGGACTGTGAAGGCCGGAATGCCGCGCGGCACAGGCACACCAAAATGACGCAAGATTTCCTTGCCTTGGTACTCGTGGATCTTCATGAGGGCTCTCTCAGGAAATGGATGTTCTTCCTGCTACGGAACCGGCGTGTCCCGTAGCCGGGTGCTGTTGCCAGCACAGCCTTCAAATGTATCATGTTGCTGTGCACAAGAGCTTACGGCCCAACCGGATACCCCGCCCCCTATGACGCAACACAAAGTCTTCATCGATGGTGAAGCCGGCACGACCGGCCTGCAGATCCGTGAACGGCTGCAGGCCATGCCGGAGATCGAACTGGTCAGCATCGCGGCCGAACGCCGCAAGGACCCGGCGGCCAAGCGCGAGTTGCTGGCCGGGGTGGACCTGACCATCCTGTGCCTGCATGACGAAGCCGCCGTCGAGACGGTGGCGCTGGTGGACGAACTGGAGAAGACCAGTGGCCGTCCGGGGCCGAAGATCATCGACGCTTCCACCGCCCATCGGGTGGCCCCGGGCTGGATCTATGGCTTCCCCGAGCTCACGCGTGAACACGCGCGCTCCGTGGCACAGGCGCGCCGGGTGGCCAACCCTGGCTGCTACCCGACTGGCGGCATCGCCCTGCTGCGCCCCCTCGTCGACGCCGGCCTTCTGCCGACAGACTACCCCATCGTGCTGTCCGGCTACTCCGGTTATTCCGGCGGCGGCCGCCAGATGATCGAGGCCTATGAAGTCAGCAAGACCGCCCCGCCCCTGGAGGTCTACGGCCTGGGCCTGACCCACAAGCACCTGCCGGAATTCCAGCGCTATACGGGGCTGACGCGCCGGCCCATCTTCGTGCCAGCCGTGGCCAACTACTACGCCGGCATGATTGACCAGATCGGCCTGCAGTTCGACCTGATGAAGGGCGTCACGCGCACCCAGCAGCTGGAAGATGCGCTGCGCGTGCATTACGCTGGCAGTGAGTGGGTCAGCGTGGTACCACCGGCCGCCGGCGGCCGGCTGGAGCCCACGGCGCTCAACGGCACCAACAAGATGGAGCTCAGCGTGTACGGCAACGACAGCCTGGGCCAGGCCGTGCTGGTGGCGCGTTTTGACAACCTGGGCAAGGGCGCCAGCGGCGCGGCGGTGCAGAACCTCAAGCTGATGCTGGGGCTCTGACCCCGCTCAGTCCTCGACCGAATCGCGGCCCAGCACCCGACGCACGACTTCTCCCGAAAAACCGCGCGCCAGCAGGAAGCGCGTCTGTTTGGCGCGCTCCTTGGCGTCGGCGGGCAATGCCTCGAACCTGCGGCGCCAGACCTCGCGCGCGCGCGCCAACTCGCTGTCCTGGAGGCCGGCCAGGGTCCGCTCGATCAACTCGCGCGCCAACCCCTTGTCCTGCATTTCCTGGCGCAGGCGCGCCGCGCCGTACTGCGCGGCGCGACGATGCACCAGGGACTCGGCCGCGCGCTGCTCGTTCAGGTAACCCTTGCGCTCCAGTTCATCGAGCGCCAGGGCCAGGGTGCCGGGCTCTTCCTCATGGGCGCGAAGCTTGCGTTCGAGTTCGCTGCGGGTGTGCTCACGCTGCCCGAGCAGTCTCAAGGCCCTACCCTTGAGACTGGGCTGGAACGCGAGCTTCGCGCCCGCCGGCCCCTGCTTGCCTTGCAACTTATTCCTCGGCGGCCTCTTCGGCCTCACCGCGCAGCGGGATGCCCAGCGACTCGCGCACCTTGTTTTCGATTTCCATCGACAACTCGGGGTTCTCGCGCAGGAACTCGCGCGCGTTGTCGCGGCCCTGGCCGATCTTTTCGCCGTTGTAGGCGTACCAGGCGCCGGACTTTTCGATGATCTTGGCATTGACGCCCATGTCGATGATCTCGCCCTCGCGGCTGATGCCCTCGCCGAAGAGGATGTCGAACTCGGCGGTCTTGAACGGCGGCGCCACCTTGTTCTTCACCACTTTCACCTTGGTCTCATTGCCGATCGAATCCTCACCCTTTTTGATGGTGCCGGTGCGGCGGATGTCCAGGCGCACCGAGGCGTAGAACTTGAGCGCATTGCCGCCGGTGGTGGTCTCGGGGCTGCCGAACATGACGCCGATCTTCATGCGGATCTGGTTGATGAAGATCACCGTGCAGTTGGTCTTCTTGATGGTGGCGGTCAGCTTGCGCAAAGCCTGGCTCATCAGGCGCGCCTGCAGGCCGGGCAGGGAGTCGCCCATCTCGCCCTCGATCTCGGCCTTGGGCGTCAGCGCCGCCACCGAGTCCACCACGATCAGGTCCACGGCGCCCGAGCGCACCAGGCTGTCGACGATCTCCAGTGCCTGCTCGCCGGTATCGGGCTGGGAAATCAGCAGGTCCGGCAGGTTCACGCCCAGCTTCTGCGCGTACTGCACGTCCAGCGCATGCTCGGCATCGACAAAGGCGCAGGTGCCGCCCAGCTTCTGCATCTCGGCAATGACCTGCAGGGTCAGGGTCGTCTTGCCGGAGGATTCCGGGCCATAGATCTCGATCACTCGGCCGCGCGGCAGGCCGCCCACGCCCAAGGCGATATCCAGGCCCAGCGAGCCGGTGGAGACGACCTGAATGTCCTCGATCTTCTCGCCCTCGGCCAGGCGCATGATGGTGCCCTTGCCGAACTGCTTTTCGATCTGGGCCAGCGCGGCCTGCAGGGCCTTGGCTTTTTCACTGTTGGCGGCTTTGACGGCTGCGTCCATGGGGTGCTCCTTGAGGTTCGGGTTGTGACTCGGATCCAGTGTTTTTAACCACAGGCTGGATGCTTGACCAGTACTTTAACGACCCGGTATCGGCTCGTAAACCTGTTTTTTGGTCATTTTGGTTTACCATTTGGCCGTGCCGCCACAACAGACCAACAGCGCCCCCGAGGACGGCTGGCGCCAGACCCATCTGGGCCGCCTGCTCGGCCACGCCATGCGCCGCTTCGACGAGCGGGTGCTGCACCTGATGGCGCATGACGCCGAGGTGCCGCTGGCCTTGTCCAACCTGGCTGCGCGCGGCCAGGTCAGCGCCGCCCATATCCACATCACGCGCCACCTCGCGCTGGAAGGCTCGCGGCTGCAGGAACTGGCGGCGTCGGCCGGCATGAGCAAGCAGGCCATGGGCAAGCTGGTGGACCAGTGCGAAGCCTGGGGCCTGGTCACACGCGAAGCCGACGGCCGTGACGGCCGCGCCAAGCTCGTGCGTTTCACGCCTGCGGGCCTGGCCTGGCTGCGCGGCTTCCAGCGCGCGGTCATCCAGGCCGAGGCCGAGCTGAAGCAAGCCGTGGGCACCGAGGTGGCCACGGTCATCGCGCTGGGCCTCGAAGCCTATGCCAGCGCCTAGAATCCGGGCATCAGTCCAGCTGGCGGCCCACAGCCGGCGGGCCCCAGGAGACACGCATGCGAATACTGATAGCCGAGGATGACCAGGTGCTGGCCGATGGTCTGCTGCGCACCCTGCGCAGTTCCGGCGCCGCCGTCAACCATGTGGCCAGCGGCACCGAGGCCGACGCCGCCTTGATGACGAACAGCGAGTTCGACCTGCTGATTCTGGACTTGGGCTTGCCCAGGATGCACGGCCTGGAAGTGCTGAAGAAGCTGCGCGCCCGCGGCTCCACCATCCCCGTGCTCATCCTGACCGCCGCCGACAGCGTGGAGGAACGCGTCAAGGGCCTGGACTACGGCGCCGACGACTACATGGCCAAGCCCTTCTCGCTGCAGGAACTGGAGGCGCGCGTGCGCGCCCTCGTGCGCCGTGGCATGGGCGCCACCAGCAGCCAGATCAAGCACGGCCCGCTGGTCTACGACCAGGCCGGCCGCGTGGCCACCATTGACGGCAAGATGGTTGAACTCTCGGCGCGCGAACTGGGCCTGCTGGAGGTGCTGCTGCAGCGCACGGGGCGGCTGGTCAGCAAGGACCAGCTGGTGGAGCGCCTGTGCGAGTGGGGCGAAGAGGTCAGCAACAACGCCATCGAGGTCTACATCCACCGCCTGCGCAAGAAGATCGAGAAGGGGCCGATTCGCATCGCGACGGTGCGCGGGCTGGGTTACTGCCTGGAGAAAATCCAAGGTTGAGCGTTGGGCGTTCGGCGTTGAGCGAAAACCTCTTCCACGTCCGACGCTGAACGCCCAACGCCGAACCTCCCATGAAGCTATTCCAGCGCGAACAGCGCTCCCTCTTCGGCGAGATCCTCGACTGGATGCTCACGCCGCTGCTGCTGCTGTGGCCCATCAGCCTGGTGCTGACCTGGCTGGTGGCGCAAAGCATCGCCGGCAAACCCTTCGACCGCACGCTCGAATACAACGTCAATGCATTGGCCCAGCTGGTGACCGCCAACCAGCAGCATGTGCAGTTCAACCTGCCGCTGCCCGCGCGCGAGCTGCTGCGTGCCGATGACACCGACACGGTCTACTACCAGGTGCTGGGCGCCCAGGGCGACTATCTGGGCGGCGAGCGCGACTTCCCCCTGCCGCCCGAAGAGGAGCCGGTCTCACCTGGCGGCGTGCACATGCGCGACGATGTCTTTCATGGCATCGACATCCGCGTCGCCTACATGTGGGTGGCCCTCGACGCGGCCGGTGAGCACACGGCGCTGGTACAGGTGGCCGAGACGCTCGACAAACGCTCGGTGCTGGCAGCCGAGATCATCAAGGGCGTGATGCTGCCACAGTTCGTCACGCTGCCCCTGGCGGTGCTGCTGGTCTGGCTGGCGCTGGTGCAGGCCATCAAGCCGCTGCATCGCCTGGAGGAACGCATCCGCGCGCGCCGCCCGGACGACCTCAGTCCGCTCGACACCCAGGCCGTGCCACTGGAGGTGGCGCCGCTGGTGTCCTCCGTGAACGACCTCCTGCTGCGCCTCAAGGATTCCATCGGGACCCAGAAGCGCTTCCTGGCCGACGCCGCACACCAGCTCAAGACACCGTTGGCGGGCCTGCGCATGCAGGCCGATCTGGCGCAGCGCGAAGGCACCAGCACGGAGGAGCTCAAGCAGTCGCTGCGCCAGATCGGGCGCGCCAGCATGCGCGCCACCCACACCGTCAACCAGCTGCTGGCGCTCGCGCGCGCCGAAGCCGGCACCACCGCCATGAGTCGCCAGCCCTGCGATCTGGCGCGCCTGACGACCGAGGTCGTGCGCGACTGCGTGCCGCGCGCCATGGACAAGCACATCGATCTCGGCTACGAGGGCGCCCAGCCGGGCGTGCCCGGGGTCACCATCGAAGGCAATCCGACGCTGCTCAAGGAGCTGGTGCGCAACCTGCTGGACAACGCCATCAACTACACGCCCTCCAGCGCCGACAAGCCGGGCGTCATCACCGCCCGCGTGCTGGCCGACCCCTTTGGCAAGGTCGTCGTGTTGCAGGTGGAGGACTCCGGCCCCGGCATTGCCCCGGCCGAACGCGAGCTGGTATTCCAGCCCTTTTACCGCGCGCTGGACAACGAAGTGGACGGGTCGGGCCTGGGGCTGCCGATCGCGCAGGAAATTGCGCACCAGCACCACGCCAGCCTTCGCGTGGAGGACACGCGTCCGGGCCAGACGCCCCCGGGCGCGCGCTTCACGGTCCGCTTCGATCTGACCCCGCCGAATTGAGCGGCGGGGCCTCGGCTATTTGCCGCAGCTGCGCAGCGGCTTGTCGCCCAGTGCCGGCTTGAGCTCTTCCAGCTTGGATTTGAGGGCCTCGTCCACGGCTGGGATGCGCAGTGTGCTGCGCCGCAGCTCGGGCAGCTCCTGCACCACGCGTGCCGTACGCACCCCACGGCGCTGCAGCTCTTTCAGATCGGCCTGCGCCTGGGCCTGGGTATCGAAGCGACCGAGTGAAAGACCCGGCTGCAGCGCGGGGTTGTCCAGCGGCTGCAGCGCCAGCTTGAGCTTGAACAGCTCCGCACGCTTCCTCTCCACGGCGGCCTGGTTGGGAAACTTGCCCATATAGACGATCCAGCGCGCCGGCTCCACGACGGTGTCCAGGCTCCAGGCGCCGGCCGGCAGGGTGACCTCAAGCGCCTTGCGCAGCGCTTCGGCCTGTGACTCGTCGAACAGCCCCGCCTGCAGACATTCCGGCGGCTTGGGCGGCACCGACGCCGCCTGTTCCAGCCGGCGCGCCTCCTCCGCCGACAGGATGGTGATCGCTTCGGGACGGATCTGCTGGCTCAGCCGCTGCGGCTCGCTCTGCTCGGCCGGCGCCCAGCCATAGGCACGCAGCATGCCCTGCGACCACGCGTAGTAGGTCGCATTGAGCAGAACCAGCAGCAGAACGAGCAGTCGCAACATGGTGGCTTCAGGACGCGGGGCGGACGCTGACTTCGGCACTGCTGACGCGCCGCAGCCCGGCCGAAGTATGCACCAGCAGCGCGCCGCTGCCGTCCACCCCCATGGCCTGGCCGGCCGTGCCGTCGCTGAGCGTCACCTCGCGCCCGGCCAGGGCGTCACGCGCCTGGTAGGCCGGCAGGAAGGGCGCCCAGCCCGCCATTTCGAAGCGCCGCACATCGCGCAACAGGGGCGGGGCCACCCGTAGCAGGGCCCCGGGCGCATCGATGCCCGGCTCCAACTCCTGCAACCAGGCCGGCGGGGTGGCCAGCCCCGCCGCGTCGCGCCGAGTGATGTTGATGCCGACGCCGATCACGGCATAGCGCGTGTCGCCCAGCTGCGTGGTCTCGATCAGGATGCCCGCCAGCTTGCGATCGCGCAGCCACAGGTCATTGGGCCATTTGAGCTGCAGGTCCGGGTGCAGGCTTTGCGCCACGCTCACCCCCACGGCCAGCGACAGGCCGGACCAGTCGGCCATGTGCAGCGGCAGGCCGAGCGAGAACATCAGCACCTCGCCGGCGGCCTGGCCGCCACGCCATTGCCGCCCCAGGCGGCCGCGGCCGGCGCTCTGCTGCTCGGCCACCAGCAGCACAGGCTCCAGCCGGCCGGCGCGCGCACGGCGCATGAGCTCGGTGTTGGTCGAATCGATCTCGGGCAGGACCTCGACCGTGAAGCCGGGCAGGGACGGCGCCACCGCCTCCCAGATCGCTTCCGCCGGCCAACGGAGATGGCCCCCACGTTCGCCCACTGTGTGTGGCTCTCTGCCCCCCAAGGGGGCCTTCGCACCTTGGGGCGGCCCGGCGGTGCTCATGAGCTCAGCGCTTGCCGCGCTTCGGGGCGAGCAGCGTGCCGCGGCAGTTCTTGCTGCCGCACCAGCAGGGGTACTCGGCCTTGAGCTTGGGCGTGTAGGGCTCGTCGATGATGAGGCCGTAGTCGTAATTCAGCTCTTCCCCGGCCTTGATCTTGCGCAGCGACTTGATGAAGACGCGGCCCTCCACCTCGTCGGCCTCGCAGTTCGGATCGCAGGAGTGGTTGATCCAGCGTGAGGAGTTGCCGCCCACCTTGGCGTCGATGACATGGTCCTCGTCGATGTGGAAGTAGAAGGTGTGGTTCGGGTCCTTGGGATCGTGCGGGTGGCGGCGCAGCGCTTCCTTCCAGTTGATGATCTCGCCCACGTACTCGATGATCACTTCACCCTTGGGGATATCCTGCACGGCGAAGACCCCCTTGCCGTGCACGCCGGAGCGGCGGGTCTGGATGCGGCGGCCATGGGCTTCGGAGGGCGCGGGGGAGGTCTTCTTGGACACGTCTGAAAAATTTGGTAAGGTGAACTCGTATGGGCGCGCATGTGCGCGCCCGCGTGTGTGCGCGTACGCGCGCGCGAGAACTGGATTGTAGTCAGATGAAAAGCACCGCTTCCGCCAAGAACGCCGCTACGGGCAAGACCCTGGTCATCGCCGAGAAGCCCTCGGTCGCCCAGGACATCGTGCGCGCCCTCACGCCCGTGGCCGGCAAGTTCGAGAAACACGACGAATACTTCGAGAGCGAGGGCTACGTCGTCACCAGTGCAGTGGGCCACCTGGTGGAGATCCAGGCGCCCGAGCAGTACGACGTCAAGCGCGGCAAGTGGAGCTTCACCCACCTGCCGGTGATCCCGCCGCACTTCGAGCTCAAGCCGGTGGACAAGACCAAGACGCGCCTGAACGCCGTGGTCAAACTGGCCAAGCGCAAGGACGTGGGTCAGCTGATCAACGCCTGCGACGCGGGTCGCGAGGGCGAGCTGATCTTCCGCCTGATCGAGCAGTACGCCGGCGGCGGCAAGCCGCTGGGCAAGCCGGTCTCGCGCCTGTGGCTGCAAAGCATGACACCGCAGGCCATCCGTGACGGCTTCGAGCACCTGCGCAGCGACCAGCAGATGCTGCCGCTGGCCGACGCCGCGCGCAGCCGCTCCGAAGCCGACTGGCTGGTCGGCATCAACGGCACGCGCGCCATGACGGCCTTCAATTCGCGCGACGGCGGCTTCTTCCTCACCACCGTCGGCCGCGTGCAGACGCCCACGCTGGCGGTGGTGGTCGAGCGCGAGGAGCAGATCCGCAAGTTCGTCAGCCGCGACTACTGGGAGGTGCATGCCAGCTTCGGCGCCCAGGCCGGCGAGTACCCAGGCAAGTGGTTCGACCCCAAGTGGAAGAAAACCGAGGACGATGCCGAAAAGAAGGCCGACCGCGTCTGGAGCGAAAAGGAAGCGAAGGCCATCGCCGACGCCGTGCGCGGCCAGACCGCCACGGTCAGCGAAGAAAGCAAGCCCAGCACCCAGGCCTCGCCGATGCTGTTCGATCTGACCAGCCTGCAGCGCGAGGCCAACGGCAAGTTCGGCTTCTCCGCCAAGACCACGCTGGCGCTGGCGCAAAGCCTGTACGAGCGCCACAAGGCCCTGACCTACCCGCGGACCGACTCGCGTCACCTGCCCGAGGACTACCTGGCCGTGGCCAAGGACACCTTCGGCATGCTGGCCGACTCGGGCCTGAAGCACCTGGCGCCGCACGCCGCCACGGCGCTCAAGGGCGGCTACGTCAAGCCCAACAAGCGCATCTTCGACAACGCCAAGGTCAGCGACCACTTTGCCATCATCCCCACGCTGCAGGCGCCCAGCGGCCTCTCCGAGGCGGAGCAGAAGCTGTATGACCTGGTGGCGCGCCGCTTCATGGCGGTGTTCTTCCCCAGCGCCGAGTACCAGGTCACCACGCGCATCACCACGGCCGCCGGCCATAACTTCAGGAGCGAAGGCAAGGTGCTGGTCAAGCCGGGCTGGCTGGCCATCTACGGCAAGGAGGCCGAGGACGAGCTGGCCCCGGGTGAGGGCAGCAGCAAGACCCTGGTGCCGGTGCAGGCCGGCGAGAAGGTCAAGGCCAACACGGTCGAACCCAAGGGCCTCAAGACCCGACCGCCGGCACGCTACAGCGAAGCAACGCTGCTCTCGGCCATGGAGGGCGCAGGCAAGCTGATCGAGGACGACGAGCTGCGCGAGGCCATGCACGAAAAGGGCCTGGGCACGCCGGCCACGCGTGCGGCCATCATCGAGGGCCTGCTGGGCGAGAAATACATGCTGCGCGAAGGGCGCGAGCTGATCCCGACCGCCAAGGCCTTCCAGCTCATGACCCTGCTGCGCGGCCTGGGTGTGGAGGAACTCTCCAAACCCGAACTGACGGGCGGCTGGGAATACAAGCTGTCGCAGATGGAGCACGGCAAGTTGTCGCGAGCCGAGTTCATGCGCGAGATTGCCGCCATGACCGAGCACATCGTCAAGAAAGCCAAGGAGTACGACCGTGACACGGTACCGGGCGACTACGCGACGCTGGCCACGCCCTGCCCGAACTGCGG
>JAJZUZ010000015.1:0-12685 GCA_021845965.1 Pseudomonadota bacterium | reverse complement strand
GGCTGCGGCTTCTCCTTCACCAAGATCCCGGCCGGGCGCGCCTTCGAGCTGGTCGAGGTGGAGCAGTTCCTGCGTGACAAGCGCATCGGTCCGCTGGAGGGCTTCCGCTCCAAGGCCGGCTGGCCCTTCACGGCGGAGATCGCACTCAAGTACAACGAAGAAGAAAAAAACTGGAAGCTCGAGTTCGACTTCGGCAACGAGGACGAATCGGAAACCGGCGAGCTGGTGGATTTTTCCGGCAGGGAATCCCTGGGCGTCTGTCCCAAATGCGGCGGCAAGGTCTATGAGCACGGCAAGAACTACGTGTGCGAGAAGAGCGTGCCCACCCAGGCCCAGCCCACGCCCAGCTGCGACTTCAAGAGCGGCCAGATCATCCTGCAGCAGCCCATCGAGCGCGAGCAGATGGTGAAGCTGCTGGCCACCGGCAAGACCGACCTGCTGGACAAGTTCGTCTCCATGCGCACACGGCGGCCCTTCAAGGCCTACCTGGCGTGGAACGCGGAAGAAGGCAAGGTGAGCTTCGAGTTCGAACCCTCCAAGTACCCGGCGCGCAAGGGCGCCGCCAAGGCCGCGGCACCGACGGCCAAGGCGGCGGCCAAGAAGGCGCCTGTGAAGAAGGCCCCGGCCAAGAAGGCGGCCGCCAAGGCCCCGCGCAAGACCGCGGCCGGGCTGATGCCGAGCGCAGAACTGGCCGCCGTGATCGGCGCTGAGCCGGTGGCGCGCACCGAGGTAGTGAAGAAGCTGTGGGACTACATCAAGGCCCAGGGCTTGCAGGATGCCAAGGACAAGCGCACCATCAACGCCGATGCCAAGCTCAAGCCTGTCTTCGGCAAGGCCTCAGTCACGATGTTTGAGATCGCCGGCATCATCGGCAAGCACCTGAGCTGAGATGTCTCGCACCCCATTTGTTCAACCACGGGAGAAGTCCATGAAACACACCCTCATCGCCGCGGCCCTGGCCGGCGCTGCCGTGCTGGCCGCACCGGCCCAGGCCGCCGGCTTCAAGCTCTCCAGCCCCGAGATCAAGGCCGGCGCCATGATGCCCAAGAGCTTCGAGTTCAACGGCTTCGGCTGCTCGGGTGAAAACAAGTCGCCCGCGCTGCGCTGGAGTGGCGCACCCAAGGGCACCAAAAGCTTTGCCGTCACCGTGTATGACCCGGATGCGCCCACCGGCTCGGGCTGGTGGCACTGGTCGGTGATCAACATCCCGGCCGACGTCAACGAACTCAAGTCCGACGCCGGCAACGCGAGCGGTGCCAACCTGCCCGCCGGTGCGCGCCAGGTCCGCATCGACTACGGCGTGGCCGCCTGGGGCGGCACCTGCCCGCCGCAGGGCGACAAGCCGCACCGCTACATCTTCACGGTGCACGCGCTCAAAGTCGACAAGCTGGACATCCCGGCTGACGCGACAGCGGCCCTGGCCGGCTTCATGATCAACGCCAACAGCCTGGGCAAGGCCAGCTTCACGGCGAAATACGGGCGCAAGAAGTAGTCCCGAGGCAGAATGCCCGCAGGTCCTGCCGGACCCGCGGGTGTTTCTCGCCTTTGGTCAATGCATGAAGCGCCCGCCCGTACCGATGATGGTGAGGTCGGTGTACTTCGAACCCGAGTGGTCCTTGGCAGAGTAGCTCACCTCAAAGCCGCCCAGATTGACGTCCTTCATGGTCTCGAGGCCGGCAATGAAGGAATCGCGCGTCAGATTCCTGCCGGCGCGCCGCAGCCCCTCTACGAAGACCCTGCCGATCAGGAAGCCTTCCATGCTGGAGAAGTCGTATTCCTGGTCACCGGCCTCCTTCATGCGTTGCTGGTATTCGCGCACCACGGCCGACGAAGGCGTATAGGGAAAGGGCACCACCTGCGAAATCACCACGCCCATGCCGACGGGGCCCAGCTCGTCTGCCAGCGCCTTGGCGCCCACAAAGCTGACGTTGAAGAACTGCCCGCCGTAGCCCTTGGCGCGGGCCTGCTTGATGAACTCGGCACAGGCCTTGTAGGCACCGATCTGCACCACCGCCTCGGGCTGCTCGGCCAGGATGGCGTTCAGGGCGCCCGCGACATCCACCGTGTTGCGCTCAAAACTCGCCGCAGCCGCCGGCTTCATCTGCCGCTTGGCCAGGGCCCGCGTCACGCCCTCCAGGCCGGCCTTGCCATAAGCGTCGTTCTGGTAGAACACGGCAATCTTCTTGATCCCCAGGGTGGTCAGGTGCTGCACGATACGCTCGGTTTCGTCGAAATAGCTGGCGCGCACGTGGAAGACGTAACGGTTGAACGGTTCGCGCAGCCCCTGGGCACCCGTGAACATGCCCACCATCGGCACCTTGGCCGCCGTGAAGACCGGCATCGCGGCCAGCCCGGTGGGGGTGCCGACTGAGCCGACGAGCGCAAAGACCTGGTCCTGCTCAATCAGGCCTTTCACGGCTGCCACGGCCCGGTCAGGCTCGTAACCATCGTCACGCGTGAGCAGCCGCAACGTGCGGCCATTCACACCGCCTTGTGCGTTGACCGCCTTGAAGTAGGCCTGGATGCCCGCATTCAGGCGCTGGCCCAATTGCGCGGCTGGTCCGGACAGCGCGGCAAACTGCCCGACGACGATTTCCTGCTCAGCAACGCCGGTTTCGGCGGCGACGCTGCCAGCCCCCAGCACCAGGACCATGGCCGAAACCATACGCCATACAGTCATAGACACTCCTCTTCTGCCCGGCGGCACACCTAGGAACGTCAGATCATAGGGGGTTGCAGCGGTACGTCAATCCCGTCTGAGCTTCGCGCCATCGGGGGGGAAGATGCCGGTCGATCAGTGCGCATCCGCTCCGCGCGAAGCCCGTCAACGCTGCCTCCAGGCGCGCTTGCGGCTCGCGCGCCGATTCCTGCCCCTCCCGCTGGCGCCCGACAAATCGATGGAGAAACTAGTGACGCAGGCGCAACAGCAAGTCGCCAAGTGCGGCCACCGTCTGCCGGTCGTCGAAGAGCGGCCGTCGACGATCAATAATCTGTTTATGCACTGAACGGCGCAGGCTCTTGTCGAGGACGATGCGCTCAACCAGTTGCACATACTGTTCCGTCGAGGTCGCCACCCATTCATCCAGTCCCATCTGGCGCAATATCGCGCTGGCAAAGCGCCCTCGCATGAATTCACCTTCAAAGGCGACAACGGGCGTTCCACGCTCTATCGCCTGCATCGTGGTGTTGAACCCGGAGAACCCGATGGTATCCAGATAGACATCGGCACGGTCCAGCAGCGCAAAGAACGCTGGTTGGGATTGCCAGGGAATGAAGCGGACGCAATCATCGAAGCTGACGCCCGCCGCCGCAAAGGATGCACGCAAGCGTTGTTCAAGCAAGGCGGCCAGTCCGACTTCTGTACCCTGAAAGAAAACCAGCTTGCACGGCTGGCAACGACGCGCGATCTCTGCGAGCACGGCGTCGTGCTGAGGCGCGTACTTGTATGCGGTGCCCGCGCAGAGCAAGAGTCTGTGGGAAGGCCGGATGCCCCAGACAGACGGATCAAGCCGATTGGGCCGCGTCTCGAAGGGCTGATAGCAGCAACCCAGCCGGGGCAATGTCAGCAGCTTTTCGGAATAATGAGCCTCGGCCTCAGGCGGTTCAAAGGCCTGAGCGCTGATATACCCGTCGATTGTCGGCAGGCCGCTGGTGATGGGATGCCCCCATGACACCAACTGTACCGGTGCCAGCCGCAAGGCCGACAGCCGGGTACTCGTGGGATGCATGCCAATCTCAGGGTAGATGAGGACATCGAGTCGGCTATCGGAAACGACCTTTGCCCAGTCGGACCACTCCGCTGCTCCGGAGTGGAGCTGTGCGACATGACGGGCCGCCCATTCGGTTTCCGCATCCCGCCGGGAGCCGGTGTGAAAGAGCTGCAATTCAAAACGGTCCCGGTCGAGATGTTCGACCCATCCACGCAGGAGTGCATGCCAGACTGAATGGCCCTGGATATGCGCCGACACGATGCCAACACGACACTTGGCCTCCCCGCTTCCGACGGGCGCCGGAATTCTTGCCTGCTTGGCCCATGCGGCCATCAATTCCGCAGACAAGGCTCCATAGGAGGATAGAGCTTCGCGATGGTTCTGCGCGATGTAGGCCAGGTAGAAGGGTTTCTGTGCGCCTACCGCCAGGTAGCCCTTCGCTGAACGGTGCGCGCGAAACCAGTCTCTGAGCTGTTGCAGCTCATCAGAAAATGCCGCGGGTGCACATGCTTGTTCGGATTCGTCCTGCGGCACCGCAGGCAATTGGGCCATCGCATAACCCCATCGCGCCTGCACGTAGTTGGGATGCAGTCGTACCGCGGCAAGGTAGGCGGCCCGGGCGCTGGCCGCATCCCCCTGCCCCATCAACGCGTTGCCCAGCCAATACTGGGCATCGGCCTGCGCAGGGTCGGATGCCAGCGAGCGTCTGAACAAGTCGACGGCCTCGCCCCATCGCGACTGATCCAGACATAGCATGGCCAGGGTGAAGCAGGCCGGCCCCAAATCGGGCTTGAGCCTCAGCGCCAGCGCCAGCAGCCGCTCGGCCTCGGCGATTTCGCCGCGATCTTTCAGCAGACTGCCCAGGTTGGCGTAGGCCTCGGCAAACTCCGGATTGAGCACCAGCGCACGACGGAAATGCTGCTCCGCCGCCTCGCGGCGATTGTTTGCCAGCTGCTGGTTACCCAAGACGAACTGGGCCATCGCAGCTTGCACGTCCTTTATCGCGGCCGCGCTCGGCGGCGCGGCCGACGCAGCCCCCGCAACGGCGGAGGCTGCGCTCGTCCCTTGGGCAGGCCTACCCGCGAGCTTTGCACGAAGCCAGGCCAATGGTGACGTCATGGCGTCAAGACCGGCTTGCGGACGGCCACCCCATCCCGCCGCTTACTTCGCGACCACGCGCACCATTTCCAGGCACTTGTTGGAATAGCCCCATTCGTTGTCGTACCAGGCGACAACCTTGATGAAGGTCTTGTCCAGCGCGATACCCGCTTCGGCGTCGAACACCGAGGTGCAGCTCTCGCCGCGGAAGTCGGTGGCCACCACCTTGTCTTCCGTGTAACCCAGCACGCCCTTGAGCGCGCCCTGGCTCTGCGCCTTCATCTCGGCGCAGATCTCCTTGTAATCGGCTTCCTTGTTCAGCTCCACGGTCAGGTCGACCACGGACACATCGCTGGTCGGCACGCGGAAGGACATGCCGGTCAGCTTCTTGTTCAGCTCAGGAATGACCACACCCACCGCCTTGGCCGCGCCAGTGGAGGAGGGGATGATGTTCTCCAGAATGCCGCGGCCGCCGCGCCAGTCCTTGTTGGACGGGCCGTCCACGGTCTTCTGGGTGGCGGTGGCGGCGTGCACGGTGGTCATGAGGCCGCGCTTGATGCCCCACTTGTCGTTCAGCACCTTGGCCACGGGGGCCAGGCAGTTGGTGGTGCAGGAGGCGTTGGAGATGATGGCCTGGCCGGCGTAGCTCTTGTCGTTCACGCCGTAGACGAACATGGGCGTGTCATCTTTGCTGGGGGCGGAAATGATGACCTTCCTGGCGCCGGCGGCGAGGTGCTTCTCGGCGCTGGTCTTGTCCAGGAACAGGCCGGTGGACTCGATGACGATGTCGGCGCCGACGTCCTTCCACTTCAGGCTGGCCGGGTCACGCTCTTGCGTCAGGCGGATCTTCTTGCCGTTGACGATCAGGTTGTTGCCTTCGACCGAGACCTCGCCCTTGAAGCGGCCGTGCACGCTGTCGTACTTGAGCATGTAGGCCAGGTAGTCGGGCTCAAGCAGGTCGTTGATGCCGACGATCTCGATGTCCTTGAAGTTCGCCACCGCTGCGCGCAGCACGTTGCGTCCGATGCGGCCGAAGCCGTTGATGCCTACCTTGATCGTCATGATGAGCTCTCTCTGAAGGTTGATAACAAACTTATTTCGCCAGGACCGCCAGCACGGTATCGGCAACGTTCTCCGCAGTAAAGCCGAAGTGCTTGAACAGCACCGGTGCCGGCGCCGACTCGCCGTAGGTGTCAATGCCGACCACGGCGGCACAGCCGTATTTCCACCAGCCTTCGCTCACGCCCATCTCGACCGCCACGCGCGGCAGGCCGGCCGGCAGCACGGCCTGCTTGTAGGCCGTCTTCTGCCGGTCGAAGGTGGTGGTGCTGGGCATGGAGACCACGCGCACGGCAATCTTCTGCGCCGCCAGCTGCTCCTGGGCCCTGAGGGCCAGCTGCACTTCAGAACCGGTGGCGATGATCACGGCCTGCGTCTTCTTCTTCAGGCCCACATCGGCCGGCTCGGACAACACGTAGGCGCCACGGCTGATGTCACCCAGGTCTTTCTTCGGCGCGTAGGGCAGGTTCTGGCGCGACAGCAGCAGGGCCGTCGGCTTGCTCTGGTTCTGCAGCGCCACGGCCCAGGCCACGGCCGTCTCGGCCGTATCGGCCGGACGCCAGACGTCCAGGTTGGGGATCAGGCGCAGGCTGGCGGCGTGCTCGACCGACTGGTGCGTCGGGCCGTCCTCGCCCAGGCCGATGGAGTCGTGCGTGAAGACGTGCACCACGCGCTGCTTCATCAGCGCGGCCATGCGGATGGCATTGCGCGAGTAATCGCTGAAGGTCAGGAAGGTGCCGCCGTAGGGGATGTAGCCGCCGTGCAGGGCCACGCCGTTCATGATGGCAGCCATGCCGAACTCGCGCACGCCGTAGTTGATGTGGCGGCCACCGTTGCCGTTGCCGTCGGCGTCAAAACGCAGGCTGGGCGTGTGGCTGGTGTTGGTCAGGTTGGAGCCGGTCAGGTCGGCCGAGCCGCCCAGCAGCTCGGGCAGCGCCGCAGTGAACTGCTCCAGCGCCAGCTGGCTGGCCTTGCGCGTGGCCACCGTTTCCGCCTTGGTGTGGGCCAGCACGGCGGCGTCCACCGCCACCTGATGGAAATTCTTCGGCAGCTCGCCCTTCATGCGGCGCTCAAACTCGGCCGCCAGCGTCGGATGGGTGGCCTGGTACGCCTCGAACTTGCGCTCCCATGCCTGCTGGGCCGCGGCGCCGCGCGCACTGGCGTTCCAGTCATCAGCTACGTCCTGCGGGATCACGAAGGGCGCGTGCGTCCAGCCCAGGGCCTCGCGCGTGAGCTTGATCTCCTCGGCGCCCAGCGGCTCGCCGTGAGCCTTGGCGCTGTTGGCGCGGTTCGGCGAGCCGTGGCCGATGGCGGTCTTGCAGATGATGAGCGTGGGCTGGTTGTCCGACTGCTTGGCACGCGCGATCGCTTCCGACACCGCGGCCACGTCGTGACCGTTGATGGGGCCGATCACGTTCCAGCCATAAGCCACAAAGCGCAACGCCGTGTTGTCGCCGAACCAGGGGTTGACCTGGCCGTCGATGGAAATGCCGTTGTCGTCGTACAGGGCGATCAGCTTGTTCAGCTTCCAGGCACCGGCCAGCGCGGCGGCCTCGTGGCTGATGCCTTCCATCATGCAGCCGTCGCCCAGGAAGACGTAGGTGTGGTGGTCGACGATGGTGTGACCGTCGCGGTTGAATTCCTTGGCCAGCAGCTTCTCGGCCAGCGCCATGCCCACGGCATTGGTCACGCCTTGGCCCAGCGGGCCGGTGGTGGTCTCCACGCCCGGAGTGTGGCCCACCTCCGGGTGCCCGGCGGTCTTGCTGCCGAGTTGGCGAAAGTTCTTCAGTTCCTGCATGGGCAGGTCGTAGCCCGTCAGGTGCAGCAGCGCGTACAGCAGCATGGACGCATGGCCGTTGGACAGCACGAAGCGGTCGCGGTTGGCCCATTGCGGGTTGCCGGGGTTGTGCTGGAGGTGCTCGCCCCACAGCGCCACGGCCATGTCGGCCATGCCCATGGGCGCGCCAGGGTGCCCCGAGTTGGCCTGTTGTACTGCGTCCATCGCCAGCGCGCGGATCGCGTTGGCCATTTGTCGGGTATTTGCCATGTAGGGCCGCTCCGGAAGGGGGTCTGGGGGTAAACCCGAGATTTTACCGGGCCGGGCGGGCGATGCCGCGCGGGGTCAGGGCCGGCCGGCAATCGTCTACAGTCCGGTTCTGTGCACCTTCTCTCTTCTACGCCCCGCTCCCCCGTTGCCCGGACGCTGCTCGTGGCCGGATCGGTGCGATGCGCCTGGCCCTGCCGTACCGTGCCGCGCCCGGAGCTGGCAAGATGACACCCCGATGAGCAGGACCATCAAAGCCATGGTGCTGGCCGCCGGCCGCGGCGAGCGCATGCGCCCCTTGACCGACACCACGCCCAAGCCGCTGCTGCGCGTGCAGGGCAGGGCCTTGCTGCAATGGCATGTGGACGCGTTGGCCGCCGGCGGCTTTGCCGATCTGGTCATCAACACCGCCTGGCTGGGCGAGCAGATCCCCGCTCATTTGGGTGTTCCCCCCCGCAGCAGCGCCGGTCAGGCGCTGAACATCGCTTATTCCCACGAAGGCCGGGATTTCGGCGGCGCACTGGAGACGCTGGGCGGCATCGTGCGCGCGCTGCCTTTGCTGGGCGAGCTGTTCTGGGTCGTGGCCGGCGACGTCTTCGTACCCGGCTTCGAATTCAGCCCGCAAGCCGTGGAGCGCTTCGCGCGTGGCGATCGGCTGGCGCATCTCTGGCTGGTGCCGAACCCGGCCCACAACCCCAAAGGCGACTTCGGTCTCAGCCCCGAGGGCCTGGCACTGAACCTGGCCGCGGACCAGCCGGGCCCGCGCCACACCTACAGCACCATCGGCCTGTACCGGCGCGCCTTGTTCGAGGCGCCCTGGTGCGACATCCCCGCCGGCAACCCGCAGGGCAGCAAGACCCCGCTGGCGCCGTTGCTGCGGCAGGCCATGGACAATCAACGCATCAGCGCCGAGCTGTACACCGGTCCCTGGACCGATGTCGGCACACCCGAACGGCTGGCACAACTGAACGAGTCGTCCGAGACCTCATGAACACCCCTCTCTACGCACAGCGCCGCGCGCGCCTGGCTGCCCAGCTCGGCCCGGATGCCGTGGCGATCGTCCCCACCGCACCCGAACGCCTGCGCAACCGCGACAGCGAGTTCCTGTTCCGCTTCGACAGCTACTTCCACTACCTCAGCGGCTTTGGCGAGCCCAACGCCTGGCTGGTGATTTCCAGCGCGGGTCACACCACGCTGTTCTGCCAGCCCAAGGACCTGGAGCGCGAGATCTGGGACGGCATCCGCCTGGGCCCCGAGGCGGCGCCGGCCGTGCTCGGCGTCGACGCCGCCTACCCCGTCACCGAGCTGGAGCAACGCCTGCCGAAGCTGCTGGAGAACAAGGGTACGGTCTGGTACCCCTTCGCGACCCACCCGGGGCTGGAAGGTCGCATCGACGGCTGGCTGAAGGCCGTGCGCGCGCGCGTACGCTACGGCGCGCTTTGCCCCGAGGCGCAACGCGACCTGTGCGCCCTCCTGGACGAGATGCGCCTGATCAAGGACACGCATGAACAGGCCGTCATGCGCCGCGCGGCGCAGATCAGCGCCGGTGCCCACGTGCGCGCCATGCAGCTCAGCGCCCGCATGCTGCGGGCCGGGCAGGACGTGCGTGAATACCACCTGGACGCCGAACTGCTGCACGAGTTTCGCCGTCACGGCTCGCAGTACCCGGCCTACGGCTCCATCGTCGCCGCCGGTGCCAACGCCTGCGTGCTGCACTACCGCGCCGACAACGCCCCCATCCGCGACGGCGAGCTGGTGCTGATCGACGCCGGCTGCGAGCTGGACGGCTACGCCAGCGACATCACGCGCACCTTCCCTGCCAATGGCCGGTTTACCGCACCGCAGCGCACGCTGTACGAGCTGGTACTGGCGTCCCAGGACGCGGCCGTGGAGGCCACGCGCGCCGGCGCGCGTTTCACCGACCCGCACGAGGCCACCGTGCGCGTGCTCTCACAGGGCCTGCTGGACCTCGGCCTGCTGGATCGCCATAAGGTCGGCACGGTGGACGACGTGATCGCCAGCCGGGCCTACTTCCGCTACTACATGCACCGCACCGGCCACTGGCTGGGCATGGACGTGCATGATTGCGGCAGCTATGTGGAGCCCAGCGAGCTGGGCCGGACCAGCGAGCGCACGGACCCGCTTTCGGGCGAGGTCATCCGCGACCGTCCCAGCCGCATCCTGCAGCCTGGCATGTGCCTGACCATCGAGCCCGGCCTGTACGTGCGCCCCGACGAGGACGTGCCGCGCGAGTACTGGAACATCGGTATCCGCATCGAGGACGACGCCTTTGTCACCGGCGACGGCTGTGAGCTGATCACGCGCGACGTGCCGGTGCATCCGGACGAGATCGAGGCGCTGATGCGGGCCTGAGCCCGCCTCGCGTACACGGAACGAGGGTAAACCCCGAGCAAATTCCTGCCCCATCAGGGAATCGAAGCCCGGATTTCGCGCTCTCTCGCACATGTTCCTGAATTCCGAAGCCCGCTACAACCAGTGGGTACGCGATCACTACCGCTTTCTCATCCGCAGCGCCTGGGCCCTCACGGGTTCCCGCTCGGTGGCCGAGGATGTGGTGCAGGACTGCTACACCAACGCCTGGAAACACCGCGACCAGTTGCGGGACCCGGCGCTGGTGCGGCCCTGGCTGTTCCAGATCATGCGGCGCAGCATCTTTCGCCACCTGCCGCCCTGCACCATCTCGCTGGAGGACGGCGATGACGAACAGTGGGGGGCGGCGCCGGGCACCGGCATCGACAACCGGCTGGACGTGGTCAAGGCGCTGAGCCGCATCGCGCCGATCCATCGCGAAGTGCTGGTGCTGCACTACTTTGACGACATGCCCACGGCGCAGATCGCCGAGGCACTGGAGATCGCCCCCGGCACCGTGCTCTCGCGCCTGGCACGCGCGCGTGAGGCGCTGAGGGACGCCATGACGTCACCCCGCCCGGCAACTTCGGCCACACCGGTTACCGCCGCGACCGGCAAAGTCACCTCGATCAGGAAGAGCTGAACGAGGAGTATGTCCATGTCCCACCCCCACTCCGAAGACGATTTCGATCTGCGCGCCCGTGCCGAGCTGGCGCTGGCTTATGAGGCGGGCGATGCGCCCGCCCATCTGTATCGCCACACGCCCTGGCTGGCGCGCCGCTGGGTGCAGACCTGTGGCGTGCTGGCCCTGTTCGCCACGACCCTGCTCGGCGGCGTGCTGGCCATCCGCCCCCCCGAACTGGTACGCGGCGCGATCGAACACGAGTATTACGAACGCACCCTGCGCGGCAGCTTCATGGACCAGGACAAGCTGCTGGCGCACATGGGGCTGGAGGCCGCGCGCCCAGCGCCCGGCTACCCGCAACTCATGCGGCCCTGCGATATCAATGGCCGGCTTGCTTACCATCTGACGACCTTCTTCGAAAAGGGCGGCCTGGTCACCGTGTTTGCCTTCGACCAGCCGATATCGCTGCCGGAGGGTGAAGGCTGGTGGAACAACGTCTACTGGCAGGTCGTGACCGGCCGCGACGGTCGGCCGCTGGTCCTGGTATCCGAGAAGAAGCGGGCCCTGGACGTGGCCCTGCGCGTGTTCGCACCGCCACCCGCCTGAGCAGCCATCACAGACAGCGACAGATCATCATCAACCACCACAGGAGACCAACCATGAACTACACACCGGGCAAGCGCAGTTTCGTTGCCGCTGCGGGCAGCCTGCTGGCCGGGGCCTTCCTGGCCAGCCGCGCGCAGGCGGCCGACCAAGACGTCCGCGCCAACAAGCTGGTGATCCAGGTCAGTGACAACGACCCGGGCAAATGGGCGCTGGCGCTCAACAACGCACAGAACGTGATCCACGACCTCGGTGCCGACACCGTGTCGCTGGAAATCGTGGTCTATGGTCCGGGCATCGGCATGCTGAAGAAAGAATCGCCCGTCGCGGCGCGCATCGCCGGCGCACTCAAGGGCGGCATGCGGGTCGTGGCCTGCGAGAACACCATGCGCGCCCAGCATTTGACCCAGGCGGACATGTTGCCCGAGATTGGCTACGTACCCGCCGGCGTGGTTGAGCTCATGAAGAAGCAGCAACAGGGTTATGCCTATATCCGGCCCTGATGCATCCGTGATATTTTCCACACCTTGCTATTTTGACCGTTGAGGTATTCGACATGCAAACTCGTCGCGAGACACTGAAACAAAGCGCCGTGGTGGCGGGCCTGCTGGCCTCTGCCGGGCTGATCCCGCAGCAGGCTGCGGCTTATGAAGCTGCGGCGTTTGCGGCCAAGACGGCCGGTGACGTGGCCAAGGCGCTGGGCGCGGCGGCTCCGGTGGAGAGCAAGGACGTGACCATCGGTGGTCCGGACATTGCCGAGAACGGCGCGGTGGTGCCGCTGTCGGCCAGCACGACGCTGCCCAATGTGAAGCGCGTGCTGATCCTGGTGGAGAAGAACCCGGCGGCGATGGTGGCCATGTTCAACGTGGGCGATGCGGTGGAAGCCAACTTTGCCACGCGCGCCAAGATGGGCCAGTCCTCGGACGTGTACGCGGTGGCCATCACGGCCGACGGCAAGGCGTACTACGCCAAGAAGGAAGTCAAGGTCACGCTGGGTGGTTGCGGCGGTTAAGCGCTGGCGAGCAACCCCCACAGCAACGTAACAGATATAGGAGTATCAAAATGGCAGATCCGATGCGCATTCGCGCTCAAGCCGCTGGTGACAAGGCCACCGTCCGTGTTCTGATGAGCCACGAGATGGAGTCCGGCCAGCGCAAGGACTCTTCGGGCAAGCTG
>JAJZUZ010000173.1 GCA_021845965.1 Pseudomonadota bacterium | reverse complement strand
GACCTGCTGCTGTATGGCAATGCCGAGCGCGCGCTGGTGGAAGTGGCGCACCGCATTGCGGCCAAGGTACCGGTCAGCGAGATCACCGACGTGCGCGGTACCGCCTTCGTGCGCCGCAGCTCGCCGCATGGGGCCGACAGCGAGTGGTTCGAGATCGACTCGACCGAGGTCGACACCCCCGGCCGTGTCGATGAGCACATCAACCCCTACCTGACCACGGCCGAGCAGGCGGCGGCCCAGGGGGAGACCTGCGCGAAGGAGCAGGGTGGGGCGACCGAGGTGCTGCCGGCCATCCAGCCGCTGAATTTTGTGCCCAATCCGGCGCTGGCCGGCAAGGGCAGGCGCCCGCCGCGCGAGCGCACCGTGATCCGCCTGCCCAGCTACGAGCAGGTCAAGGCCGACCCGGTGCTCTATGCTCATGCCAACCGCGTGCTGCACCTGGAGACCAACCCGGGCAATGCGCGCGCCCTGGTGCAGGCGCACGGCGAGGGCGCGACGGCGCGTGACGTCTGGCTCAACCCGCCACCGATTCCGCTGACCACCGCCGAGATGGATCACGTGTTCGGCTTGCCGTATGCGCGCAGCCCGCATCCGACCTATGCCGACGAGCACGGCCGGCATGACGGCGCCACCAAGATCCCGGCCTGGGAGATGATCCGCTTCTCGGTCAACATCATGCGCGGCTGCTTTGGCGGCTGCACCTTCTGTTCCATCACCGAGCATGAGGGTCGCATCATCCAGAGCCGCTCGGAAGATTCCGTGATCCACGAGATCGAGGACATCCGCGACAAGGTCCAGGGCTTTACCGGCGTCATCTCTGACCTCGGCGGCCCGACGGCCAATATGTACCGTCTCGGCTGCAAGACACCCGAGATCGAGGCCGCCTGCCGCAAACCCAGCTGTGTCTACCCGGGCATCTGCCAGAACATGAACACCGACCACAGCGCGCTGGTGCACATGTACCGGCGCGCGCGCGCGCTCAAGGGCGTGAAGAAGATCCTGATCGGGTCCGGCCTGCGCTACGACCTGGCGGTGCGCTCGCCCGAATACGTGAAGGAGCTGGTGCAGCACCACGTGGGTGGCTATCTGAAGATTGCGCCGGAACATACCGAGCAGGGACCGCTGTCCAAGATGATGAAGCCGGGCATCGGCAGCTACGACAAGTTCAAGCAACTGTTCGAGAAATACAGCGCCGAGGCGGGCAAGCAGCAGTACCTGATCCCCTACTTCATTGCCGCGCACCCCGGTACCCGCGATGAGGACATGCTGAACCTGGCACTGTGGCTCAAGCGCAATGGCTTCCGTGCCGACCAGGTGCAGGCCTTCTATCCCAGCCCCATGGCTACCGCCACGGCCATGTACCACACAGGCCTCAATACGCTGAAAGGCATTCACCGCGACGGCCGCAGCGAGAGCGTGGACATCGTGCGCGGCGAGCGCCGCCGCCGCCTGCACAAGGCCTTCCTGCGCTACCACGACCCCAACAACTGGCCGCTGCTGCGCGAGGCACTGAAGGCCATGGGCCGCGCCGATCTGATCGGCAACGGCAAGCAGCATCTGATCCCGACTTTCCAGCCGCTGACGGACGGCGGCTACCAGAGTGCGCGGCGCAAGAATTCGACGCCGGCCGTCCGGGCGGCGTCGAAAGCGCCGGTGACGGGGCGCGTCCTGACCCAGCACACGGGCCTGCCGCCGCGCGATAACGGCGGCAAGGCGCCGCCCGCGAAGGCGGTACCCCGCAGCAAGAGCCGCTGAATTTCAGTTCAGGGCTGGTGTGCCAGGAAGTGCGCCAGGTCTTCCAGCTCGCCGGGCGAAATGCCGGCCAGCGCCTCGTTCATCGCCTGCGTATAGCCCACGCGTTGCGCGGCATGGAACTGCCGCAGGGTCTGCAGCAGATAGTCCTCGCGCTGGCGCGCCAGCCGGGCGACCTGCTTGCCGCCGCTGTAGTCGGCGCCGTGGCAGCCGGCGCAGTGGTGGCGTTGCGCCAGCGCGGCGCCGCGTGCCATGCGCAGGGGATCGGCCGGCGTGTCGGCGGGCGGTGGGGGTGGCAGCTGGCCGATGTAGTCGGAAAAGGCCCGCAGATCGTCGTCGCTCATGCCCTTGGCCACGGACGTCATGGCCTCGTTGGCGCGCCGCCCTTCGCGGAACAGGAAGAGCTGGGTGATGGCGTAGAAGGAAGGCTGGCCCGCCAGCGAGGGGGTCAGTGGCGTGCGGCTGACGCCGCCCTCACCATGGCAGGCGGCGCACAGCGCAAATCGCTCCTGCATCGTCGGCGGGGGCGGCGCCGGGTCCTTGTGCTTGGAGGCGGCCAGCGCCGGCCCCGGGCCCAGAAAAAAGCCCGCCGCGGCCAGCACCACGGCGAGCTTGGAAAGCGCGAGATTCAAATCACTTGCCCTTGTAGCTGATGCGGTAGATGGCGCCGTTGTGGTCATCGGAGACGAGCATGGAGCCGTCCTTCATCACCAGCATGTCGACGGGGCGGCCGAGGTATTCGTTGTTCTCCACCAGGCCGGTCATGAAGGGCTCCATCTTCGCGATACCGCCCTTGCCGTCCGGCCAGGCGACGATCACGTCGGCGGCGTACTTGCGGGTGCGGTTCCAGGGACCGTGGCGGGCGATGAAGATCGCGCCCCGGTACTTCTTCGGGAACTGCTTGCCGGTATAGAAACGCATGCCCAGCGTGCCGGCGTGCGGTCCGGTCAGCAGCACCGGCTGCGTGAAGTCCTTCCTGCAATCCTTGCCCCAGCCGAATTCGGGATCGGCCATGTCGCCCTGGTGGCAATAGGGGAAACCGAAGTGCTGCCCGATCTTGGTCACGTGGTTCAGCGAGTCATTGGGCAGGTCCTCGCTCATCCAGTCGCGGCCGTTGTTGGTGTACCAGAGGCTGCCGTCTTTGGGGTCGAAATCGAAGCCCACGGTGTTGCGCACGCCTTTGGCCACGACCTCGACGCCGCTGCCATCGGCGTTCATGCGGTTGATGGTCGCGAAGCCCTCACCCGGATCGCAGATGTTGCAGGGGGCGCCGATGTTGAAGTAGAGCTTGCCGTCCGGCCCGAACTTGATGAACTTCCAGCCGTGCGGCACCTGGCCGGGCAGCTTGTCGTAGACCATCACGGGCTTGGGCGGGTTGTCCAGGTTGGCCTCGATGTTGTCGTAGCGCGTGATGTCCTTGGGGGTCGCGACGTACAGCGAGCCCTTGTGGAATTCGATGCCGTTGGGCAGGAAGAGCTTCTCGGCAATGGTCCTGACCTCGCGCTTGCCGCCCTTGTCGGTGACGGCGTAGATCTTGCCGGCGACGAACAGCGAGCTGACGAACACCGTGCCCTTGTCGCCCTGGCGCAGGCCGCGCGCATCCAGGATGCCACTGGCCCAGACCTCGGCCTTGAAGCCTGGCGGCAGCTTGAGCTTGTTCACCGGCAGCTTGTCGGCCGCGGTGGGGATGGGGAAGGCGGGCACGGGGGCCATCTTGCTGGCGGTGGTGTTCTTGGGCATGCCGACGGCCCAGAACGGCACTTCTTCCTGCTTGGGGGGATCCGCCGCCAGGGCGACGCTGCTGCCACAAGCGAATGCGACGGCCACGGCGGCCCATGCCCAGACGCGCTGGGCCGATTGCTTCACGTTCATGCGATTGCTCCTCTGTGTTTATGTCTTCTTCTGGCCGGCGACGGTGTCGTCGCCGGCCGGGCGGCCACGCCCGCTTGAGCGCGTGTCGACCCGCACCCATTGGACGCCGGAGGCCTTGACATTGTCAAGGCGCGGGCTACACCAGGGCGGCATAGCTGAGATGCCGAAATGGGTGGGGCGGCAGGGGGCGACGGGGCGTCAGCGGGCCGGCAAGGTGTGCAGCGGCAGGTCGTGTTCGTTCGCAAGGCGGTCGAGTGCGGCGCGTGTCTTGCGGGCGAACCAGAGTTCCAGGTGCCGGTGCGTGGCGGCGGCGACCAGATCCTCGGGCCGGTGCAAGGGCAGGCTGGTGACCTCGCCCAGCGCGCGCGCGAAGTGCGGCTCCAGCGCCGCCACGGCGACCCGGCCGTCGCGGCAGGCGTAGACGCGATAGCCGGCGTGGCGACCGCTGAGGATGCCGCCGTCGGGCGCCTGACGTGTGCTTGGGCGCGTCAGGCCCCAGCGGCGCGGCAGGGCCAGCCAGGCGGCTGCATCGGAAAGGGCCACCTCGTGCCGGCTGCCGCGGCCGGAAGTGTGGCGCTGCAGCATGGCCTGCAACACCGCCTCACTGGCCATGAGGGCGCCGCCCATGTCGGCGAACAGGGTGGGGGGCTGTTGCAGGCCCGTGAGCAGCTCGTTTTCGGCCATATAGGTCAGGTCGTGGCCCGGAATTTCGGCGCCAGCGCCGGGCCAGCCCACGATGCTGACCAGGCTGAGCTGCGGATGGCGGCGATGCAGCTGGGGCCAGGCCAGGCCGAGGCGTTGCAGGGCCGAGGGACGAAAAGACGTCAGCAGCACGTCGCTGCGGGCCAGTTCGCGGTCCAGTGCGCGCTGGCCGGTCTCCGACTTGAGGTCCAGGCGCAGGAGGCGGATGCCTTCGTGCAGTTGCGCATAGGCGGCCGGGGCGTACTGCTGCATGGGGTCAGCGGAAGGGGTCATCGCCGCCTGTTTCGGGGTGGGCGGCTCCACCTTGCTGCAGCGCGCGCCCATGGCACGCAGCCGCATCAGGGCGGCCGGGCCGGGAAGATTGAGGGCCAGGCTGAGAACTCTGACACTGCGCAGGGGTTTCATGGCTGTCTTCCTCTGGTTAATATGATAAATATGAGTAAAATGCGATCATTGAAAACCAATGAGCAACGCAAGACCTACCGTATCAATGCAAGCCGACCACGCTGTCGATTGTGAGGCCGGCAAGGACGTCCAGGAGCCAGCAGGCATG
>JAJZUZ010000172.1 GCA_021845965.1 Pseudomonadota bacterium | reverse complement strand
CAGGCCGAGGTCCTGCAGGATGACAGACACGCGTTCAAGCGCTTGCACGCGCCAGGTAGTCCATGAATTCATGGCGGAGGTCTCCATAGAAATGCGAACGCCAGGCGGACTGGCGCACAAAGCCCTCGATCAGCGTGCGCCAGGCGTCTTCGCCCAGCTGGTCGCGCAGCTCGGGGAAGCTGGCCTGCACCATCTGGCTGGCGCCGAGATACACGAGGTAGCGGTAGGCGCGCAGGCCGGCTTCGGTGTAGCCGGGTGGCACCGCATCGCTGCGGCCCCTCACGTAGTCAAAGAAGGCTGCAGACATGACAGTTGGCGGTTGATGACGTCCAGCGCGGGCACGTCGTTGTCCCACTCCAGCAGGATGGGCAGGCCGTGCCGCGCATGCAGGTCCTGCGCGAGCGCGGCCGTGGGTGGCTCCACCGGCTGGCTGTGGGTGTCGACGTAGAGGCCGAAACGTTCGTCGTACTCGTGCCCGGCCACGTGCAGGTAGCTCACGCGCGCCAGGTCGACACGGGCGATGAACTCCTGCGGTGTGCAGGCGCCGTGGTTCTTGCCGTGATTCTTGTGATTGACGGCGATATTGTTGAGGTCGAGCAGGATGCGGCAGTCGGCGCGCTGCACCACCGCCATCAGGAAGTCCGGCTCGTCGAGCTCACCCACGTTGGTGTACCAGGTGCTGTTCTCCACCGCGATGCGCCGGCCCAGCAGGTCCTGCACGCGGGCGATGCGGTCGGCCACGCGCCGCGCCTCGGCCGGCGTGAACGGAATGGGAAAGAGGTCGTAGAGTTGGTGGGCGTCGCCGCTGGCGGCCAGGTGGTCGGAGTAGTGCTCCGAGCCCAGTTCGTCCAGCAGCGCACGCACGTGGCGCACAAAGACCGGGTCGATCACCGAGGTGCCACCCAGATTGAGCGAGACACCGTGCAGCTGCACCGGCCGGCCCGAGGCCAGCAGGCGGTGCAGCGGCGCGCGGTCGCGGTGAATCCAGTTTTCCGGTGCGACCTCGAAGAAGTCCGCCGTCACGGCGGACATGTCCCAGTCGCGCATCTCGCGGCGGTAGCCCAGGCCGGTCATGCTGCGCCCTGCCTCACTTGCCCGCGCCGTCTTTCTTGGAGCAGGACGCTTCCTTCTTGCTGCAGCTGGCGTCCTTGCCCTTCTGGTCGGCGGCGGCGGAGCTGGCTTTCTTGCCGCAGCTGCCGGCACCGCATTTCTGCTCGGCATGGGCGGCGGTGTAGGCGGAGGCGGCGATCAGGGTCGCGGCGAGCGTGGCAACGGTCTTCAGGTTCATGGTGTTTCCTCGTGGGTTGACGTGCAGCACGGTGTGCACCTCTGCCTAGTCGGGGCGGGACCGCGATTCCTGACAGACTTCCTGAAAATATTTTTCTGGCGGGCCGCGAGGCCGCGGCCACACGGTTCTTTACGCCCGCTTTACCCCTGCTTCACAACCCGATTGACGGCCGTCAAGAATCGAAAAAACACTCCGCCCCGCTACGTGGTTACCACATGGGGACAGCCACAGCGCGGTAGCCCAATGGCGCCGGACCGCGGTGCTCGGGCACCGGAATCGCCAGGCGCACAGCCTCCGTGATCCGGTGCGCGGCGCCTTCAGAGCCTGGTCCGCTCGCAAGCCGCGACCCATGGCAGTGACATGAGCCGCGCATTTCACGACACGAGGAGCAACACGTGAGTAAGGTCATGTCGACGGAAAGTGTGGAACGTACAGGCGGCAGCGCCGCACCCAATCGCTGGGCGCAACTGGTGCTGGGCATCATCTGCATGGCGCTGATCGCCAATCTGCAGTACGGCTGGACGCTGTTTGTCAATCCCATCGAAGCCAAGAACCATTGGGGGCTGTCGGCGATCCAGCTCTCGTTTTCCATCTTCGTGCTGGTCGAGACCTGGCTGGTGCCGGTCGAGGGCTGGCTGGTGGACAAGTTCGGTCCGCGCCCGGTGATCGCGGGCGGTGCCATCCTGGCCGGCGCGGGCTGGGTGCTGAATTCCTATGCCACGTCGCTGGAGCTGCTGTACTTCGCGGCCGTGATCAGCGGCTTGGGGGCGGGCTGCGTCTATGGCACCTGCGTGGGCAATGCGCTGAAGTGGTTCCCGGACCGCCGCGGCCTGGCGGCGGGCCTGACGGCCGCCGGCTTTGGTGCCGGCGCCGCGCTGACGGTGATTCCGATTGCCAGCATGATCAAGAACTCGGGCTACGAGACCGCCTTCTTCGACTTCGGCATCATGCAGGGCATCGTCATCTTCGTGATCGCCATGTTCATGGTCAAGCCGGTGCTGCCCGAAGGCGTGGTGCCCAGCGCGCGCGTGGTGACGAGCAAGAAGGACTACAGCACCGGCGAGATGCTGCGCACGCCGGTGTTCTGGCTCACCTATGCGCTCTTCGTGGCGGTGGCCGCCGGCGGCCTGATGGCGACGGCGCAGATCGGCCCGATCGCCAAGGACTTCGGCCTGTCCAATCTGCCCATGGGCCTGTTCGGTATCGTGACGCTGCCGCTGCTGACGCTGACGCTGTCGATCGACAACCTGGCCAACGGCTTCACGCGTCCGCTGTGCGGCTTCGTGTCGGACCGCATCGGTCGCGAGAACACCATGCTGCTGGTCTTCGTCGGCGAAGGCCTGGCCATGCTGGGCCTGATGGAGTTCGGCCACAACCCCTATGCCTTCATGACCTTCGCGGCGCTGGTCTTCCTGTTCTGGGGCGAGATCTTCTCGATCTTCCCGGCCCTGGTGGCCGACACCTTCGGTGCCAAGAACGCCGCCGCCAACTCCGGCAGCATGTACACCGCCAAGGGCACCGCGGCGCTGGTGGTGCCGCTGGCCTCGGTGCTGTCGGCCGGCGGCAACTGGAACCGCGTCTTCATCTTCGCGGCCCTGATCTCCATCCTGGCCGGCCTGGCCGCCAAGTTCATGCTGGCACCGCTGCGCCTGCGCACCATCGCCGAGGCGAACCGCCAGGCGCGCTGAGCCGGCGGGCCACGCCCCCGCGGGCGGGGTCGGTGCAACGTTTATCTCTGTCTCCGCGTCGGCGGAACTTCAGGCCCCGGCGCGCAAGCCCGGGGCTTTTTTTCGGCCTGGGCTGCGGGAGCAGGCGCGGCATGCCGACCCTGGGGGCGTGCGCTGTCGTGGCGACGCCGCCGTCGACCGCCCGGCATTACATAACGTTACCGGACTGCAACAAGCGGTTACCCATGTGTAAGCAGCAGGTTACAGACCGGACCCGGACTCAGTTGAGCAGCTTGTTGTCGCGCGAGATCATGGACACGTCCACCAGGCGCATCAGCGAGCGGCTGTTGCGGGCGAAGGAGACGCTCATGCCGTCCACGTCCCGCATTTGCATGCCCTCCAGGGCCGCGATGAAAGACTTGCGGCTGGGGTTGGGGCCGGCCGCCTTCAGGCCCTCGACCAGCAGGCGCGCGGAAAGGTAGCCGTCCATGGAGTCGAAGGAGACGGCCACATTGGCTTCGGCCATGCGCTTCTGGTAGTCGCGCACGATGCCCAGGCGGGCGTTCCACGGGAAGGGCACGGTCTGCGTCAGCAGCATGCCCTCCACCTGCGAGCCCAGCGCCTTGTACAGCGCCGTGCTGCTCATGGCCGAGACGCCCAGCAGCTGGGAGTTGACCTTGTTCTTCTTGAGCGCCTCCACATACTTGACGGCCGGCGCCGCGGGCGCCAGCACCAGCAGGGCCTGCGGCATCACCCGGGCCAGGGTGGCGGCCTCGGCATCGAGGTTGCTCATGTCGTTCTTGACGCGCGAGACCCGGACGATCTCCATGCCGTACTTCGGCGCCGCCTGCTCCAGCGCAGCGACGCCGTCATTGCCGATGGGCAGGTCGGCGGCGATGGCGGCCACGCGCTTCATGCCCATATTGGCCAGGAAACCGATCAGGCGGTCGATCTCCTCGCCGAAGGACGCGCGTACATGGAACAGCATGGGGTTCGGCTTGCGCAGCGAGTCGGCACCGGAGAGCGAGCCGAAGACGGGGATGCCCTTCTCGCCGGCGTAGGGCAGCACGGCCGCCGTCACGGGCGCGGAGCCCATGCCGAAGTACAGCAGGGCGCCATCCTGCTCGGCCAGGCGCCTGGCGTTCTCCAGGCCCTTGGCGGGAGTGAAGGCATCGTCGTAGCGCACCAGCTTGATCGGGTGGCCATTGACGCCGCCCTGGGCATTGACGTGGGCGAGGTAGGCGTCCACTCCTTTCACATATTCCCGGGTGCGCGTCGCGGTGGGGCCGGAAAGGTCGCAGGACTGGCCCACGACGATGGGCGCGGCCGCTTCATGCGGTTGCGCCGGCAGCGCAAAGGCCGGCGCCACGGCGAGCAGGACCAGCGCGGCCGCCAGCAGGAAAAGGCCGAAACGGCGCGGCGTGAGGCCGGTCTGGCGACGCAGACCGGGGACCGGACGATCGCTGGCCGGCGGCGCGGCGTACGCGTCCTGGTCGGCCGGCAGGGACCACGAGAGGGAAGCAAACATGTTCATCGACTCCGCAAGGCAGGGATTGCAAAGCGCGCGATTATGGGAGCGGTGTGCAACAAGCGGCCCTACAAGTATTTCAATCTGTAAGGCCCTGCGATGGCCCGGCGGGACGCGCTGTGTCGGCGCGGTGGTAGCCGCTGGACAAGCCGCCGCGTGCAGCGGAGCTGTTCGCGCGGGGATCGCCGGCTCAGGGCTGCGCCAGGCAGACGACCTGGTTGCGCCCGGCCTGCTTGGCCGCGTAGACGGCCTCGTCGGCGCGCCGGACCATTGCTGCGGCCAGTGCGGCCGCGTCGGTCTCCTGCGGTGGCAGGTCGAGCAGGGTGACGCCGATGGAGATGGTCACGTGCACATCGCCCTGCCCGGCCACGGGCATGCTCTGTGCGGCCACGACGCGG
>JAJZUZ010000171.1 GCA_021845965.1 Pseudomonadota bacterium | reverse complement strand
GAAGCCGAGCGCATCGGCTACCCCGTGATGCTCAAGAGCAGCGCCGGTGGCGGCGGCATCGGCATGCAGATGTGCCGCAATGCGGAGGAACTGGGCGCCGCCTTCCAGACCGTGAGCCGGCTGGCCCAGGCCAACTTCTCCGAGGCCGGCGTGTTCCTGGAGCGCTACATCGCCGATGCGCGCCACGTCGAAGTGCAGATCTTTGGTGACGGAAAAGGCCGGGTGCTGGTACTGGGCGAGCGCGACTGCTCGCTGCAGCGGCGCAACCAGAAGGTGGTGGAAGAGACCCCCGCGCCGAACCTGCGCCCCGAGGTGCGGCAGGCCCTGCACGAGACGGCACGCAAGCTGGCGGCCGCCGCTTCCTACCGTTCCGCCGGCACGGTGGAGTTCGTGGTCGATGCCACGACGCAGGAGTTCTTCTTCCTGGAAGTCAATGCGCGGCTGCAGGTGGAGCACGGCGTGACCGAAGCCGTGACCGGCGTCGACATCGTCGAGTGGATGACCGCCCTGGGTGCCGGCGAGATGCCGGCTTTCGACACGCTGAAGATCGAGACCAAGGGCCACGCGGTGCAGGCGCGCCTCTATGCGGAAGACCCGCACAAGAATTTCCAGCCTTCCACCGGCGTACTGACCGAGGTGGTGTTTCCCACCAATCTGCGCGTGGACACCTGGGTCGAGCGCGGCAGCGAGATCGGCGCGTATTACGACCCGATGATCGCCAAGCTGATCGCCCACGGTACCGATCGCGCGGATGCCATCGCCAAGCTCTCGCAGGCGCTGCAGGACACGCGCATCGCGGGCCTGGAGTCCAACCTGGACTACCTGCGCTCGCTCATGGCCTTCGAGCCCTTCGCCGAAGGCCGTCACACCACGCCCAGCCTGGCCAGCTATACGGCACCGAGCCGCGCCTTCGACGTGCTGGCCGGTGGCGTGCTGACGACCGTGCAGGACTGGCCGGGCCGCCTGGGTTACTGGGACGTGGGCGTGCCGCCCTCCGGCCCCATGGACCCGCTGGCCTTGCGCAGCGCCAACGCCTTGCTGGGCAACCCGGTCGGCGCCGCGGGGCTGGAGATCACGGTGGCGGGGCCCACGCTGAGCTTTCGCTGCGGCGTGCAGCTGGCCGTGACCGGCGCGCCCATCGAGCTCACGCTGGACGGCGAGTCCGTGCCGATGTGGTCCGTGCTGGACGTCCAGGCTGGCCAGACCCTGCGCCTGGGCCGCATCCCGACCGGGGGGTGCCGCGCCTACCTGGCCATTGCCGGCGGCATCGACGTGCCGATGTACCTGGGCAGCGGCTCCACCTTCACGCTGGGCCAGTTTGGCGGCCATGGCGGGCGCACGCTGCGTGCCGGTGACGTGCTGCACGTGGGCACCGCGCCGGCGCAGCGCCAGCTGAGTGCGGCCGAGGTGCAGCAGCTGCAGCCGGTCTATGGCCACGAGTGGGAGATTGCCGTGCTCATCGGCCCGCACGCCGCGCCGGACTTCTTCACGCCCGAGGACATGGAGGTGTTCTTCGCGACGAGCTGGGAGGTGCACTACAACTCCAGCCGCACCGGCGTGCGCCTGATCGGCCCCAAGCCCACCTGGGCGCGCAGCGACGGCGGCGAGGCCGGCTTGCACCCCTCCAACATCCACGACAACGCCTACGCCATCGGCGCCATCGACTTCACGGGCGACATGCCCGTCATCCTCGGACCCGATGGTCCCAGCCTGGGTGGCTTCGTCTGTCCGGTCACGGTAGCGCGTGCCGAGCTGTGGAAGGTGGGCCAGCTGGCGCCCGGTCACCGCGTGCGTTTCGTGCCGGTCTCGCTGGACGAGGCCAACGTCGTCGCCGCGGCACAGGACACGGTGCTGCAACCCGGCCTGCCCGCGCCGCTGCCCGGCCGGATGGTGCTGCCCAACGCGGCTGTGCTGCACCGTACCCCGGCCACGGCCACCAGTGTGGAAGTGGTCTATCGCCGCTCGGGTGACGACAACGTGCTCGTGGAATTCGGCGAGCTCAAGCTCGACCTCGAGCTGCGCTTCGAGGCACATGCGCTCATGACGCAGCTGCAGGCCTGGCGCGAGAGTGGCCGCCTGAGCGGCATCCTTGACCTGACGCCCGGCATCCGCTCGCTGCAGGTGCACTACGACCCGCAGGTGATCTCGCTGCCCGCGCTGATGGAGCGCCTGCTCGAGGCCCAGGCCGCGCTGCCCGCGCTGGAAGACATCGAAGTGCCCAGCCGCACCGTCTGGCTGCCGCTCTCGTGGGACGACCCGGCCACCAAGCTGGCCATCGAGAAGTACATGCAGTCGGTGCGCGCCGACGCGCCCTGGTGCCCGAGCAACATCGAGTTCATCCGCCGCATCAACGGGCTGGACGACATCCAGCAGGTCTACGACGTCGTTTACAACGCGAGTTACCTCGTCATGGGCCTGGGCGACGTCTACCTGGGCGCGCCCGTGGCCACGCCGCTGGACCCGCGCCATCGCCTGGTCACCACCAAATACAACCCGGCGCGCACCTGGACCCCGGAGAACGCCGTGGGTATCGGCGGCGCCTACCTGTGCGTCTATGGCATGGAAGGCCCCGGCGGCTACCAGTTCGTCGGGCGCACGGTGCAGATGTGGAACCGCTGGCGCGTCACGCGCGAGTTCGAGGCCGGCAAGCCCTGGCTGCTGCGCTTCTTCGACCAGATCCGCTTTTATCCCGTCAGCGGCGAGGAGCTGCTGCAGTGGCGCAAGGATTTTGTCGCCGGCCGCGCGCCGCTGCGGATCGAAGACGGCGTGTTCCGTCTTTCCGACTACCGCCGGTTCCTGCAGGACAACGCCGCATCGATCGGCGAATTCAAGCAACGCCAGCAGGCCGCCTTCGAGGCCGAGCGCGAACGCTGGCGCCAGGCCGGCATCGCCGAGACGCCGCAGGAGGCCGGCGGCAGCGACGACAGCGCGCGTGCCGCGGCCGAAGCCTTCGACGGCGAGGTCATCGTCTCGCAGGTCTCAGGCGGCATCTGGTCGGTGCTGGTGCAGGCCGGCGCTGAAGTGAAGGCCGGCCAGCCGCTGGTGGTGGTGGAGTCCATGAAGATGGAAATCACGGTGCACGCCAGCGCCGACGGCGTGGTGCACGAAATCCTCTGTGCGTCCGGCCAGGCCGTGAGCGCGGGCCAGCCGCTGGTGCTGGTGCGCTGAAACAGAACAAGGTGAACATCATGACAAGCCGACCCGATCTCTCCCTCGCCACCCTGCGCGCCCGCTACCTGCAGGGCACCCTCACCCCCACACAACTCGTCGAGCAGCTGCACGCGCAGATGCTGGCCGAGGACGCCGCGCTGGATCGCCATGTCTGGATCCGCCGCCTCACGCTCGATGAGCTGCGCGCCTATGCCCAGGCGCTCGACGGCAAGGACCCGAAGACGCTGCCGCTCTACGGCATCCCCTTCGCGATCAAGGACAACATCGACCTCGCTGGCGTGCCCACCACGGCCGCGTGCCCGGACTTTGCCTATACACCCGAGCGCAGTGCCACCGTGGTGCAGCAGCTGATCGACGCCGGCGCTATTCCCGTGGGCAAGACCAACCTCGACCAGTTCGCCACCGGCCTGGTCGGCGTGCGCTCGCCCTACGGCGCCTGCCGCAACTCGCTCAATCCCGAGTACGTCTCCGGTGGCTCCTCCTCGGGCTCGGCCGTCTCGGTGGCCCTGGGGCTGGCGAGCTTCTCGCTTGGTACCGACACCGCCGGCTCGGGCCGCGTGCCGGCCATGCTGAACAACCTCATCGGCCTCAAGCCCAGCTGCGGCCGGCTCAGCGGCACCGGCATGGTGCCGGCCTGCCGCACGCTGGACACCATCTCCATCTTCGCGCTCACCGCCGCCGACGCCGCGCAGGTGCTGGCTGTGGCCGAGGGTGAGGGTGAGGACGCGAGCGACCCTTACTCGAAAGCCATGCCGCCGGCGGGCTACAACTTCGGCGCCGCTGCGTCCTTCCGCTTCGGCGTGCCGCGCGCGGAAGACCTGGAGTTCCACGGCAATGCCGAAGGCCCCGCGCTGTTTGCGCGAGCCGTGGAACAACTCAAGGCGTTGGGCGGCACACCGGTGGAGGTGGACCTGCGGCCCTTCCGCGCCGTGGCCACCCTGCTTTATGAAGGTCCCTGGGTGGCAGAACGCTACGCGGCCATCCGTGGCTTCATCGAGAAGCAGCCGCAGTCGCTGCATCCGGTGACCCGCGCCATCACCGAGAAGGGCATCCAGATCAGCGCACCCGACACCTTCGAGGCCCTGTACAAGCTCAAGGCACTGGAGAAACAGACGCGCGGCGTCTGGCACGACATCGACTTCCTGCTCACGCCCACGGCCAGCAGTGCGTACACCATCGCCGCCGTCGAGGCCGACCCGATCCGCCTCAACTCCAACCTCGGCCACTACACCAACTTCGTCAACCTGCTGGACCTCTCGGCGGTCGCCGTGCCCACGGCCATGATGTCCATGGGCATTCCTTTCGGTGTGACCCTGGTCGCGCGCAGCGGGCAGGACCTGCCCCTGCTCACGCTGGCCGCGCGCCTGCATGCCCGTGGCCTGCCGACGGCGGGCGCCACGCCGCATGCACCGCACCTGAGTGCAGCGCTGCCGGACGCCGCGCCGTTCCCCAGCGGACAGGTGCAGGTGGCGGTGTGCGGCGCGCACCTGAGCGGCCTGCCGCTCAACGGCCAGCTCACGCAGCGGGGTGCGCGTCTCGTGCGCTCCGTGCGCAGTGCGCCGCTGTACCGCTTCTATCTGCTGCCGGGCAACGGCGTGCAGCGGCCGGGCATGGTGCGCGTGGACCACGGCGGGGCTGCCGTCGAGATGGAGATCTGGGAGTTGCCGGCCAGCGAGTTCGGCTCCTTCGTCGCCGGCATCCCGGCGCCCCTGGGCATCGGCACGGTAC
>JAJZUZ010000170.1 GCA_021845965.1 Pseudomonadota bacterium | reverse complement strand
GCGTGGCGGCCTGAGCGCGACTTCCCTTCCCCCTGAACCCAGAACCGCGATGCACCGGCCCGGCCGGTGCACGAGACGGAGTTTTGTCTGCCTTACCTTATGAAGATCCCATCTGTATGGCGTCGGCTGGCGCCAGCCCTGTTGCTCGGCCTCGCAACCGTCGCCCGGGCCCAGACGCCGCCGGCGATGTCCGCGAGTCCGGCCGCACCCGCTGCCGAAGGGCAGCTGCTCAGCCTGCCGGACGTGATACACACCGCGCTGGCGCACAACCCGGGCCTGCAGGCCGCACGCCGCCTGCGCGAGCAGGCCGAGGCCGGTGTGCAGACCGCTGGCGCGCTCGCCAATCCGCGGCTCGAGCTGAGCCAGGGCCAGAACGAGGCCCGGGTGGCCAGTGCCACGCCGGGCCCGGTGCGCGGCTGGGCGCTGGCGCAGTTCATCGAGAACCCGGCGGCACGCAGCGCGCGGGTGGAGGCAGCGCGCGCCAGCGAGCGGGGCAGCGTGCACCAGATCGCAGCCACGCGCAACGAACTGGTGGCCCAGGTGCAGCTGCGCGCCTACGAGTACCTGCTGCGCCGCGACGAGGCCCGTGCGCTGGGCGAAGACCTGGCGCTGCTGGAACAGGTGCGCGAGCGCGTGCGCCTGCGGGTGGAGAGCGGCGAGGCGGCGCGCTACGAGATCATCAAGGCCGATGCCGAGATCATCAACGCGCGCCAGCGCCAGCGCACCGCCACGCTGCAGGCCGAGCAGGCCCTGCTGGCGCTCAACCGCCTGGCGGCCGGCCAGCTGCCGGTGCACTGGCGCCTGGACGGCGAACTCGATGCTGAAGTGGCCACCGGCGAGCTGGAGGAGTTGCAGCAGCTCGCCCGGCAGCGCAACCCGGAATTGCAGGCCCTGCAAAGCCAGCTCGACCGGGCGCAGAACCAGCTCGATGGTGCGCGTGCGACGCGCTGGCCCGGCGTGGACCTGCGCTATTCCGAAAGTACCGCAGCCGACGTGCGCCAGCACATGCTGGGTGTGCAGCTGCAGATCCCGCTGTTCGACCAGAAGCGCGGCCCGATTGCCGAGGCGAGCAGCGAGCGTGAGCGCCTGCGCATCCAGCTCGAAGGCCGGCAGGCCGAGCTGCAGCAGCAGGTGCTGCAGGCCTGGAAGTCCCTGGAGATGGCACGCCTGCGCGTCGAGGCGCTGGCGCAGGGCGTGATGCGCGAGGCCGAGGCGGCGCTGCGCGTGGCCCAGGCCGCCTACCGCTATGGCGAGCGCGGCATCCTGGACGTGCTGGATGCGCAGCGTGTACTGCAGTCCGTGCGCGGCGACCTGCTGGATGCGCGCTACCAGCTGCAGGCGGCCCGCATCGAACTCGAGCTGCTGAGCGGCCGCCACGCCGAAGAACAACCCTGAACCCGATATGAACACCATGAAAACCGACTCTTCCATCACCGCGCTGCGCGTCCTGGTATTGGCCGCCAGTCTGCTGGCCCTGGCCGGCTGCAAGGAGCAGGGCGCCCCGGAGGCGGACAGCGGCGTGCTCCCGCGCGATCCCATGCTGGTGCGCATCAGCCCCGAGCAGGCGGCCAACTACAAGACCGGCACGGCGAGCCAGGCCGAGGTGGCCCTGGTGCAGGAACACCCCGGGCGCATCGAGGCCAATGAGCGCCTGGTCAGCCGCATCGGTGCCACCGTGACCGGGCGCGTCACGCAGGTGCTGGCCGAACTCGGCGACACCGTGCGCCCCGGCCAGGTGCTGGCCCAGGTGAGCAGCCCCGAGCTCACCACGGCGCAGCTGGCCTACCTGCGCGCGCAGTCCAGCCTGGCACTGGCCGAGCGCGCCGTGGAGCGCGCGCGCCAGCTGATCCAGGCCGACGTGATCGGCACGGCCGAGCTGCAGCGGCGTGAATCCGAGCTGGCCATTGCCCGCGCAGAAAAACGCGCCGCCGAGGACCAGCTGCGCCTGATCGGCCTGCCGGCCGAGGCCATCGAGCGGCTGCGCGCGCAGGGCAGCCTGCATGCCGAGGCCGGTGTGGTGGCGCGCCTGGGGGGCGTGGTGATCGAGCGCAAGGTCAGCCAGGGCCAGGTGGTGCAGCCGGGCGACGCCCTGTTCACCGTGGCCGACCTGTCCAAGGTCTGGGTGGTGGGCGCCTTGCCCGAGCAGGCGGCGCGCTCGGTGCAGCGCGGCCAGACGGTGGAGATCGAGGTGCCGGCCATCGAGCGCCCGCTCAGCGGCAAGGTGGTGTTCGTGAGCGACACCATCCAGCCCGAGACGCGCACCGTGGCTATCCGCACCGAAGTGGACAACCGCCAGCGCGAGCTCAAGCCGCAGATGCTGGCCACGCTGCGCATCGCCGGCACGCCGCGCCCGATGACGGTGGTACCCGAGTCGGCCGTGGTGCGCGAGAGCGACCGCGACCACGTCTTTGTGCAGGTCGAGCCCGGCCTGTTCCGCCTCACGCCGGTGGAGCTGGGGCCGGTCACGCGCCAACTGCGTCCCGTGCTCAGGGGGCTGGAGGCCGGCGCCATCCTCGTCACCGAGGGGGGCTTTCACCTCAACAATGAACGGGCCCAGCGCCTGCTGACCGGTGGCAACGGCGCGGCTGCGGGAGCGCCGCGATGATCGCCGCCCTGATCCGCTGGTCGCTCAAGGAGCGCATCCTGGTGGCGGTCATCAGCGTGGTGCTGCTGGTGGCCGGCCTGTTCGCCGTCAAGCGCCTGTCGGTCGACGCCTTCCCGGACGTCACCAACGTGCAGGTGCAGGTCGCCACCGAAGCACCGGGGCGCCCGCCCACCGAGGTGGAGCGCTTCATCACCGTGCCGATCGAGATCGCCATGACCGGCCTGCCCGGGCTGGTGGAGATGCGCTCGCTCAACCGCAACGGCGTTTCGCTCATTACGCTGGTGTTTACCGACAAGACCGACGTCTATTTCGCACGGCAACTGGTGCTGGAACGCCTGTTCGAGGTGACGCAGCGCCTGCCCGCCGGAATCACGCCGGTGCTGGGACCGGTGTCCACCGGCCTGGGCGAGGTCTACCAGTACACGCTGGAACGTCCCGGTGACCGCGATGCCAGCGGTCGCCTCAAGCCACTGAGCGAGGAGGAGCTGCGCTATCGGCGCGAGGTGCAGGACTGGGTGGTTCGCCCCATGCTGCGCTCCATTCCCGGCGTGGCCGACATCAACAGCCAGGGAGGCTACGCGCGCCAGTACCAGGTCAAGGTCAATCCGGACCGGCTGCGCTACTACGGCCTGAGCGTGCAGCAGGTCTACGAGACCATCGCGCGCAACAACGCCAACTCCTCGGGCGGCGTGCTGCCGGCGCTGGCCGAGCAGTACCTGATCCGTGGCGTGGGCCTGATCGCCTCACTGGAAGACGTGGGCAATATCGCGCTCAAGGAGTTCCAGGGTACGCCCGTCTACGTGAGGGACGTGGCCACGGTGGCCTTTGGCTCCGAGGTGCGCCAGGGCGCCATCATCAAGGACGGCCAGACCGAGGCCGTGGCCGGCATCGTGCAGATGATCCGCGGTGGCAACGCGCGCGAGGTGGTCACGCGCATCAAGGCGCGCGTGAAGGAGATCAACGAGCGCAAGATGCTGCCCGACGGCCTGCAGATCGTGCCCTTCTACGACCGCTCCGAGCTGGTGAACACGGCGATGACGACGGTGGCCAAGGTGCTGGCCGAGGGCATCCTCCTGGTGGTCATCATCCTCTTCGTCTTTCTGGGCGACGTGCGCTCCAGCATCATCGTGGTGGCCACGCTCATCCTCACGCCGCTGCTGACCTTTCTGGTCATGAACCGCATCGGCCTGGGGGCCAACCTCATGTCGCTGGGCGGCCTGGCCATCGCCATCGGCCTCATGGTCGACGGTGCGGTGGTGGTGGTCGAGAACGCCTTCGCCCGCCTCGGTGATCCGGCCAACGCCGGCAAGTCCAAGCCGCGCGTGATCCTGGAGGCCGCCAGCGAGGTGGGCAAGCCGGTGCTGTATGGCGTGGGCATCATCATCCTGGTCTTCCTGCCCCTGCTCAGCCTGCAGGGCATGGAGGGCAAGATGTTCGCGCCACTGGCGCTGACCATCGCCATTGCGCTCACCATCTCGCTGGTGCTGAGCTTCACCATGAGCCCCATGCTGTGCAGCTACATCCTCCGGGGCGGCGCCGAGCACGACACCTGGCTGCTGCGCAAGATGAAGAGCCCCTACCTGCGCATGCTGCACTGGGCGCTGGCGCAGCCCAGGAAGGTGCTGGCCGGCGCCGTGGTGGCGCTGGCCGGCAGCTTTGCCCTGGTGCCCTTTCTGGGTACGGCCTTCATTCCGACCATGCAGGAAGGCTCCATCACCCCGGTGATCGTGCGCGTGCCGCGCATTTCGATCGAGGAATCGATCAAGCTGGAAACGCAGGCCATGCAGGCCATCAAGACCGTGCCCGAGGTGCAGACCGTCGTCTCGCGCCTGGGCCGTGGCGAGTCGGCCGCCGACCCGGGCCAGCCGCACGAATCCGATCCCATCGTCCAGCTCAAGCCGCGCGACCAGTGGCGCGACGGGCTGACGCAGGAGGACATTGCCAACGAGATCCGCGACCGGCTCAAGTTCCTGCCCGGCGTGGAGATCGCCATCAGTCAGCCGATTGCCGCCCGCGTGGACGAGATGGTCTCGGGCGTGCGTTCGCAGGTGGCCGTGAAGATCTTCGGCGACGACCTGGAGCAGCTGCGCCGGCTCGGCGATGCCGTGGCTGGCGCGCTGATGGCCACGCCTGGTGCCACCGACCTGCGCGTGGAACGCGTCAGCGGTCAGGAGTACCTCACCATCCAGATCGACCGCGCGGCCATCGCGCGCTACGGCATCAACGTGGAGGACGTCAATGCCCTGATCGAGATTGCCGTGCAGGGCAAGGTCGCGACCCAGGTCTACGAGGGCG
>JAJZUZ010000169.1 GCA_021845965.1 Pseudomonadota bacterium | reverse complement strand
TTCAGGTCGGCGAGCGACTTCACCTTGACCATGCGGCGCCCTAGATGAGCCCCTGTTCCGCCATGGACAGCGCCTTGCCGGGCGCCACGATCACGTGGTCCAGCACGCGCACATCCACCAGTGCCAGGGCGGCCTTGAGCGATTGGGTCAGCACCTCGTCGGCGCGGGAGGGCTGCACGGTGCCGCTGGGGTGGTTGTGCGCCAGCACCACGGCGGCTGCGTGGTGGTGCAGGGCGCGCAGCACCACCTCGCGCGGGTAGACGCTGGTCTGCGCGAGCGTGCCGCGAAACAGCTCCTCCAGCGCCAGCAGCCTGTGCTGGTTGTCCAGGAAGAGCACGGCAAAGCACTCGTGCTTCTTGTTGGCCAGGTGCAGCTGCAGGTAGTCCTTGACGGCCTGCGGCGTATCGAGGGCGGCGCGTTCGCGCAACTGCTCGGCCAGCGCGCGGCGCGCCAGCTCCAGTACCGCCAGCAGCTCGGCGCGCTTGGCAGGCCCCAGGCCCTTGATGCGCTTCAGATCCTCCGCGCTGGCATGCAGCAGGCCGGCCATGCCGCCGAAGTCATCGAGCAGCTCCTGCGCCAGCTGCAGCACGCCCTTGCCGGCCAGCCCCGTGCGTAGCAGCAGCGCCAGCAGCTCGGCGTCGGAGAGCGCTCCCGGGCCGCGGGCCAGCAGCTTTTCGCGCGGGCGCGCGTCGGGAGGAAGGTCTTTGAGCGGCATGAGTCTGAGCTTGGGGAGGAAGGTTGCGGGCATCGCAGCGTGGGACAGTCACACAGTCTATCGGGATTCGGGGCCCACATGAATGGCCTGTCGCTGCGGCTCCGGCTGCGTGCCGACCTATACTGGCGGGCGCACCGATTGGATATGGAGGGTCGGTGCTCTTCGAACGATCAACAACCAGAAGACCATGATCAAAACTCTCTTCAGGAGCCTTCTCGGCTCCGATTCGGCGGGTGCCGCCGGGCGACAAACCGTGCTGGAAACACAGCTGGCCGAGGCTGATGCACGGGGCGATCTTGCAGCGGCGATCGCCGTGCGACGCGAACTGTTGGAGCTGCAACCGGGCCGATCGGAATGGTGGGTGTCCCTGGCCGAGTGCCAACGGCGGGCCGGGGATCTCCAGGCAGCGGGGGCGGCGTATCAGCAGGCCCTGGCCGCGGGGGCGCCGGCGGTACAGGTATTGCTGCAACTGGGGGCGGTCCATACCGAGCTTGAGGATTACCCGGCGGCGGAGGAGGTCTTCAGGCAGTTGGTGGAGCTCGATCCGCTGCATGCAGATGGCTGGTGCATGCTCGGCATCGTGGTCAAGGACCAGCGACGTTATGAAGATGCTTGCCGCCACCTGGAAAAATCCATTCAGCTTAGCCCGGCGCTCTCGGCCGCGTGGTTCAATCTGGGGCTAGCGCAGTTCGAGCGTGGCCAGCTGTCCGCCGCGAGCCAGAGTTTCCTGCGCTGTGTCGAGCTGCGTCGCGGACGACCCTGGGGTGCAGATCGGGTGGCGCTGCTGGAGCGGGACCCGCAGCCGGTGTTCGAGCCCATGGACATGGGTGTGAACGAGATCAAGCTCCGGCACGATTGCGAACAGCTCGAATATTTGCTCGAGCGCGGCCTGCTGCCCTCGGCCTACGCCCGCGTGCTCGGCGACTACCGGTCGCTGCTGGAGGAAATCAGCGGAAAGGTGGACGAGAACACCCTCGTGCCCTTCGATGTACAGCGCCATCTGTTGGTGGCGCGTACCTACAAGCGACCGGTGCTCATCGCCGATGAGCCGCTGCAGGTCGAGTCGCTGATCAATCCGGAACTGGATTTCGCCGCGATAGAGGAGCGCTATCTCGCCGCTGATCCGAACGTGGCGACACTGGACAACCTGCTCACACCCGAGGCTTTGCAGGCGGTGCGGCGTTTCTGTCGTGAAAGCACGATCTGGAACAACATCAAGCCGGGCTATCTCGGCGCCTATTTCTTTGATGGTTTCTGTTCCGACCTGCTGTTGCGCCTGGCTTGGGAATTGCGCGCGCACATGCCGCATGTGATCCGCGATCTGCCGCTGAACATGATGTGGGGCTTCAAGTGCGACAGCCAGCTGCCTGGGTTGGCGGTGCATGCCGACGCCGCAGCGGTCAATATCAACTTCTGGATCACCGAGGACGAAGCCAATCTGGACCCCGAGGGCGGCGGCTTGCGGGTGTATGAACACGATGCGCCGAGGGATTGGGATTTCCGGCGCTTCAACAAGGAGGCGGGCGGGATCCAGGAGTATCTCGACGCGATCGGCAGCAAGCCCACGCGCTACCCCTACCGCGCCAATCGAGCCCTGATCTTTGATTCTGACCTGTTCCACGCCACGGACAGCCCGCATTTCCGGCCGGGGTATCTAAACCGGCGCATCAACATCACGCTGCTCTACGGCAACCGCAAAGCTTGAGACCGCGCGCCATGCTGTTCAACTGGATCAAGCACCGCCGCCGGGAGGCACCGGACGCTTCCATCGCGCAGGCCCAGGATCGGCGCCGCCAAGGCGAGTATGAGGCGGCCCGGCAACTCTGTCTGGATCTGCTGCGCGATGAGCCTGATCATGTAGGCGCGCTGGCCATGTTGATCGGCATCTCCGCGGACCTGCGTGAGTTCGATGCCGGGCTCCAGTGGGCACAGCGGGCGCTTGCTGTCGATCCGCAGTCGGTCGCGGCCTACTACGCCCTGGGTCAGCTCTGGGAGGTGGCTGATCAGCATGCGCAGTCGGCCGCATGCTACCGGCGCGTAACGGAGCTGGCGCCCGGCCATGCAAAGGCCTATACCAATCTCGGCTGCATGCTTCATCTGCAGGGGCGGCTGGATGAGGCCCTGGCTTGCTATCGGCAGGCCCTGCAACTGGAGCCAGAGCAGCCCGAGGCCTTGCGCAATGCCGCACTCATTACCGGCTCGGGCGACGACGTCGCGGTCGCGATGCGTGGCTATCAAGAAAGGATAGTGGCCAATCCGAAGGACGCCGCGGCCCACTACAGCCTTGCGAACGTCTATCTCGAATTGGGGCGGCATGAGGACGCGATGGCCAGCTATGACCGCGCGATAGCCCTGGAGCCAGACAGTGCGGAGTACCGCTTCGCCAGAGCCCATCTGCTGCTGACGCTGGGCGACTATGTGCGGGGGTGGCAGGAGTATGAGTGGCGGTGGCGTCTAAGCCGCTTCAATGCACCGCTGACGCGCTTTACGCAACCGCGCTGGGATGGGCGTCCGCTGCAAGACGGCACTTTGCTGGTGCATGGCGAAACCGGCTTCGGCGACATGCTGCAGTTTGTCCGCTACGCCGCGCTTGCGGCCAGGCGCTGCGCCTCGGTTATCGTCGAGTGTCAGCCTGCTTTGGAATCGTTGATCCGGAGGGTCGAAGGCGTGTCGCAGGTGGTGGTCCAGGGCGAGGCTCTGCCGCCGTTTGATGCGCATGTGCCGTTGATCTGTTTTCCGCAAGTCTTTGGTACGACGTTGGCGACCATCCCCTCCCGGCAGCCCTACGTCAAGGCCGAGCCGGCGCGAATCGAGGCCTGGCGCGCCCTAGTCGCGCCTCATGCATCGGGCGGCCCCAAGGTCGGTCTGGTATGGTCGGGCAATCCGGCGAATGTGATGGATCGCAAGCGGTCCGTCACGTTGCAGCAGCTGGCGCCACTGGCAGGCGCGTCCGCGGTCACCTTCTACAGTCTGCAGAAGGGGCCGGGTGCTTCCCAAGTCGGGTCGCCACCGGCAGGAATGAATCTCGTCGATTTGACGGCGCGCATTGATGATTTCTCTGATACCGCCGCGTTCCTGAGTCAGCTCGACCTGCTCATATCGATCGATACGTCGGTGGCACATCTGGCGGGGGCCATGGGGCTCCCCGTCTGGGTTGTGTTGCCGTTTGCTCCCGGCTGGCGCTACCACGTAGGACGCACTGATAATCCCTGGTACCCGACCATGAGATTGTTCCGCCAGGAGCGAGACGGAGATTGGGGCGGGCTGGTGCAAGTCGTCGCCGATGAACTCATACGCTGGACGGCGGTTGCTCGCTAGCTGGAGTTCCCGCAGATGAGCGCCGTATGCAGCGGCGGCTGGCCGGCCCCAAACCTTTGATGCGCTTCAGATCCTCCGCGCTGGCATGCAGCAGGCCAGCCATGCCGCCGAAGTCATCGAGCAGCTCCTGCGCCAGCTGCAGCACGCCCTTGCCGGCCAGCCCCGTGCGCAGCAGCAGCGCCAGCAGCTCGGCGTCGGAGAGCGCTCCCGGGCCGCGGGCCAGCAGCTTTTCGCGCGGGCGCGCGTCGGGAGGAAGGTCTTTGAGCGGCATGACGGATGTCATTGGCGGGGGTTTTTACAATGGAGCCCAGTTTATCGGGACTTCCATGACCTCCACCTCCGCCCGGGTCCAGCCCGGCTCCTTCCTCACGCTGCACTACCGCCTGGCCGGGCCGGCGGGCGACATCATCAACACCTTTGGCGGCAAGCCGGCCACGCTGACCATCGGCGCGGGCGAGCTGGCCCCGGCGCTGGAAGCGGCGCTGATCGGGCTGGCGGAGGGCCTGCACACCACGCTGCAGCTGCCGGCCGGTGCCTACGGCGAGAAGAATCCCGACATGCAGCAGTGGCTGTCGCGCAAGGAATTGCGCGAGCTGGGCGATCCGGACGAGCAGTACGTTGTGGGCGACGTGGTGCAATTTCCCACCCCGGACCGCAAGGGTCAGTTTGGCGGCGTGGTTGTGCAGCTGGGGGAGGAGGCCGTGCTGTTCGACTTCAACCACCCGCTGGCCGGCCAGCCGGTGACCTTTGAAGTGCAACTGATCGGGGTGTTGTGATGAGCACGCATGCCGACATCGTCCTGGCCGAGCCGCGCGGCTTCTGCGCCGGCGTGGACCGCGCCATCGAGATCGTGGAGCGTGCGCTGGCCAAATTCGGCCGCCCCATCTACGTGCGCCACGAGATCGTGCA
>JAJZUZ010000168.1 GCA_021845965.1 Pseudomonadota bacterium | reverse complement strand
CACTGGTGGCGCTGGGCCTGTCGGCTCATTTCGGTCTTGCCTACGTGGGCCTGTACCTGCTGTCGGGCGCGGTCAGCACGCTGGCGGCGCTCAGCGTGAACCGCGCGCTCGAAATCCGCGACTGAGCCGGGCGCGGCTGGCGCCGCTGCCGCAGGGTGGGCAGGCGGCGTCCGCTCAGCTCGCCGGCGACGTCCTGAACCGTATCCACGCCTTGTGCTGCTTGCACCGCGCGGCCCGGGTCTTCCGGCGTACGCGGACGACGTCTGGCAGGGAACTGGGCCCGCCGGCCCCGAGATGGCGAGAATCGCGTAGGGGTAGGACGTTGACGAGGCACGGCCCGGAACAAGGAGAGCGTGATGGGGTGCTTGAGTGGGATCCATGGCCAGGATGGCCACATGACGGTGGGCGCGGTGCTGCTGGCCGCCGGCGCGGGTTCGCGCATGGGCGGCAAGCCCAAGTCGCTGCTGGAGCTCGGCGGCGTGCCGCTGGTCAGGCGCCAGCTCATTGCGCTGTCGGGCGCGGGTGTGGACGAGGTGGCCGTGGTGCTCGGCCACCACGCACCGGCGATCGAGGCGGCCATCGGCCAGTTCCCCTTCACCTTGGTGCGCAACCCCGCGCCAGACGACGGGCAAACGTCCTCGGTGCGCCTGGGCCTGCAGGCGTTGTCGCCCCGGCTGGACGCGGTGATCGTGGCGCTGGCTGACCAGCCCTTGATCGACGCACAGGACATCACGGCGCTGATCAGCGCCTTTCGCAAGCGCGGCGACAAGGCCATGGTGGTGCCGCGCGTGAAGGCGGCCGACGGCAGCACGGCACCGGGCAATCCCGTGATCTTCGACGCTGTGCTGCGCGACCAGTGGCTTGCCGGTAGCGGCGACCTGACCGGGAGAAAGTGGCGCGAGGCCAACCCGGATCGTGTGTCCTGGCTGGAGACCGAGAACCAGCACTACCGCATGGACATCGACACGCCCGAGGACCTGCTGCGCTTCGAGGAAGTCACCGGCCACCGGCTGGTGTGGCCGCCAGCCCTGGCCGGCATGGCCGCCTGAGCCGTTGCGCGCGGGCTGGCCCGCCTGTCAGTGCGGGTGTGCGCCCAGCTCGTGGCACAGCTGCGCCCAGGGCTCGCGGCTGATTTGCAGGGTGGGGTGGACGATGCCGAATTCGTGCTGCAGCCCTTGCGCGGTGTCGCGCAAGAACTCATCGCCCGGCTGACCGTGCGGCATGACCAGATGCGCGGTGAGCGCCACCTGCGTCGTGCTCAGGGCCCATACATGCAGGTCGTCCACGCGCGCCACGCCGGGGCGCGCGGCGAGCCAGGCCTGCACCTGCGCGAGGTCGATGTGCTCGGGCACGCCGTCAAACAACAGGTGCAGGGACTGGCGCAGCAGGCCCCAGGTCCCGACCACGATGACGACCGCGATGACCAGGCTGATCACCGGGTCCAGCCAGGCCCAGCCCTGCCAGAGGTAAAGCGCGCCGGCCACCACCACGCCCACCGACACCAGGGCGTCGGCCACCATGTGCAGGAAGGCGCCGCGCACGTTCAGGTCGTGTTCGCGTCCGCGCATGAAGAGCAGGGCGGTGGCACTGTTGACGGCGATGCCGATTGCCGCCACGACGATGATGGTCCAGCCCTCGGTCGGTTCGGGATGGGCCAGGCGTTGCAGCGCCTCCAGGCCCAGCGAGCCCATGGCCACCAGCAGCAGCACGGCGTTGGCAAAGGCCGCCAGGATGGACGCGCGGCGCCAGCCGTAGCTGTGGCGCGCATCGGGGCGCAGCCGTGTGGCCAGGCCGGCCGCCCAGGCCAGCAGCAGGCCGGCCACGTCGCTCAGGTTGTGGGCGGCATCGGCCAGCAGCGCCAGCGAGTTGATGTGCCAGCCATAGCCGGCCTCGATGGCAACAAAACCCAGGTTGAGCGCCATGCCCAGCACGAAGGCGCGGCTGAAATCCGTCGGTGCGGTATGCGCATGCGGCGCGGGGTGCGCATGGTCGTGCGCGTGGTGGTGATGGGCGTGCGACATACCCGCAGTATGCCGCGGGCCCGGCGCGCCTTGGCGATGGCACCGCCCGTGCGGGGCCGGCCAGGAAGGGGTCAGTGATCCGACAGCGGCTGCCGCGCGCTGTCGCTGATGTCCATGCCCAGGGCGCGTTGCAGCAGCGCGGGCAGGATGGGCCACTGGATCGGGCGCTTGAGCTGCGTGGGGCCCCCGGCCGCGGCATGGGCGCCGTCGACCCAGATCACGGTCTTGTCGCGCAGGGTGGGTTGGTCCGCCGCCCAGGCCACGACCTTGGCGTCGGCGCCGTCGAGCAGGAAGACCTCGGCCGTGGTCCAGGTTTCGGCTTCGACCAGATCGATGCGGAAGTGGCGCCGGTGCGTCAGCGTCACCACCCCCTGGATCAACTTGCGTTCCGCCGGCGAGAAACCGAGGGCCAGCAGGCGGACGGTGGTGGTACCCGTATCCGAGCGCCGTGGAGCGGACGTCGCCGCCCTGGGCTCCGGTCCGATAGGCAATACGATCATGATCTTTCCCCTGTGTGACGTTGATGGGTGGCGTTGTTTTTCGCCTTTGCGCTCATTCTTGGCGTGGATCGGTGGAAACCCTAGGGACTAGTTCACGAATCCGGCACCGAGGCGGCCAGCCTGCAAACGTCGGGGGGTATTCCATGCAATAGTTCACGGTCGGCATCACCGGTAGGCGTGCATTACCATCGCGCCATGAGTACCTCCACCCTTGCCGCCTCCGGGCGCGACGTCCCGCTGCGCCAGGATGCCGCGGTCATCGGCCTCGTCGGCCTGGCCCATGCCAGCTCCCATTTCGCGCACCTCCTGCTGCCGCTGCTGTTTCCGGTCTTCATGCGCGAGTTCGGCCTCAGCTATTCCCAGCTGGGCCTGCTGATGTCGGCGTTCTTCGTGGTCTCCGGGCTGGGGCAGGCCGGCGCCGGCTTTGTCGTCGATCGCTTCGGCGCGCGGCGCGTGCTGTTTGCCGCGGAGGGGTTGTTCATCGCCGCCTGCCTCATGGCCTCCGTGGCGCAGGGCTACAGCGGCCTGCTGCTGGTGGCAGTGCTGGCCGGCCTGGGCAACGCGCCCTTTCATCCGGTGGACTTCACCATCCTGAACCAGCGTGTCTCCGCGCCGCGCCTGGGCCATGCCTTCAGCGCCCACGGCCTGACGGGCAACCTGGGCTGGGCCGCGGCGCCGGTGTTCCTGGTCGGGCTGGGCAGCGTACTGGGCTGGCGTGGCGCCTACGTGGCCGCGGCGCTCATGTACGCCACCGTTCTGGCCCTGCTGGCGCTGCAGCGTGACAAGCTGCGCACCGAGGTCGTGGTGCGGCAGCCGCAACAGCAGGCGGGCGGCGACCTGGCTTTTCTCCAGCTGCCGGTGGTGTGGTGGTGCTTCGCCTTTTTCATGTTCTCCACCATGACGCTGGCGCTGGTGCAGAACTATGCCGTCTCTCTCCTGCAGGTCCTGCACGGCGCCAGCATGGAAGCCGCCACGCTCACGCTCACGGCCTACATGCTGTGCGCAGCCCTGGGCATCTTCGTGGGTGGCTTCGTCGCCGCCCGCCACGCGGACAGCGACCGTGTGGTGGCCCTGTGCATGGGCGGTGCGGCCGTGCTCATGCTGCTGTGCGGCAGCGGCTGGCTGGGCGCCACCGGCACCATGACGGTGCTGGCCATCACCGGTTTCGCCATCGGCATCGGCGGCCCCTCGCGTGACATGATGGTCAAGAAGGCCACACCCAAGGGGGCCACCGGGCGCGTCTACGGCACGGTCTACTCGGGCTTCGATGTCGGCTTTGCCGTGGCGCCGCTGATGTTCGGCGCCCTGATGGACCGGGGCTGGTATAGCGCCACCTTCTTCGTGGCGGCGCTCGTGCTGCTCCTGAGCGTCGGGGCGGCGGCCGGGGTCGGGCGTCGCGTACGGCACTGAGCGCAGCCCCGGGGCCGGGCACAATGCGGAGTCATGAAGACTCAACTTGCCGGCCATCTCCTCGTTGAATGCCTCGTGGCCCAGGGCGTGACCCACGCCTTCGGTGTACCAGGCGAAAGCTATCTCGCCGTGCTCGACGGCTTCCACGCCTACCGCGAGCAGATCCAGTTCGTCATCAACCGGCAGGAGGGCGGGGCGGCCTTCATGGCCGAGGCGCACGGCAAGCTCAGCGGCCGCCCGGGCGTGTGCTTCGTCACCCGCGGCCCCGGCGCCACCAATGCCTCCATCGGCGTGCACACCGCCTTCCAGGACTCGACGCCCATGGTGCTCTTCGTCGGCGACGTCGCCAGCGACATGCGCGACCGTGAGGCCTTCCAGGAGGTGGACTACGAAGTCTTCTTCGGCCCCAGCACCAAGGGCTTTGCGAAGCGCGTCGAGCGCATCGACGACGCGCGCCGCATCCCCGAGTACGTCGCGCGCGCCTTCGCCACCGCCATGAACGGGCGCCCCGGCCCTGTGGTGCTCGTGCTGCCCGAGGACATGCTGACGCAGGAGGTCACGGTCGCGCCGCTGCCGCGCATCGCCGCCGTCGAGGCCTGGAGTGATCCGGGTGCCCTGCGCAGCCTGCGCGAGATGCTATTGAAATCGGAGCGGCCGCTGGTCTTGGCGGGCGGCGGCGGCTGGACGCCGCAGGCGGCGCAGGCGCTGCAGCGCTTTGCCGAGAACTGGAAGCTGCCGGTCTGCAACGCCTTCCGTTTCCAGGACACCTTCGACAACCACCACCCGCAGTACGCGGGCGACATGGGCATCGCACCCAACCCGAAGCTGGTGCAGCGCATCAAGGACTGCGACCTGCTGCTGGCCATCGGCCCGCGCCTGGGCGAGATGACCACCGGCGGCTACACCCTGCTGGAGGCGCCGCGCACGAAGCAGAAGCTCGTGCACATCCATGCCAGCGCCGAGGAACTGCACCGCGTCTACCACGCCGACCTGGCCATCAACGCCACCATGAACGC
>JAJZUZ010000167.1 GCA_021845965.1 Pseudomonadota bacterium | reverse complement strand
GGCCGCCTGCGCGCAGGCCCTGCTGCATGAGCGAAACCCACGACAGCGCCGGCCTGGAGGCCGCCGAGGCTCCCCTGCCCCCGGGCATGCCCGAGGTGGTGGACCACGTGGCGGTGGCACGCCTGTACGGCGAGCCGCTGTTCCAGCTGCCGCAGGACCTCTACATCCCGCCGGACGCGCTGGAAGTCTTCCTGGAGGCCTTCGAAGGCCCGCTGGACCTGCTGCTCTACCTGATCCGCAAGCAGAACTTCAACATCCTCGACATCCCGATGGCGGCCGTGACCCGCCAGTACCTGACCTATGTGGAGCAGGTGCGCAAGCGCAATCTGGAGCTGGCGGCCGAGTACCTGCTGATGGCGGCCATGCTGATCGAGATCAAGTCGCGCATGCTGCTGCCGCCCAAGAAGACAGCCGAGGGCGAAGAGGCGGAAGACCCACGGGCCGAGCTGGTGCGCCGCCTGCTCGAGTACGAGCAGATCAAGATCGCCGCCGCGCAGCTGGGCAACCTGCCACAGTACGGGCGCGACTTCCTGAAGGCGCAGGTCTATATCGAGCAGTCGCTGCAGCCGCGCTTTCCCGACGTGCACGTGGTCGAGCTGCAGGAGGCCTGGGCCGACATCCTCAAGCGCGCCCGGCTGGTGCAGCACCACAAGATCACGCGCGAGGAACTCTCCGTGCGCGAGCACATGAGCATCGTGCTCAGGCAGCTGCAGGGCCAGAAGTTCGTCGAGTTCGAGCAGCTGTTCGAGCCGGAGAAAGGCACCCCGGTGCTGGTGGTGACCTTCATCGCCCTGCTGGAACTGGCCAAGGAAAGCCTGATCGAGATCACCCAGGCGGAAGCCTTTGCCCCCATCTACGTACGGCTGGCCTACGCGCCGGCCTGAAACGAGGCCCATTCCCGTGCCCCCGTCGTCTTCCCACCATTCCTTTGACGTTCTGATCGTCGGCAGCGGCCTGGCGGGACTGAGCGCCGCCCTGCACCTGGCGCCCACGCATCGCGTGGCCGTGCTGACCAAGCGCGAACTCAACGACGGCTCCAGCCGCTGGGCCCAGGGCGGCATCGCCGCCGTCATGGCCGAGGGCGACAGCTTCGAATCCCACGTGCAGGACACGCTGGTGGCCGGCGCCGGCCTGTGCGACCCCGTGGCCACGCGCTTCGTGGTCGAGCATGCGCCCGAGAACATCCGCTGGCTGCAGCAGCTGGGCGTGCCCTTTTCGCTGGAGCAAGGCCACCTGCACCTCACGCGCGAAGGCGGCCACAGCGAACGGCGCATCGTGCACGCCACCGACGCCACCGGCGCCGCGGTGCAGGACACGCTGCTGAAGAAGGTGCAAGCCACCCCGAACATCACGCTGTTCGAGCACCACATGCTGGTGGATCTGATCACCACGACCAAGCTCGGCCTGCCGGGCAGCCGCTGCGTCGGCCTGTATGCGCTGAACGAGGAGACCGACGTGGTCGACACTTTCAGCGCGCCGCACACGATCCTGGCCACGGGCGGCGCCGGCAAGGTCTACCTCTACACCACCAACCCCGACACCGCCACTGGCGACGGCATTGCCGCCGCCTGGCGCGCCGGCTGTCGGGTGGCGAACATGGAGTTCATCCAGTTCCACCCGACCTGCCTGTACCACCCCGAGGCGAAGTCCTTCCTCATCAGCGAGGCCGTGCGTGGCGAAGGCGGCCGGCTGATCCTGCCCGACGGCACCCGCTTCATGCCGGCGCACGACGCGCGCGCCGAACTCGCTCCGCGCGACGTGGTGGCACGCGCCATCGACTTCGAGATGAAAAAGCGCGGCCTGGACTGCGTCTACCTCGACATTTCGCACCAGCCCAAGGAATTCCTGCTGGAGCACTTCCCCACCATCTACGCGCGCTGCCTGGAGCTGGGCATCGACATCGCCAAGCGCCCGATTCCCGTGGTGCCGGCCGCGCACTACACCTGCGGCGGCGTGGTGGTGGACCTGGCCGGCCGCACCGACCTGGGCGGCCTGTACGCCATCGGCGAGGCCAGCTATACCGGCCTGCACGGCGCCAACCGCCTGGCCAGCAACTCGCTGCTGGAATGCATGGTCTATGCCCGCGCCGCCGCCACGGCCATTGCGGCCGAGCAGGCCGTGGCCGCGCCGGCCCTGCCCTTCTGGGACGACAGCCGGGTGACCGACGCCGACGAGTGCGTGGTCATCTCGCACAACTGGGACGAGCTGCGTCGTTTCATGTGGGACTACGTGGGCATAGTACGCACCAACAAGCGCCTGGAACGCGCCGCGCACCGCATCGACCTGCTGCGCTCGGAGATCCAGGAGTTCTATTCCAGCTTCCACGTCACGCGCGACCTGCTGGAGCTGCGCAACCTGGTGCAGGTTGCCGACCTGATCGTGCGCAGCGCACAATCGCGCCATGAAAGCCGCGGCCTGCATTTCAGCCGCGACTACCCCCAGACCGAGGCCGCCGCCCTCCCCACCATCCTGGTGCCGCCCGCCCCCTGAGCGCCAGACCGGAGTTAGACCATGTTCCGCACCCTGCTGAAATCCAAGATCCACCGCGCCACCGTCACCGACTGCGAGCTCCACTACGAAGGCTCCTGCGCCATCGACGAGGACCTGCTGGACGCCGCCAACATGATGGAGAACGAACAGGTTCACATCTGGAACATCAACAACGGCGAGCGCTTCGTCACCTACGCCATCCGCGGCGAGCGCGGCTCGGGCATCATCTCCGTCAACGGCTCGGCCGCGCGCCGCGCCGCCGTGGGCGACCTGCTCATCATCGCGGCCTTCGCCCAGGTACACGAGGACAAGTGCAAGGGCTTCGAGCCCAAGCTGGTCTTCGTGGACGGCCAGAACCGCATCAAGGAAGAGCGCAGCCACATTCCGGTGCAGGAAGCCTCCCACGTGCCGGCGCACGCCGAGCACCACGGTGGCGACAGCGCCTGACCGCGCGCTCCCGCGTCGCAAAGGAATCATCATGAGTACCGTGACCGAACAGACCATCACCCTGCACCGCCCCCGGGCGACTGCCCCCGCCGCGCCGAAAGCCGAACGCTGGAGCGTGGACGCCATCGAGGCGCTGTTCAAGCTGCCCTTCCCCGAGCTGCTGTACCGCGCGCAGACCGTGCACCGCGAGAACTTCGACCCGACGAAGGTCGAGTTCGCCACCCTGCTCTCGGTCAAGACCGGCGGCTGCTCCGAAGACTGTGGCTACTGCCCGCAATCGGCCAAGTACGACACCGGCGTGCAGGCCTCCAAGCTCATGGAGCTGGAAGAGGTGCTGTTTGCCGCCCGCCGCGCCAAGGACGCCGGCGCCACGCGCTTCTGCATGGGCGCGGCCTGGCGCGAACCCAAGGACCGCGACATCGAGAAGGTGGCCGAGCTGGTGCGCGGCGTGAAGGACCTGGGCCTGGAGACCTGCGCCACGCTGGGCATGCTCAAGGACGAGCACGCCCAGGCGCTGGCCGACGCCGGCCTGGACTACTACAACCACAACCTGGACACCGCACCCGACTTCTACGGCGACATCATCACCACGCGTGACTACCAGGAGCGCCTGGACACGCTGGCACGCGTGCGCGACGTGGGCGTCAAGGTCTGTTCCGGCGGCATCGTCGGCATGGGCGAGAACCATCGCCAGCGCGCCGGCCTGATCGCCGAGCTGGCCAACCTCGACCCCTACCCCGATTCCGTGCCCATCAACAACCTGGTGCGCGTGGAAGGCACGCCGCTGGCGAACCAGGAGCCGCTCGACCCCTTCGAGTTCGTGCGCACCATCGCCGTGGCCCGCATCACCATGCCCACGGCGCGCGTGCGCCTGTCGGCCGGCCGCCAGCAGATGGGCGACGCCATCCAGGCCCTGTGTTTCCTGGCCGGTGCCAACTCCATCTTCTACGGCGACAAGCTGCTGACCACCGGCAACCCCGACACCGACGCCGACGTGCAGCTGCTCGCGCGCCTGGGCATGGGCCAGAGCCAGCAGCCGGCCGGCAAGACCTGACACCCCGTTCGCGCTTTCAGGAGACCACCGTGAGCCAACCGACCTCCGCCCCGAACAGCAACGCCTCACCCTACGGCACGCTGCCCCCGGCGAGCCCGCCCGCCACGCGCAAGCCGGTGAGCCTGCCGCGCCTGCAGGAGATGCACGCGCGCGGTGAGAAGATCACCATGCTGACGGCCTACGACGCGACCTTCGCCGCCGTGGCCGACGCCGCCGGCGTCGAGTGCATCCTGATCGGCGATTCGCTGGGCATGGTCTGCCAGGGCCTCTCCAGCACCGTGGGCGTGACGCTGGAAACCATGCGCTACCACGTGGACAGCGTGGTGCGCGGCGTGCAGCGCGTGCAGGGCACGGCCTGGGTCATCGGCGACATGCCCTACGGCACCTTCCATGAATCGAAGGAGCAGGCCTTGCGCAACGCCGCGGTGCTGATGCAGGCCGGCGCGCACATGGTGAAGATCGAAGGCGGCGGCTGGACGGCCGAGACCGTGCGCTTCCTGGTCGAGCGCGGCATTCCCGTCTGCGCCCACCTGGGCCTGACGCCGCAGACCGTGCACGCCCTGGGCGGCTACCGCGTGCAGGGCCGCGGCGACGAAGCGGCCGCCACGCTCAAGCGCCACGCGCTGGAACTGCAGGACGCCGGCGCCAGCCTGCTGGTGCTGGAGATGGTGCCCGCTGCGCTGTCGGCGGAGATCACCAAGGCGCTGCCGCGCTGCGCCACCATCGGCATCGGCGCCGGTGTGGACTGCGCCGGCCAGGTGCTGGTGCTGCACGACATGCTGGGCATGAACCTGGGCAAGATGCCCAAGTTCGTGCACAACTTCATGGCCGACGCCGGCAGCGTGCGTGGTGCCATGGAGGCCTACGTGAAGGCGGTCAAGGAAGGCCGTTTTCCGGTGAACGCGCAACACGCCTGGTAGACAAGACTCCCCCCTGAGCCGCCTGCGGCGTCATCCCCCGAGGGGGACGGCGCCAGCGGCCCGGCGGAGCCGGTTCCGCGGCGCCCCGCGCAACAACCCCTTCTCTCGCGACATGAAGCTCATCCACACCATCTCT
>JAJZUZ010000166.1 GCA_021845965.1 Pseudomonadota bacterium | reverse complement strand
GCCGTCTCGGGTTATGCTCAGGTTCGTCCGAACGACGATGTCGTGATTACAAGATTGGGATAGTGGAGCCATGTTGAAACGTTTCCTGTTGTGTGTGGCGGCCAGCCTGGCCGTGTTGCCCGCCTTGGCGCAGTTCCGTGTGGAAGTCTCGGGGGTGGGGCTGACCCAGCTGCCCATCGGCCTGACGGCGTTCCGCGGCGAGGAGTCCGCGCCGCAGAAGATCAGTGCCATCGTCCAGGCCGACCTGGAACGCAGCGGCCAGTTCCGTCCCGTGGCGGCTCAGACGGCGCCGCTGGACGAGAACTCCAAGCCGGATCTGGTGCCCTGGCGCCAGGGTGGGGCCGATTCGCTGCTCGTGGGTAGCGTGGCGCGCCTGGCCGACGGCCGCTACGATGTGCGTTTCCGCCTCTGGGATGTGGTGGCCGGCAAGGACCTCGGTGGCCAGAGCTATGCCATTGCGCAGGCCGACCTGCGCCTGGCGGCACACCGCATTGCCGACTTCGTCTATGAGAAGCTCACTGGCGAGAAGGGGGTCTTCTCGACCCGCATTGCCTACGTGACCAAGGCCGGCGCACGCTACAGCCTGTGGGTGGCCGACGCCGATGGCGAGAGCGCCCAGCCGGCACTGACCAGCCCCGAGCCCATCATCTCGCCGAGCTGGTCGCCCGATGGCCGCCAGCTGGCCTACGTCTCCTTCGAGTCGCGCAAGCCGGTGGTCTATGTGCACGACGTGGCCACCGGGCGCCGCCGCCTGGTCGCCAACTTCCGCGGCTCCAACAGTGCCCCCGGCTGGTCGCCCGATGGTCGTACCCTGGCCGTGACGCTGAGCCGCGACGGTGGCTCGCAGCTCTACACGCTGGATCTGGGCTCGCCCGGCGCCGAGCCGCGCCGTCTCACCACCTCTTCCAGCATCGACACCGAGCCGACCTATTCGCACGACGGCAAGTTCATCTACTTCGTCAGCGACCGTGGCGGCTCGCCGCAGATCTACCGCATGCCGGCCGCGGGTGGCCTGCCCGAGCGCGTCACGTTTACCGGCTCTTACAACATTTCGCCGGCGTTGAGCGGTGATGGGCGCTGGATCGCGTATATTTCGCGCGTCAATGGGGCCTTCAAGCTGCACGTGATGGAGCTGGCCACGGGCACCGTGACCGCTCTGACCGATACCGAGGCCGACGAGAATCCAAGCTTCGCCCCGAACGGCCGCCTGATCCTGTATGCCACCAAGCAGCAGGAGCGTGAAGCCCTGATGACCACCACCCTGGACGGCAAGATCAAGGCGCGGCTGGCGGGGCAGGGCGGCGACATCCGGGAGCCCGACTGGGGCCCGTTCCCGAAACAGATTAATTAGCTTAGATCGATACAACAGGAGTAATGGCAATGTCGATGAAGAAACTCGCACTGCTCGGCGCCGTGGCGCTGGTGATGGCAGGTTGCTCGTCCGTGAATCTGGATGGTGCCGCCCAGGTGGAAGACCGTTCCACGGGCGGCCCCGCTGCTGCGGGCGGCGAGAGCGTGGTGGCCAAGACCACGACGGGGCAGGTGGATGAAGGCAAGACCGGGCAGGACGCGATCGCCAATATGGCGCGTCTGGTGTACTTCGACTACGACAGCTATACGATCAAGCCGGAGTTCCAGGCCTTGCTCGATGCCAATGCGCGCTACATCAAGGCCGACGCCAAGCGCAAGGTCGTGATCGAAGGCCATACCGACGAGCGCGGTGGCCGTGAGTACAACCTGGCGCTGGGTCAGCGCCGCGCCGAGGCCGTGCGTCGCGCCCTGAAGCTGCTCGGTGTCGCGGACAGCCAGATCGAGGCCGTGAGCTTCGGCAAGGAGAAGCCGGCGGTACCGGGTAACGACGAAGCCGCCTGGTCCAAGAACCGCCGCGCCGAAATCGCCTACCGTTGATGGCCTGCCGGAGAGACGCACAGATGAACAAGTCCCTACGCCAGGTGGCCCTTCTGCTGTGCGCCTTCGGCGCCAGCCTGGCCCACGCCGGTCTTTTCGAGGATGAGGAGGCGCGGCGCGCCATCCTCGATCTGCGCCAGCGGGTCGAGACCAACAAGCAGGAGGTCGACCAGCGCGCCAGCGAGCAGGCCGCGCGTGTCACGGAAGACAACGCCCAGCTGCGCCGCAGCGTGCTCGACCTGCAGAACCAGATCGAGGCCCTGCGCGCCGACATGGCGCGCCTGGTGGGCCAGAACGAGCAGCTCGCGCGCGATGTGTCGGAGCTGCAGCGCCAGCAAAAGGATGCGCTGGAGAGCCTGGACCAGCGGCTGCAGAAGTTCGAACCCTCCAAGGTGACCGTGGACGGGCGCGAGTTCCTGGCGGACCCGGCGGAGAAGCGCGATTTCGAGGCCGCGCTGGGTGTCTTCCGCAAGGGTGATTTCCCGGGCGCGCAGGGGGCGTTCGTCGACTTCATCAAGCGCTACCCCACCAGCGGCTATACGCCGTCGGCCTTTTTCTGGCTGGGCAATGCGCAGTACGCCACGCGCGACTACAAGGAAGCCATCCAGAACTTCCGCAACCTGCTGACACAGGCGCCCGATCATCTGCGCGCGCCTGAGGCCGTGCTGTCGATCGCCAATTGCCAGGTTGAGCTCAAGGACATCAAGGCCGCGCGCAAGACGCTGGAAGACCTGATCAAGGCCTATCCGCAGTCCGAGGCCGCCGCCGCCGCCAAGCAGCGCCTGCCGCGCCTCAAGTAAGGCGGCATCGCCGTAAAATCGGCGGATGCAGAACCCCGATATCTCCGCGCTCGGCACGTTGGTGCTGAGCGCAGCTTTCTTCCTCTCCCTGTTGTTCGGCGCGCTGGTGCAGCGCACCCATTTCTGCACCATGGGCGCGGTCAGCGACGTGGTCAATATGGGCGACTGGACGCGCATGCGCCAGTGGGGCCTGGCCATCGGCGTGGCCATGATCGGCTTCTCCGTCATGGCCTTTATGGGCGTGATCGATCCCACCAAGACCATCCAGGGTGGCAACCGCTGGCTCTGGTTGTCGTCAGCCATCGGCGGCGCGCTGTTCGGCTTCGGCATGGTGCTGGCGTCGGGCTGCGGCAGCAAGACGCTGGTGCGCGTCGGGGGCGGCAGCCTGAAGTCGCTGGTGGTCATGCTGGTCATGGGCTTCACCGCTTTCGCCACCATGAAGGGCATCACTGCCGTGGTGCGCGTGGCTACCGTGGACCAGGTGGCCGTTGATTTCGCGGGGACGGCGAATCTGCCCTACATCGCGGCGCGAGCCCTGGGCTACTCGCCGGCGCTGGTGACGCTGGTGCTGGGGCTGGTGATCGGGACCGCAGTCATCGTCTGGGCCGTGCGCGGCCAGGACTTCCTGCGGCTGGAGAATCTGATCGCCGGCGCGGGGGTGGGGGGCATCGTGCTGGGCATGTGGTGGGTCAGCGGGCATCTGGGCCATGTGGCCGAGCATCCCGAGACGCTGGAGGAGGTCTTTCTCGCCACCAACTCGGGACGCGCCGAGGCCATGAGCTTTGTGGCACCCGTGGCCTATGCGCTGGACTGGCTGATGTTCTTCAGCGACAAGAGCAAGGTGCTCACGCTGGGCGTGGTGTCGGTCTTCGGCGTCATCGCCGGTTCCGCCGTGATGGCCCTGACGACGCGGACCTTCCGCTGGGAGGGCTTCGGCAGCACGGAAGACGTGGCCAACCATCTGGTGGGGGCCACCCTCATGGGCGTGGGCGGCGTTACCGCGATGGGCTGCACCATTGGCCAGGGACTCACCGGCCTGTCCACCCTGGGGCTCAACAGCCTGGTCGCCTTCGCCGCCATCCTGGTCGGGGCCGTGGCAGCCTTCAAGTACCAGATGTGGCGCCTGGAGCGCATGGTCTGACGCCATGGAGATGGACGCCGCGCGCCGCTTTGGCGGCCTGGAGCGCCTCTACGGCGTAGCCGGTGCGCAGCGCATCCGTGCGGCCCATGTGGCCGTGGTGGGTGTAGGCGGTGTCGGCTCGTGGGCGGTGGAGGCGCTGGCGCGCAGCGGTGTGGGCCAGCTGACACTGATCGACCTGGACCACGTGGCCGAGTCCAACATCAACCGCCAGATCCACGCGCTGGATGCGACCCTCGGCCAGGCCAAGGTCCTGGCTATGCGCGACCGCATCGCTCAGATCAACCCGCAGTGCCAGGTGCACTGCATCGAGGAATTCGTCGAGCCGGGCAACTGGCCAGCGTTGCTGCCCGCCGGCGTGGATGCGATCATCGACGCCTGCGACCAGGTGCGCGCCAAGACGGCGATGGCGGCCTGGGCCATGAAGAACAGGCTCATCTTCATCAGCGCCGGTGCGGCGGGCGGCAAACGCCTGGCGCACGAGGTCGACATCGAGGACCTGGCGCAGGTCACGCACGACCCTCTGCTTGCACAGCTGCGCTACCGGCTGCGCCGCGAACATGGTGCGCCTCGCGGTGCACGCAAGATCGGCGTGACGTGCGTGTTCAGCCGCGAAGCCGTCAGCGGCCCCGACGCGTCCTGTGCCATCACGGGCGATGGCTCGCTCAACTGCAGCGGCTACGGTTCGCAGGTCGCGGTCACCGCCACCTTCGGGCAGTGTGCGGCGGGCTGGGTGCTGAATGAAATTGTGAAGCGCGCTTGAAAACGGCGCAAAAATGACGCTATAATTTAAGGCTTGACAGGTTGCGGTTGTGAACTGCGACACTGAGTGGGACGTTAGCTCAGTCGGTAGAGCAGCGGACTTTTAATCCGTTGGTCGCAGGTTCGAATCCTGCACGTCCCACCAACTACAATTCGTCATACCGAATATTCCCCGATAGCTCAGTCGGTAGAGCGCCGGACTGTTAATCCGTAGGTCCCTGGTTCGAGCCCAGGTCGGGGAGCCAAATAGCCGAAAGGCTGAAGAAAAGCCCGCTACAAAATCTGTAGCGGGCTTTTTGCTTTGCGGTGCGGCAGCGCATTTGTGCCGTGGTACGGGGACAGCCGCGCCGCGAATCGTGGGTTCCCTCCAGGGGGTGTCCAGGCGACGGCAGTGGACGGCTTCGGCCATTGGGCGCATGAGAAACGAAAAAACCCGGCGCC
>JAJZUZ010000002.1 GCA_021845965.1 Pseudomonadota bacterium | reverse complement strand
GGCCACTGACCAGGTCCTGCAGCTGGAGCTGCGAGTGCATGGTGGCGACATCGGGCGGCACCTCACGCGGCGGCACCAGATCGGCCTCGGCGAGCAGTTCGGCCAGGGGGCCGGGGACGCCCTGTTGCGGCAGCAGCTTGCGGATGCGCACGTGATCGAGCTCGTTCAACAGACGGGCAGAAGAGGGGAAAGACATGGAGACGCTCCTGGATCGAGGGCTCCGGGCGGGCCGGAACCGTTGCGCCCGATGGGGCCCGGTGATCCAGAAATGGCGCGAGGGGGTTCGAGAAGGATCGCCGGGCTCAGGACTCTGCGTGCGGTGGCAGGCGCAGGGCCGGCGCGCACGCGGCCGCGCACTGCGGCTGCGCGAAGGCGCAGCCGGCGTCGGAGGTGCGGACACGGGCGGAAGCGAACATGGGCCGATTGTAGGCCAGGGGGGCCATCGACCGCCAAGGCGGCGGTTCAGTGCTGCAGGATCTTGGCCAGGAAGTCCTTGGTGCGCGGCTGGCGCGCGTCCGGGTTGCCGAAGAACTCGTCGCGCGAGCAGTCTTCCAGGATGCGCCCGCCCACGTCCATGAAGATCACGCGGTGCGCCACCTTGCGGGCAAAACCCATCTCGTGCGTGACCACCATCATGGTCATGCCCTCCTTGGCCAGGCCGACCATGACGTCCAGCACCTCGCCCACCATTTCGGGGTCGAGTGCCGAGGTCGGCTCGTCGAACAGCATGACGATGGGGTCCATCGAGAGGGCGCGCGCAATCGCCACGCGCTGCTGCTGCCCGCCCGAGAGCTGGCCCGGGAACTTGTCCTTATGCGCCAGCAGGCCGACGCGATCGAGGTACTTCAGGCCATGCTGTTTCGCGTCCTCGGCGTTGCGGCCCAGCACCTTGACCTGGGCCAGCGTCAGGTTCTCGGTCACCGACAGGTGCGGGAACAGCTCGAAGTGCTGGAACACCATGCCGACACGGCTGCGCAGTTTCGGCAGGTTGGTCTTGGGGTCGTGCACCGGCACGCCGTCGACCCAGATCTCGCCCTGCTGGATCGGCTCCAGCGCATTGATGGTCTTGATCAGGGTGGACTTGCCCGAGCCCGAAGGACCGCACACCACCACCACCTCGCCCTTGTTGATACGGGTCGAGCAGTCCGACAGCACCTGGAAGCTGCCATACCACTTGGAGACATTCTTCAATTCGATCACGATGCGAGCTCCTAGCGAATGATGGCAATGCGCCGGTGCAGCCGCTTGACGGCATACGAGAGCGCATAGCAGATGATGAAGTAGACGACGGCGGCCGCCAGGTAGGCCTCGATCGGGCGGCCGTAGTTCTTGCCCGCCACCTCGAAGCCCTTGAGCATGTCGTAGGCGCCGATGGCGTAGACCAGCGAGGTGTCCTGGAACAGGATGATGGTCTGCGTCAGCAGCACGGGCAGCATGTTGCGCAAGGCCTGCGGCAGCACCACCAGGCGCATGTTCTGCCCATAGCTCATGCCCAGGGCCTGGCCGGCAAACACCTGGCCGCGCGGGATGGACTGGATGCCGGCGCGCATGATCTCGCTGAAATAGGCCGCCTCGAAGGCGATGAAGGTGATCACCGCCGAGATCTCGGCGCCGATGGGCCGGCCGATCAGGAAGGGCACCAGCAGGAAGAACCAGAGGATGACCATCACCAGTGGAATGCTGCGCATGCCGTTGACGTAGACAGCCGCCGGCAGGTCCAGCCACTTGCGCCCGGACAGGCGCATGAGCGCCAGCAGGGTGCCGAACAGAATACCGCCGATGGTGGCGACCAGCGTCAGCAAGACGCTGAAGGTGAGCCCCTTGAGGACGAAATTGCGGACCAGATCCCAGCTGTAGAAGGAAAGATCGAGCTGCAGGTTCATCTCAATGCCCTCCGCCCGCGCCGGCCGCGATGAAGCCCGGCACGCGCGTGCGTCGCTCGATGAAAGCCATGAGCCGGTTGATGGCCAGGGCCGAGATCACGTACAGCCCCGTCACCGCCAGGTAGACCTCGATGCCGCGCGAGGTCTCCTCCTGCGCCTGCATGGCGAACATGGTCAGCTCCGCCACCGAGACCGCGAACGCCACCGAGGAGTTCTTGAAGATGTTCATGGTCTCGCTGGTCAGCGGTGGAATGATGATGCGCAGGGCCATGGGCAGCAGCACGTAGCGGTAGGTCTGCGCGGTGGTGAAACCCAGCGCCATGCCGGCATGGCGCTGTCCACGCGGCAGGGCCTGGATGCCCGAACGCACCTGCTCGGCGATGCGCGCCGAGGTGAACAGGCCCAGCGCCAGCACGACCAGCACGAAGCCCGGCACGCTCTTGAGGGTAGGGAACATGGCCGGCACCACGTGGTACCAGAGGAAAATCTGGACCAGCAGCGGGATGTTGCGGAACAGCTCGACCCAGGCATTGCCCAGGCGCACGATCCACGGCCGGTCCGGCAGGGTGCGCAGGGTACCGACCACCGCACCCAGCACCAGGGCGATCAGCAGAGCCAACAGCGCCACCGAGACCGTCCAGCCCCACGCCGACAGCAGCCAGTCCAGGTAGGTGACGCCGCCGTCCTTGCCGAAGCAGCCCGCCACCGGCGTGCGCTCAACGGTGTCCTCGCAGAACACCTGCCAATCCCAGCTCATGTGTGCACCCTCATGGCGTCAAGAAAAAACCCCTGCCAACGCGCGGGTCGCAGGGGTACCTGGTATCGCTCACCCGGCCTTTACTTGCGGGCGTAGTCTTCCATGGGCTTGTCGTTCGGATGCGCCCAGGCCTCCTTGGTCGCGGCCGACATGGGCAGCCCGACCTTCACGTTGTTGGGCGGGATCGGCTGCATGAACCACTTGTCGTACAGCTTGGCCAGCGAACCATCGGCGATCTGCCGCTTGATGCTGTCGTCCACCGCCTTCTTGAAGGCCGCGTCGTGCTTGCGCAGCATGCAGGCGATGGGCTCGACGGAGAGCACCTCGCCCACGATCTTGAAGTCCGCCGGGTTCTTGGCCTTGGAGATGTTGCCGGCCAGGATGGAGCCGTCCATGACAAAGGCGTCGGCACGGCCCGACTCCAGCAGCAGGAAGCTGTCGGCGTGGTCCTTGCCATAGACCTCCTTGAAGTCGACACCACCGGCGCGCTCATGGCGACGCAACGTCTGCACCGAGGTGGTGCCGGTGGTGGTGGCCACCGTCTTGCCGTTGAGGTCCTTGATGGAGTTGATGCCCGAGCCGGCCTTGACGGCGATGCGCACCTCTTCCACATAGGTGGTGACCGCGAAGTCCACGTCCTTCTGGCGCGCGGCATTGTTGGTGGTGGAGCCGCACTCCAGGTCCACCGTGCCATTGGTCACCAGCGGGATGCGGTTCTGCGAGGTCACCGGCTGGAACTTCAGGTCCAGCCTGGCCAGGCCCAGCTTCTTCTGGACGTCGGCGAGGATGCGCTCGCCCATCTCGGTGTGAAAGCCCACGTACTTGCCGTCACCCAGGGTGTAGCCCAGCGCGCCCGAGGACTCGCGCACACCCAGCGTGACGCTGCCACTGGCCTTGATCTTGGCCAGCGTGTCGCCGGACTGGGCCAGTGCGCTGCCGGTGGCCAGCGCGAATACGGCCAGAGCAAGTAACTGTTTCTTCATGACGGACTCTCCTTGCGCGGTGGTTGGTGTCACAGGGACGCGGACACGATGTCCTGAAAATTCTAGTGCCTGACCGGGCCTCGGCGGCACGGGTTTCCCCTTTGTTGTCGCCGCCAGGACAGGGCGACGCTCAGGCCTGCCCCCGCAGGAAATCCCACAGCGCCTGCGCCGTGCGCTTGGGCGGTGCCCGATGGCTGCCGCGCTGGCCCTCCCGCGGCGCCGGCTTTTCGCGGTACAGCCGCACGTCCATGGTGATCTGCAGTTCGCCCATGCCCGCGGGGGCGGCGTTGACCAGGCGGCCGGCGCGCAACTCGTTGCGCACGGCGCTGGAGGGCAGAAAGGCCAGGCCATGCCCTTCCAGCGCCATGGCTTTCAGGCCCTCGGCCATGTCGGTTTCGTAGACGCGATCCAGGTGGATGGCCGTGCCGGCCTGCTTGAGCATGAACTCCACCACCTGGCCCAGGTAGGCGCCGGGGGCGTAGCCGAGGTAGGGCAGGGGCTGGCCGGCGCGCCCGGGGAGCTGGAACAGGGGCTGTCCGGCGGCGTCGGGCCGCGAGTAGGGTGCGATGGATTCCTGCCCCAGGCTGACCATCTCGTAACGTTCGGCGTCGAGCTGGAAGGGGTGGGAGGCGTGATGGTAGGCCAGCAGCAGGTCGCAGCTGCCCTCGGCCAGGCGCATCACGGCGTCGTGCACATTGAGCGCGATGAGCCGGCTCTTGAAGGCCCCGAACTGCGCGCGCAGCTCCGATACCCAGGCCGGGAAGAAGGTGAAGGCCAGCGTGTGCGGCACGGCGAATTCGATCACGTCCTCGCCCGCGGCGGTATGGCTGCGCAGCATGGCGCGCGTGTGCTGCAGCGCCTGCAGCATCTCCAGCGCCTGGCCGTACAGCGTCTCGCCGGCGGGCGTGAGGCGCGTGGGGTAGGCGCTGCGGTCCACCAGGTCGGTACCGGCCCAGGCCTCCAGCGACTGGATGCGGCGTGAGAAGGCCGGCTGCGTGACGTGGCGCAGCTGGGCCGAGCGGCTGAAGCTGCGCGTCTCGGCCAAACTCACGAAGTCCTCAAGCCACTTGGTCTCCATGGCGGGCGATTATGCGCGCGGCCTGCGCCGGCACGGCGCCTCAGGCGCCGACGGTGCAGTTGCGGCCGGCCTGTTTGGCACGGTAGAGGGCCTGATCAGCCAGTTCGATCACCGCCTCGATCGACTCGCCCGGCTGGCAGACTGCCAGGCCGGCCGAGAAGGTCAACCGCAGCCCGGTCGCGACAGTGTCGAAGGACACGTGGGCCAGGCTGGCGCGCATGCGCTCCACGCATTGCCGCGCCTGCGGCGCCCCGGTTTCCGGCAGCATGAGCAGGAACTCCTCGCCGCCCCAGCGGGCCAGCACATCGGCACCCCGCAGCTGGGGCGTCACCGCCTGCGCGAAGGTACGCAACACCGTGTCGCCGGCCTGGTGCCCGTGCTCGTCGTTGATGCGCTTGAAAAGATCGAGATCGATCAGCACCAGCGTCATGGCATGGCCCGTGCGCTGCTGGCGCACCTGCTCGGCGCGCAATAAGGCGGTCATGTGGCGGCGGTTGAGCAAGCCGGTCAGCTCGTCCTGCGTCGCCAGCAGGCGGATCTGTTCCAGCGACGCTTCGAGCTCCTGCTTCTGCTGGCGCAGGCGTTGCCGCAGAACACCCATGCGCACCGACAGCGCCGACACCCCGGACAGCACGATGACACCAAAGGCCAGATGCACCGCCTCCACCCAGGGCGGGTAGCGCGCCGGATCGGTCTGGCTCTTCCAGAGCATGACGGAGCACAGGGCCACCAGCGCCACCCCGGCCAGCAGGGCGGCCTGCCGCACCGACAGGCTGAACATGCCATAGGCCAGCACCAGCACCAGGATGGCCAGCACGGCGCCGCGGGCCGGCCCGGTGATGGCATAGGCACCGACCATGGCCAGCACACCGTGCAAGGTCTGCCAGAACGTCAGCGACGGCTCCTGCGGGGACAGGTGCACGCTCCCGCCGCTGCGCACCAGCCCGTAGAACAGCAGCGAGCCGCCCAGGTAATAGGCCGTGAGCCAAGCCGACGACCAGGCATCGATGAAGCCCAGCCGGACCTCGACGTGCTGCAGGATGGCGAATACCCCGTAGATCGCCATCGTCAGCAGCACCATCACCACCCGCAGGCGTTGCCGTCCGGGCGGCCCGAGCGCCAGATATGTGAGCGAGGACTCCACGCTATTCCTTCGCAATGGAAATTCAGTCCACCATCGCCGGCGGCCGCTCACGGCATCTTGATCCCGCGCAAAGACCGCCGGCAGCACATCATGCCGCAGCCGGTGCGGGCCGTGTCACTCGGCGTTTTGCTGCAGCGCCCACATCCGCGCATAAATGCCGTTTTTGGCCAGCAGCGCGGCGTGCGAGCCGCGCTCGGCAATGCGCCCATGCTCCATGACCAGGATCTCGTGCGCGTCGACCACGGTGGACAGGCGGTGCGCAATGACCAGCGCCGTCTTGCCCTGGGCCACGCTCCGGAGCTCGGCCTGGATGGCGCGCTCGTTGGCCGAATCCAGCGCCGAGGTGGCTTCATCGAAGATCAGCACCGGCGGATTCTTCAGCAAGGTGCGGGCAATGGCCACACGCTGCTTCTCGCCGCCGGAGAGCTTGAGCCCGCGCTCGCCCACCATGGTGTCATAGCCCTGCGGGGTGGAGGCGATGAAATTGTGGATGTGGGCAGCGCGCGCGGCCTGCTCCACCTCGGTCCGGCTGGCACCGGGGCGACCATAGGCGATGTTGTATTCCACCGTGTCGTTGAACAGCACCGTGTCCTGCGGCACGATGCCGATGGCGCGGCGCAACGAGTCCTGCGTCACGCCGCGGATATCCTGGCCGGCGATCTCGATGCGCCCGTCCGTCACGTCGTAGAAACGGTAGAGCAGGCGCGCCAGCGTGGACTTGCCGGCGCCCGAAGGGCCGACCACCGCCACGGTCCTGCCGGCCGGGATCTCGAAGCTCACGTCGTGCAGGATGGGTCGCGCCGGGTCGTAGGCGAAGTCCACGTGCTCGAAGCGCACGCCGACGGCCTCATCGAGCCGCAGGGGCGTTGCCCCAGGCTGATCGGCCACTTCCAGCGGCCGGTCCAGCAGCCGGAACATCTTGTCCAGGTCGGTCAGGCTCTGCTTGATCTCGCGGTACAGCACCCCCAGGAAGTTGAGCGGAATGTAGAGCTGGATCATGAAGGCGTTGACCATGACCAGGTCACCCAGCGTCATGCGGCCGTCGAGCACGCCCTGCGTGGCACGCCAGAGCATGGCCACCAGGGCAACGGCGATGATGAGCTGCTGCCCCGTGTTGAGCAGGCTCAGGGACGCCTGGCTGCGGATGGCGGCGCGGCGGTACTTCTCCAGGTTCTCGTCGTAGCGGCGCGCCTCGAATTCCTCGTTGTTGAAATACTTGACCGTTTCGTAGTTCAGCAGCGAGTCGATGGCGCGACTGTGGGCCACGGTGTCGAGCTCGTTCATGCGCCGGCGCAGGTGGGTGCGCCATTCCGTGACGGTCACCGTGAAAGCGATGTAGGCCACCAGCGCGGCCACCGTGATCCAGGCGAACCAGACGTCGAACTTCACCGCCAGCAGCGTCAGCACCATGGCCACTTCCACCAGCGTGGGCAGGATGCTGTAGATCGAATACGAGATCAGCGAGTTGATGGCGCGCGTGCCGCGCTCGATGTCACGCGTCACACCACCGGTCTGCCGCTCCAGGTGGAAGCGCAGGCTCAGGTCGTGCAGGTGGCGGAACACCTGCAGCGTGATGCTGCGCACCGCACCCTCGGTAGCCTTGGCGAACACCAGTTCGCGCAGCTCGGTGAACAGGGCGGTGGACAGGCGCAGCGCCCCATAGGCCAGCAACAGCGCGGCCGGCACCACCGCCAAGGCGCGCGCATCGTTGGCCGCCAGCGACATGGTGTCCACCAGTTCCTTGAGCAGCAGCGGCACGCCCACATTGGCCAGCTTGGCCCCGATCATGAAGGCCAGCGCCAGCAGCACACGCCACTTGTAAGCCCACAGGTAGGGGAAGAGACGCTTGAGCGTGGGCCAGTCCGAGCGCGGAACGGCCGGTGCCTTGACGCCCGCGGGCGTGGGGAGGATGTATTCGCGACGGCCGCGCATGAGAGACAATCCGATCAGTCAGTTTTCAGGGATTTTCACCCATGTCCGCCTACCTTCCCCCCGGCCCCATCCAGCCCCCCTCCGACGAGGAGCTGGTGCTCAAGGTCATCCCCATGCCGGCCGACTGCAACGCCAACGGCGACATCTTCGGCGGCTGGGTCATGGCCCAGGTGGACCTGGCCGGCTCGGTGATCCCGGCGCGCTACGCCGGCGGCCGCATGGCCACGGTGGCGGTGAACGAGTTCATCTTCAAGCAGCCGGTGCGCGTGGGCGACATCCTGTCCTTCTACTCCAAACTGACGCGTGTGGGCCGCACCTCGATGACGGTGAAGGTAGAAGTGTTTGCCGAGCAGTTCCGCGCCCAGGGCCAGTTCGTCAAGGTGACGGAGGCCACGCTCACCTACGTGGCCATCGACGAGCAGGGCAAGCCGCGCGAGGTGCCGCACCGGCCGGCCGGCATCTGACCGCCGGGGGCCGGCCCTGCCTCAAATTCCAAGGGATTGAGCCGGCCCTAGGAGACGATGTAGGCGGCCGCACCGGCTGACAGCAAGGTCCCGTCAGCCCCCAGAAATTCCATGCGCGTGCTCGCCACACGCGAACCCAGGCGCAGCACCTCGGCGCGCAGCTCGAAGCGGCCACCGATGCCCGGGCGCAGATAGTCCACCCGCAGGTCGATGGTTCCCAGCTTGCCAAAACGGTGCAGGCGCTGCAGCGGCGGCTCATCCATATGACGCGCACCGATGGCGGCCATGATGGCCAGGCCGCCCATGGCATCCAGCCCGGCGCTGATGACGCCGCCGTGCAGGCGTTGGTGGCCGAAGTGGCCGATCAGCTCGGGTTTCATGGCGATGTGCGCGGCCACGCCCTCGGGCGCGATCTTCGTGATCTGCAGGCCGAGTACGCGGTTGAAGGCGATCTGGCGCTCGAAGATGTCTTTCAGCGCGGCGATGAACTCGGGCTCGAAGCCGCTGGCCGGAAAAGGAACCGCCGGCTTCATCAGAGCTTGCTGAAGTCAGGCTTTCGTTTCTCCATGAAGGCGCCAAAGGCCTCACGCGCCGCCGGCTCGCGCAGCATGCGGCCGAAGCTCGCACCCTCCTCACCCATCTGCGCCAGCACCTGCGCTCCGCTGGCCTTCTTCATCAGCCGCTTGGTCTCGATCAGCGAGGACAGCGGCTTGGCCGCCAGCTTGCGTGCCTGCGCCTGCGCATAGGCATTGGCCTCGGTCGGTGGCAGCACGCGGTTGACCAGGCCGGCTTCCAGCGCCGCCTCGGCCATGAAGGGCTCACCCAGCAGCAGCGCCTCGGCCGCGCGATGGTAGCCGAACATTTGCGGCACCAGCAGGCTGGAGGCGAACTCCGGGCACAGGCCCAGGTTCACGAAAGGCATGGAGAAGGCCGCGTTGTCGCCGGCGAACACCAGGTCGCAGTGGAACAGCATCGTGGTGCCGATGCCCACCGCCGGGCCGCTGACGGCGGCGAGCACCGGTTTGGGAAAGCCGGCCAGTGCACGCATGAAACGCCACACCGGCGCATCCGGGTCGGCCGGCGGCGCGTTCAGGAAATCGCCAATGTCGTTGCCGGCCGAGAACACCGTCTCGTGGCCCTGGAACACCAGCACGCGCACGGCCGCGTCGTCCACCGCGGTATTCACCGCTTCGGCCAGCGCGGCGTACATCGCCGCAGTAATGGAGTTCTTGCGCTCCAGACGGTTGAAGCTGATGGTGCGCACGCCGTCTTCGGTGTGCACGAGGATCTCGCTCATGATCGAGCCTCCTGCCGGGCCGCCCCAAGGGAGGCTTGCGCCGCCTCGGGGGGCAGTGAATACACGAAGTGATGAACGTGGGGGCTCATAGTCATTCCTTGTAATAGACGATCTGGTGCGAGGTGCACAGCAGTGTGCCGGCCTCGTCCCAGAGCTGGGCGGATTGATCGAAGAAGCCGTTGCGGAACTCCTGCCCGCGCGCCTGCCCCAGCAGGTAGCCGCTGCCGGTGGCCTTCAGCTCCTTGCCGCCGGCATGGAAGTAGGTGGTGATGGACACCGTGCCGGCCGGCACCCGCGTGGCGCGCTTGAGCCAGACGCGCGGGTAGAAGATGTCGGACAGGGCCAGCAGGGAGCAGAAATCCAGCGGCCGCGGCGGATGGTCGCGCATCCACAGCTGCGTGACGCTGTGGTCGTGCTGGCGGCCGTCCCAGGTCTGCGGAATAAAGCCGCTCACGGGACGCAGCTCGTAGTTCTCCAGCCAGGCCATGCCTTGGCCATAGGGCATGGCCCGCACCTCGTCCGGCCTCGGTACCCCGGGCATGGGCAGGTCCGACAGGCTCCAGGTCTCGCGCCGCGCGGCCGTGATGAGCGTGGCCGTGGTGGCAATCACGGGCTGGCCCTGCTCGTCCTGCTGCACGATGGCGGCCGTCCAGTGCTGGGTGGAGCGGTTGGTGCGCGCCGGATGTATCTGCACCTCGAACGGCCCCTGCGCCAGCGCGCCGGCGTAGTTGACGGTGATGGACAGCGGGTCGCCAAGTCGGTCCGGGTGCTGCAGCACGGCGGCCAGCACCGTGGCTGCGGTCGCGCCGCCAAAAGGCCCCACCATGTTCCAGTAGGCCGGGCTGGTGGCACCGGCATAGCGGCCCGCCGCCAGGGCCTGCAGTTTCAGGGCCGTATCAAAGGGATGTGAGCTCATGAGGCACAGTGTCCGCGTCGCGGGCTTCGTCGTCAGTCGTGTGCGGGACGCGGCGCTGCCAAAGCTGCGGCAGCGCCTGCAAGGCCTCAATGGTACGCGGCCACAGCGTGTCGCGGAAGGACTCGCGGAACAGGCCGAAATGACCGATGCGCCGCGCCCGCGCGTGCACCGGATGCCAGGTGTGCACATGGCGCGGGGCCGAACTGTAGAGCGCGAGCAGGCTGTGCGTACCGCGCAGCGTCATCATTTCGTCGTCGCTGAAAGTCCACGCCAGCACGGGAAAATGCACCTGCGCATAACGCGCCAGTGCCGCCGGTCCCTCGGCCGCGCTGTAGCGCGGATGGAGGCACCAGCGACGCCACTGGCGAATCACACCCTCGGGCAGATTGCCCACCATGCCCAGGCGCTTGCCGGGAAAGTAACCGCAGACCCTGGTGGCCAGCGGCACCATCACGTGCCAGAAGAACAGGACCCGGCGCTTGAGCTGCGGCGCGTTGTCGCGCCAATAGCCGCTGCCGGCCGCGATGCTGAGCAGGCCGTCGACGCACGCCGGGTGCTCGAACAGCCCGGGCAACTGGGCCCCCAGGCTGTGCCCCATCAGATACAGCGGCAGGCCGGGCTGCTCGTGCCGGGCAGTGTGCACAACCGCTTCATAGTCGCGCACCCAGTCCAGCAGGTCGGCCTGATAGCCGCGCAGGGTGTGGCTGGGCGTGTGCGGGCGCGACTCCCCTTGGCCGCGGTAGTCGAAAGTCCAGACCCGGTAGCCCTGGCCGGCCAGCCAGCCGGCATAGGCCGCGTAATAGGATTGGGGCACGCCCATGGCGCCGCCAATGACCACGCTGGCCACCGCCGCGCCCTCGGGCGCCCAGACCCGCAACGCGAGCGTGCCGCCGTTGTCCAGCGGCAGGCTGCGCAACAGCGGCTCGCTCATGGCCTCAGACGCGCTCGAAGATGCCCGCGGCACCCTGTCCGGTGCCGACGCACATGGTCACCATGCCGTACTTGAGGTTGTGGCGGTGCAGGGCATGCACGACGGTGGCCGCGCGGATGGCGCCGGTGGCGCCCAGCGGGTGGCCCAGGGCAATGGCACCGCCCATGGGGTTGACCTTGCTCGGGTCCAGGCCCAGGCTGTTGATCACCGCCAGCGACTGGGCCGCGAAGGCTTCGTTGAGCTCGAACCAGCCGATGTCCTCGTGCTTGAGGCCGGCGTAGCGCAGCGCTGCGGGGATGGCCTCGATCGGGCCGATACCCATGATCTCCGGCGACACGCCGCGCGCTGCGAAGCTGACGAAGCGCGCCAGCGGCTTGAGACCAAACTGCTTGACGGCCTTTTCACTGGCCAGGATCAGGGCGCCGGCGCCGTCGCTGGTCTGCGAGCTGTTGCCGGCCGTGACGCTGCCGCGCGCCGCGAAGACCGGCTTGAGCTTGGCCAGCGCCTCCAGCGTGGTGTCGGGGCGGGCCCCTTCGTCCAGGTTCACGGTGCGGGTCTTGCTGATGACCTCGCCCGTCTCCAGATTGGGCGTGCGCTCGACCACGTCGATGGGGGTGATCTCGGCCGTGAACTCGCCCGCCTTCTGCGCCTTGATGGCGCGCATGTGGGACTCCAGCGCGAAGGCGTCCTGCGCCTCGCGGCTCACCTTCCACTGCTGCGCGACCTTTTCGGCCGTCAGGCCCATGCCGTAGGCGATGCCGATGTTCTCGTCGCGCATGAAGACCTCCGGGTTGAAGGAAGGCTTCACGCCGCCCATGGGCACCAGGCTCATGGACTCGGCGCCGCCGGCGATCATCACGTCGGCCTCGCCCACGCGGATGCGGTCGGCCGCCATCTGGATGGCCGTCACACCGGAAGCGCAGAAGCGGTTGACGGTGACACCACCCACGGGATGGTTGAAAGCCAGGCCCACGGCGATACGGGCCATGTTCATGCCCTGCTCGGCCTCCGGGAAGGAGCAGCCGATGATGGCATCTTCAATCGCCTTGGGATCCAGCGTGGGCACCTGCTTCATCGCGCTCTTGATAGCGGAGACCAGCAGGTCGTCGGGGCGTGTGTTGCGGAAGTAGCCACGACCGGAACGGCCGATGGGCGTACGCGTGGCGGCAACGATGTAGGCGTCTTGCACTTGTTTCATGATGATTCCTTTCCTGCCGATCAGTTGCGCACGGGCTTGCCGGTGCTGAGCATGCCCATGATGCGTTCCTGGGTCTTGGGATGGACGATGAGCGAGCAGAAGGCCTGGCGCTCCAGCGCCATCAGATACTCTTCGCTCACCAGCGAGCCGGCATCGACGTCACCGCCGCAGACCACGTTCGCAATCAGACTGGCGATGTGGAAGTCGTGGGCGCTGATGAAGCCGCCGTCGCGCATATTGACCAGCTGCGCCTTGATGGTGGCCAGGCCGTTGCGACCCGCCACCGGGAACAGGCGGCGGTGCGGGGCGCGCCAGCCCCCCTGGTACAGGGCGCGCGCCTCGTTCAGCGCCACGTAGAGCAGCTCGTCCTTGTTGGGCACGACGATGTCGCTGTCCAGCAGGTAGCCCAGCTTGCGCGACTCCAGCGCGCTCGTGCCCACCTTGGCCATGGCCGCGGCGGTGAAACCCTCGGTCAGGAAGGGCAGGATGTCCTTGCCGGTGGACGTGGCCATGTTTTCGGCCGCGCGGCGCGCGATGTAGGTCAGGCCGCCGGCGCCCGGGATCAGGCCCACGCCGACTTCCACGAGGCCGATGTAGCTCTCCATGGCAGCGACCCGGCGTGCCGAGTGCACGGCCAGCTCGCAGCCGCCGCCCAGGGCCATGCCGCGCACGGCCGACACCACGGGCACGCCGGCGTAGCGGATACGCAGCATGAGGTTCTGCAGTTCCTGCTCGGCGCCCTCGATGGCACTGACGCCGGCCACCATGAAGGCCGGCAGCATGGCCTGCAGGTCGGCGCCGACGCTGAAGGGCTCGTCGCCGGACCAGATGACCATGCCCTGGTATTCCTGTTCGGCCAGCTCGACGCCGCGCGCCAGGCCCTCGGCCACGGCCGGGCTGATGGCGTGCATCTTGCTCTTGATGCTGGCGATCAGCACGCTGCCGCTGGCGGCGTCGCGGTTCTCGTCCAGGGTCCAGAGACGGATGGCGTCATCCTCGAACAGGGTCTTGCCCGCCGTCCGGTAGCTCGGCGAGCCGTCGCCCAGCAGGCTTTCGCGGAAATACTGGATGCCGTAGACCGGCAGCTGGCGACGCGGCTGGAACTTGCCGCTCGTGGGATTGAAGGACCCCTCGGGCGTGTGCACGCCACCGGCCTTGGCCACCGGGCCTTCGAACACCCACTTGGGCAGCGGCGCCTTGCTCAGGGCCTTGCCGGCGGCTATGTCCTCCTGGATCATCTTCGCCACCTCCAGCCAGCCGGCTTCCTGCCAGAGCTCGAAGGGGCCCTGCTTCATGCCGAAGCCCCAGCGCATGGCCAGGTCCACGTCGGCCGCGGTTTCGGCAATGGTCGCCAGGTGCACGGCAGCGTAGTGAAAACTGTTGCGCAGGATGGCCCAGAGGAACTGGCCCTGCTTGCCCTCGGCGTTGCGCAGCAGCTTGAGGCGCTCGCCGGCGGGCTTCTTGAGCATGCGTTCGTAGACCGCGTCGGCCTTTTCGCCGCCGGGCACGTACTCCTTGCCTTCCAGATCGAAGCGCAGGATGTCGCGCCCCACCTTCTTGTAGAAACCAGCCTTGCTCTTCTGCCCCAGGTGGCCCATCTCGATCAGGGTCTGGAGCACCTTGGGCGTGCCGAAGCTGCCGTAGAAGGGGTCGCTCTTCTCGTCCAGGTTGTCCTGCAGCGTCTTGATGACGTGAGCCATGGTGTCCAGGCCCACCACGTCGGCGGTGCGGAAAGTACCGGAACTTGCGCGGCCCAGCTTCTTGCCTGTGAGGTCGTCCACCACGTCATAGGTGAGGCCGAAGTTCTCCACTTCCTTCATCGTGGCCAGCATGCCGGCGATGCCGACGCGGTTGGCGATGAAGTTGGGCGTGTCCTTGGCGCGCACCACGCCCTTGCCCAGGCCGCTGGTGACGAAGGTCTCCAACTGGTCCAGGATGGCGGGGTTGGTGGTCGGCGTGGCGATCAGCTCCACCAGGTACATGTAGCGCGGCGGATTGAAGAAGTGGATGCCGCAGAAGCGCGGCTTGATCTCCTCGGGCAGCGCCTCGGAGAGCTTGGTGATGGACAGGCCCGAGGTGTTGGAGGCCACGATGGCGTGCTTGGCCACATGCGGCGCGATCTTCTTGTAGAGGTCGAGCTTCCAGTCCATGCGCTCGGCAATGGCCTCGATGATGAGGTCACACTCCTTGAGCAGGCCCAGGTGCTCCTCGTAGTTGGCGGCCTGGATCAGGCCGGCGTCTTCGGCCACGCCCAGCGGCGCCGGCTTGAGTTTCTTCAGGTTGTCGATGGCCTTGGTGACGATGCCGTTCTTCGGGCCTTCCTTGGCCGGCAGGTCGAACAGCACGACCGGCACCTTGACGTTGACGAGATGGGCGGCGATCTGTGCGCCCATCACACCGGCGCCGAGCACGGCGACTTTTCTGACTTGAAATCGGGACATGGTGGTGTTCCTGGTTGAATGTTCGATGTGCACTTACTGCACGCGGATCCAGATCTGGGTCCGGTAGAAGGGGCCGATATAGCCGCGAATCTGCAGGCGGACGCCGCCATCGAGCGGCTTCATGCGCAACGTGTAGCTCTTGCCGTTCTCGGGGTCGAGGATCTTGCCGCCCTCCCAGACGTCCTCCTCCGCCGACTTCTTCGCGCCGCGGATGATCTCCATCCCCACTTTGGGCTGGCCCTTGCGGTCATCGGTACACAGATCGCAGTTGGGCTGCTCGGACTTGATGAGCGCGCGCTCGATGACGCCCGTCACCACGCCGTCCACCCCCTCGCGGATGCGGATCTCGGCCTTGGCCTGCTCGGTCTTGTCGTCGATGCTGCGCCACAGCCCCACGGGCGTGGGCTGGGCGAACGCCAGGCTCACCGCAAACAACAACGGCACGCCAAGAGCCCAGCCGCGGGCACCCGTGGAACCGGCTTTGCCGGGCCACTGGGTGCGCCCCCCTCGGGGGGAGGCGCCGTAGGCGCTTCGGGGGGGATTCATTTATGCCAGGGCCAGATCGGTGTCCATCAGCGGCTTGGCGCCGGCACGGGCGGTGCGCATCAACGTCGCCGTCTCGGGGAAGAGCTTGGCGAAGTAGAAACGTGCCGTCTGCAGCTTGGCGGGGTAGAAGGGGTCGGTGTTGCCGGCCGCGATCTGCTTGAGGGCGACCGAGGCCATGCGCGCGAAGAAGTAGCCGAACACCAGGTGGCCGGCCACGCGCAGGTAGTCCACGGCGGCAGCGCCCACTTCGTCCGGATTCTGGAAGCCCTTGAAGCCGATCTCGGTGGTGAACTTGGTCATCTGGTCACCCAGGTAGGCCAGCGGGTTGATGAATTCGGCCATCTTCTCGTTCACGCCCTCTTCTTCCACCAGCTTGCCGACCAGCTTGCCGAACTTCTTGAGCGTGGCGCCGTTGTTGCCCAGGATCTTGCGGCCCAGCAGGTCGAGCGACTGCACGGTGTTCGTGCCTTCGTAGATCATGTTGATGCGGGCATCGCGCACGAACTGCTCCATGCCCCACTCCTTGATGTAGCCATGGCCACCGAAGACCTGCTGGCACATCACCGCAGCCTGGAAGCCGTTGTCGGTCAGGAAGGCCTTGATGATGGGGGTCAGCAGGGCCAGCATCTCGTCGCTGTCCTTGCGCACCTTCTCGTCCGGGTGGTACAGGTGCTGGTCCAGCAGCAGCGCGCAGTAGCAGGCCAGCGCGCGGCCGCCTTCGGCATAGGCCTTGGCGGTCAGCAGCATCTTGCGCACGTCCGGGTGCACGATGATGGGGTCGGCTTCCTTGTCCTTGGCCTTGGGGCCGGACAGGCTGCGCATCTGGATGCGGTCCTTGGCATAGGCCAGGGCGTTCTGGAAGGCCACCTCGGTCAGGCCCAGGGACTGGTTACCCACGCCCAGGCGCGCGGCGTTCATCATTACGAACATGGCCTGCAGGCCCTTGTTGGGCTGGCCCACCAGGGTGCCGACGGCGTTGTCCAGGATCATCTGGCAGGTGGAGTTGGCATGGATGCCCATCTTGTGCTCCAGGCCGCCGCAGTAGATGCCATTGCGCTCGCCCAGCGAGCCGTCGGGCTTGACCTGGTACTTGGGCACGACGAACAGGCTGATGCCCTTGCTTCCCTTCGGTGCGTCGGGCAGGCGGGCGAGCACCAGGTGCACGATGTTGCCGGCCAGGTCATGCTCGCCGGCGCTGATGAAGATCTTGGCGCCGTTGAGCTTGTAGGTGCCGTCGGCCTGCGGTTCGGCCTTGGTGCGCAGCAGGCCCAGGTCGGTACCGCAGTGCGGCTCGGTCAGGCACATGGTGCCGGTCCACTCGCCGCTGACCAGCTTGGGCAGGTAGAGCTTCTTCTGCTCGTCGGTGCCGTGGGCGTGCAGGCACTCGTAGGCGCCGTGCGACAGGCCGGGGTACATGGTCCAGGCCTGGTTGGCCGAGTTCATCATCTCGTAGAAGCACTGGTTGACCACGAAAGGCAGGCCCTGGCCGCCGAAGTCCGGATCGCAGGACAGCGCCGCCCAGCCACCTTCGACGTACTGGGCATAGGCTTCCTTGAAGCCCTTGGGCGCGGTCACCTCGTGCGTGGTCTTGTCGAGCGTGCAGCCTTCTGCGTCGCCGCTGATGTTGAGCGGGAAGACCACCTCGGCGGCGAACTTGCCGCCTTCTTCCAGCACGGCGTTGATGGTGTCGGCATCGGTGTCGGCGTGGCGCGGGATCTGCTTGAGCGATTCGGTCACGTTCAGCACTTCGTGCATCACGAACTGCATGTCGCGCAGGGGCGGGTTGTAGCTGGGCATGGGCTTACTCCTGGTGGGATTTGGTGATGGATCTGGAAACGGACTTGCGGGCCGGCTTGAGGGCCTGGCTCTTCGCGGCGCCGTAGCGCTCGAGAATCTGCTCGAAGGCCTTGTTGGCGCGCTCGATGGAACCGGGTGTCTTGAGGAAGCGGGCCTCGTAGTGCACGGCCAGGATGAGGCCGTGGATCTCGAAGCAGATCTGGCGCTCGTCCGCATCGGGCAGCAGATGCCCCTCTTCCTTGGCCTGCACCACGGCACGCTGCACGGCACCGAGCCAGGTCTTGACGGAACTGGCGAGCGCATCGCGCACGAGGCCGGGGCGGTCGTCGAACTCGACCGCGCCGCTGATGAAGATGCAGCCGGACTGGATTTCCACCGTGACGCGCTTCATCCAGTTGGAGAACAGGGCCTTGAGGCGCGGCAGGCCACGTGCCTCGTGCAGGGCGGGATAGAAGATTTCCTGCTCGAAGCGGCTGAAGTACTCGCGCACGACCGAGATCTGCAGCTCCTCGCGCGAGCCGAAGTGGGCGAAGACACCGGACTTGCTCATGCCGGTGACTTCGGCGAGGACACCGATGCTGAGCCCCTCCAGGCCAATCTGCGAAGCCAGGCCCAGCGCGGCGTCGATGATGGCCAGCTTGGTCTGCTGGCCCTTGTGGAGGGCGCGACCATCGCGCGCGGCCTCGCGGCTGCTGCGCTGGGTCTTGGGATCTGATGCGGCCATGGACATGCGGAATGAAGAAAACGAACGGTCGTGCTATTTTGCACGAAAAACACCGCTAACCGCAAGGACCGAGTTAGATGTAACGCAATCTGTTACTTTGTTGTCAAATTGTGACCTTCGCGTTTCTATAGGATAGGCATTACTTCCTACGGCTTTCCCGGTCATTAATTTGGAAACGCTGTCCGCATTCTGTTGCAAATTGTTTCGGCCGCAAGGGCGCCGTCAAGGTACAAAAGAGTGGGTTGATGGCGGCTATTTCCCGGGCTGGTGTTCCAAGCCTCCTGAAAAAATATCGTCACGTCGCGGGGCGTGACCGCGCTGCATATCGCGCTTGAGCGCAAGTTTCCGCAAGGGTATTTCCATGGTCAGATTTTTCAAGGCAGTGCTGCTGGCCCTGTCTTTACCGATTTCGTGTTTTGCTGCTGGAGCCACGCCAGACACCCCCGCTGGCGAAGAGCTCCGGTGGGACCTTTCCAGTCGCCCCGCCGTTGCCATCCTGCTGCCCGGCATGAGCCACCACTTCCAGGCGCCCGAGGCCACGAACAGGAAATGGAACGAGACTCACGCAGGCCTTGGCCTGGAAACGCGCTCCAAGTGGAACGAGAACGACTGGTACTTCAAGACGGCGATCGGCGTGATGCGCGATAGCGTTGATTCCTGGGGAGGTTACGGGGGCGCCGTCTGGCAAAAGCGCGTGTTCGACGGGGAGTCCTGGGTCGCCGATGCCGGCGGGGGCCTCTTTCTTTTCTACCGCGCGCTGCACTTCGACGGTGAGCGCATGTGGCTGCCAGGCGCGCTCCCCGTCCTGTCCGTGGAACACAAACACACGGGCATAGGCCTGAACGTCCTTTACGTTCCCCACTTCAAGACCAACGCCGGTGAAATGCCGGCCGTCCTCTTTGCCCAGCTGACGAAACGGTTCTAGGCCGTTGCAGAGCAGAGGCAGCCCTTCCTGACGCCGCGGACGCACTGCCTGCGTCCCTCCCCGCTCTCCGGAGCCATGGATCTTGCCCCCCCGCAACTCGCCCAGGGGTACCCGAGGGGGGCAAGACCTCAGCGCTTGAAGGGCACCACCCGCTGGGTCTGGGTGCCCAGGCCCTCGATGCCCAGGGTAATCACGTCGCCGGCCTTCAGGAAGCGTTGCGGCTTCATGCCCATGCCCACGCCGGGCGGGGTGCCGGTGATGATGACGTCGCCCGGCATCAGCGTCATGTATTCGCTGACGTGGCTGACGATCTTGGCCACCGAGAAGATCATGGTCCTGGTGTTGCCGCTCTGCATGCGCTGGCCGTTCACGTCCAGCCACATGGCCAGCTTCTGCGGGTTGGGGATCTCGTCCTTGGTCACCAGCCAGGGGCCGAGCGGACCGAACGTGTCGCAGCCCTTGCCCTTGTCCCACTGGCCGCCGCGCTCGAGCTGGAATTCGCGCTCGCTCACGTCGTTGGACAGCACGTAGCCGGCCACGTAGTCCAGCGCCGATTTCTGCGTGACGTAGCGCGCCTCTTTGCCGATCACCACGCCCAGCTCCACTTCCCAGTCCCCCTTGACCGAGCCCTTGGGCAGCATGACGTCGTCGTCCGGGCCCTGGATGGAACTGATGGCCTTGGTGAAGACGATGGGCTCCTTGGGAATGGGCATGCCTGCTTCCTTGGCATGGTCGCTGTAGTTCAGGCCGATGGCGATGAACTTGCCGATGCCGCTGACCGGGGCGCCCATGCGCGGCTTGCCGCGCACCAGCGGCAGCTTGTCGGTCTTGAGCTTGGCCAGCTTGGCCAGCACGGCGTCGCTCAGCTGGGCCGGGCCGATGTCCGGCACCAGGCTGCTCAGGTCACGCAGCTTGCCGGCCGCGTCGATCAGGCCCGGCTTTTCCTTGCCCGGATTGCCATAGCGCACGAGTTTCATGAAGGTCTCCTGGTACTGAATGGAAAAGCGTCAGCACCGCCCGAGCGGAACCGGCGCTGGAATGGACGAGGGTTCAGCGCAGCATCTGGGCCAGGCTGGCGTCCATGTGCTCGGTCGGCAGGCGGCGGAAACCCGAGCGGGCGAAACGCTGCAGGCGCCCCACCACGAAGGCCGTGAGCACGGAAGCCTGCACCTGGGCGTCGGCCGTGGGTGTCGCGGAGCCGGCCGCCGCACCCTCGCGCAGGCACTGCTTGAGGGTGGATTCGATCTTGTCAAAGAACTGGTTCATGCGCTGCTGCAGGCGTTCGTTCTCGAACACCAGCGCGTCACCCACCATGACGCGCACCATGCCAGGGTTCTTCTCGGCAAACTGCAGCAGCATGGTGACGACCTTGCCGGCATGGCGGGCGCCAGCGGCGGGATCGGTTGCCTCGGCTTCGCGCTCGGCGATCTGGTTGACCAGCGAGAAAACGGCCTGCTCGATGAACTCGATCAGGCCCTCGAACATCTGGGCCTTGCTGGCGAAATGGCGGTAGAGCGCGGCCTCACTCACCTCCAGCTTGGCCGCCAGGGCCGCCGTGGTGATGCGCTCCGCGCCCGGCTGCTCCAGCATGCTGGCCAGTGCCTGCAGGATCTGGATGCGGCGCTCGCCCGGCTTGGGGCGCTTGCGAGCCGGTGGGGTCGCCTCGGCGGCGGATTCTTCCGGCGTGGTGTTTTCTGCGTCAGACATGGTGTTCGGCTATCCCTTTTTTTGATTCTCGCACAGGCACAGCTAGGGGTTTATCCTCAGTGGTCACCCACTCCGGTCTGTCGCCTGATGGCCACGTCTGCAGCGCCTGGCAGGATCCGGTCATCGCTTTGAAACCGGTCGGTGGCAGCAGGGCCTCGTCCCGCATTCAGTCAATGGGAACGAATCATCGTCCCATAGGCCTGCTCGGTCAGGATCTCCAGCAGCATGGCATGCGGCACCCGGCCATCGATGATGTGCACGGCATTCACGCCGCTCTTGGCGGCGTCCAGCGCGCCGGCGATCTTGGGCAGCATGCCGCCGGAGATGGTGCCGTCGGCCACCAGCTCATCGATGCGCTTCATGGTGAGCTCGGTCAGCAGCTGGCCCTGCTTGTCCAGCACGCCGGGGATGTTGGTGAGCATCAACAGTTTCTCGGCCTGCAGCACCGTGGCCAGCTTGGCAGCCACCACGTCGGCGTTGATGTTGTAGCTCTCGTTGTGTTCGCCAAAGCCGATGGGGCTGACGACGGGGATGAACTGGTCGTCCTGCAGCGCCTTGACCACGGCCGGGTCGATGCCCACGATGTCGCCGACCTGGCCGACATCGTATTCCTTGCTGGCGTCCTTGGGGTCGACCAGGCGCAGCTTGCGCGCGCGGATCAGGCCGCCGTCACGCCCGGTCAGGCCCACGGCCTTGCCGCCGGCCTGGTTGATCAGGCCCACGATGTCCTGCTGCACCTCGCCAGCGAGCACCCACTCCACCACCTCCATGGTCTCGGCATCGGTGACGCGCATGCCCTGGATGAACTCGCCCTTCTTGCCCAGGCGATTGAGCGCGGTCTCGATCTGCGGCCCGCCGCCGTGCACCACCACCGGGTTGATGCCCACCAGCTTGAGCAGCACCACATCCTCGGCAAAGGCGGCCTGCAGGGCGGGGTCCGTCATGGCATTGCCGCCGTACTTGATGACCATGGTCTTGCCATGGAACTTGCGGATGTAAGGCAGCGCCTGGGCCAGGATTTCGGCCTTGTCGCGCGGGGCGATGGAGGAAATGGCGGTCATGGTCGGTTCACGGGAATGCTCGAACCGGATTGTGCCGCATCGCCGGAGCAGGGACCGCTCCCGCCATGGCCGGAGCCCCCGGGGAATCAGACTGCGAACTCTTCCTTGCGCCGCCCCTGGGCCACCAGCGCCGCCAGCCATTTGGGCATCAGGCCACGCCCGCTCCAGCTTTCGCCATTGGGCCCGCGGTACTTGGCCGCCACCGTCTTGCCGGCCTGGCTGCTGCGGCGCGGGGCGACAGATTTCTTCGCGGCGGTCTTGCCCGCCGCCCTGCCAGGCCTCTTGCCCATGGCCTGCTGCAGGTCCTTCAGCGTGATGCCGAACGCCCGCATCTGGGCCAGGATGTCCTTGATGGTCTTGTCGAATTCCTTGGCGCGAATATCGGACGCCTGTTTCTGCAATTTTGCAATTTGCTGCTGAATATCGACCAGATTACTCATGGTTTTGTCTCCAGATAACAGGAATTATGAGAGGCAGGTACTAGATAAATGACGCCATTCCAATCGAATAATAAATGAAGGGAATGAATATATGTCGCGCCGATCGATATTTCAGGCAAAGCCGGGGCAGGGACTCATACCCTGTGACGCGTCCGCCTCCTCTTTATTGGCTACCGGTCGCAACTCGGTGGCGCAGGGCGACACACTCCGCCATCAGCCACAATCGGCTGCCATGAAGGTATTGCAGATCATTACCAAAGGCGAGGCCGGCGGGGCACAAACCCATTTGCTGGAAATCTGTCGCAGCTTGCATGCGCGGGTGGACCTGGCGGTGGTGATCGGCGGACCGGACACCGCCCCCGTCCTGGAGGGACAGCTCCGGGCGCTGGGTATTGCCACGCACAGGCTGCCACCCATGGTGAACTCCCTGTCACCCTGGCGCCTACTGCAGGCCGCACGAGCACTCCGCCGCCTGCTGCAGCAACAGAAGCCGGACCTGATCCATGCCCACAGCGCCATCGCCGGCGCGGCGGCGCGCATCGCGGGCCCGTGGGCCGGTGTGCCCGTGGTCTACACGGTGCACGGATTTGGCTTCAAGCCCCAGGTGCGCTGGCCGCAGCGGATCGCGGCGCTGCTGCTCGAGTGGCTGCTGGCACGCCAGACCGCCCACATGATCTGCGTCTCGGAACATGAACGGGAGCTGGCGCAACGCCTGCCCCTGGCCCACGATCGCGTCAGCGTCATACACAACGCCATCCAGGACAGCCCGCAACGGGCCCATCCGGAGGTCGAGCCGATGCGCGTGATCATGGTCGCCCGCTGTGCTGCACCCAAGCGCCAGGATCTTCTGCTGCAAGCGCTGGCATTGGCAGCGTCCCGCCTGGGACGCGCCATACCCGCCACCCTGGTCGGTGGCGGCCCCCGGCTGGCGGCACTCCAGGCGCAGGCACGGGCACTGCGCCTGACAGACATCCTGTTCACCGGCGATGTCGATAACGTGACCGAACTCTTGTCAGCGCACAGCGTTTTTGCGCTGGCGTCGGACCATGAAGGCCTGCCCATTTCGGTGATAGAAGCCTTGCGCGCGGGCCTGCCCGTGCTGGGGAGCGAGCTGCCGGGCCTGCGTGAACTGATCGAACACGGGCGGGAAGGCTGGCTGCTGCCGCCTGATGCCCAAGCCTGGGCCGACGCCTTGCTGGCGCTGCAGGCGCAGCCGGCCCTGCGCGGCGGCATGGGCTTGGCCGCACGGCGTCGTTACGAGGAGAGCTGCGAACCCCGGCGCATGGCCGACTCGGTGCTGGCGGTGTATGGTCAAATCCTGCACGATGAACAGTCCGTCCACCGCTGAACGGCAGGCCTTCGCCTCGTCCGTGGCCCGCCGCCAGCGGGCCCAGCTGTCGTGGTCCCTCACCGGCCTCGCATGGATTGCCTGTGCCTATGGCCTGGGGCTGTGGTTCCAGCGGGAGCAATGGGCCACGCACTACTTCCCGATGACCATCCTCTGGTGCGTCCTGCCCTACCTGCTGGCCTCGCACTGGCTGTATCGCGGCGCCGGCGTCCCCGTGAATGAGCGCATCGGCCTGCTGATCGTCACGACCGGCATGCCATTTCTTCTGACACCGCTGGGCTTCGCCCTGCTGCAACAGCCCTATTCCCGTGGCGCGGTCTTGCTGGTCTATATCCTGTCGCTGGCGTGGTTTGGGCTGGGTGAACGCCGGCACCGCCGTCTCCACGTGCCACGGCTGGCCTGCCTGGACGACAGCGTCCCCGCGCGTCTGCAGTCCCTGGTCGGCGCCAGCGCCGTGCAGCGGCAATCCGTCGAGCTGACGCCATGGACCTGCAAGCCCGGCGACCCGCTCCCAGAGCTCGGCACGCTGGACGGTGTGGTCGTCGACACCAGTGCCGCTGGCAGCGAAGCGCGCAGCGAATTGCTCAGCCAGCTCAAGCTCAGCCATGTGCGCCTCTACAGCGTGGATGCGCTGGCCGAGATGTTGACCGGGCGCAAGATGCTGCCCTCCAGTGAGAACGAACTCTGGCAGCTCGACGGCAACCCCGCCTACGACGTCGTCAAGCGCATCATGGATATGGCGGCCGTCCTCATCACCCTGCCCCTCACGGTGCCGCTCAGCCTGCTGGTCGCAACGGCCGTCCGGCTGGACTCCCCCGGGCCCGCCCTCTTCAGCCAGGAGCGCGTCGGGCTGAACGGGCGCAGCTTCCGGCTCTGGAAGTTCCGCAGCATGCAGCACGCTCCTGGACCGGCGACCGCCAGCTTCGCCCGGCATCAGGACCCGCGCGTCACCCGCGTTGGCCGCTTCATCCGCCGCAGCCGGCTCGACGAACTGCCGCAGCTGTGGAACGTACTGATTGGCGACATGAGCCTTATCGGGCCGCGCCCGGAGCAGGTTCAGTTCGTTGAGAACTTCGCAGCCCGCATCCACGCCTATCCTTACCGCCATCTCGTACGCCCAGGCCTGACCGGCTGGGCACAGGTGCTGCAAGGGTATGCAGGAAACCAGGAAGAGACTGCCGTCAAGCTAAGCTACGACCTTTATTACGTTACCCATTACTCCATGGCTCTGGACCTTCTGATCGCCTTCAAGACCGTTCGAATCGTGGTCGGCGGCTTCGGAGCTCGTTGATTTGGTAAGTTTTCGTCCTCACAAAAGCGTTTCGAGCCCATTGCCAGCGCCCATGACATGAGCCGCCTCCGCTTTCCTCAACGCTGGTGGAGACATTGGCATGATCGCCAATCAAGTCATGGCTTGATAGCACGCAGCTTCACGCTGATCGCGATCTATGTCCTGGTCAGCAAGCTTGCCGGGGCCACCAAGGAAATACTGTCCGCCCGTAGTTTCGGCACGTCTGCCGACATGGATGCATTCGTATTTCTTCTCAACTTCGCAAGCTGGCCTGCGAGCGTCGCATTGCCTTTGCTATCGGCGTTGCTGGTGCCGCTCTACGTTCAACTCAACGACCCGGGTTTCGAATCAGTCAGACGCTTTCGCGGCGAGGTCCATGGCCTGGTCTTGTTGGCGGGGACTGTTCTGGGCGTTCTCTTCGCTCTTATGCCGGTCCTGGACCCGACCTTGATAACTTCGGCAGGCCTGTCTGCAGCAAGTACGAGTTCCGTGCTGAAGCTGCTTTGGATTCTCGCTGCGCTGGTTCCTGTTGGACTTTACGGCTCGTTGCTCTCCGCCGAATCGCTGGCAAGAAAGCGCCATCTCAACACGCTGCTGGAAGGCATGCCTGCGCTGGTTGTATCGGCCCTCCTATTAATCAGCGCGGGGGCTTCGATCGTGTTGCTGGCCTGGGCGACCCTTGCCGGATTCGTCTGCCAGGCAATGCTGCTGCTTGTCGAGCAGATGCGCCACCGCGAGCGCCCGGACGTCCGCCTGGGCTTTTCCAGCTCTCACTGGAAGACCATCCGCCATGGCTTGCTCGCGATGGTCGTGGCGCAGACTCTCCAAAGCCTGACGAACCTGATCGACCAACTGTGGGCGGCACGGCTGGGAGAAGGCGCGGTCTCGACGCTGGGGTACGCCCAGCGCCTGGTCTTTCTTCTCCTGGGACTCGGCGTGACAGCGATTGGCCGGGCCACGTTGCCCGTCTTTTCAAGACTCGCCGCCGACAACAGCGCGGGGCAGGAGCGGATCGCAATACAGTGGGCTATTCTGCTGGCCGTGCTGGGCCTTGCCATTCTTGCCGTGGCATGGCCGCTCACCCCCTGGCTCATTTCTCTGCTTTTTGAGCGCGGTGCGTTTACACCGGCCGACACGCAGGCGACTGCCTCCTTTGTGCGCTACAGCCTCCTGCAATTGCCGTTTTATTTTCCTGGCATCGTGTTGGTGCAATGGCTGCTCGCTGCCCGGCGCTACCAGGCTATCGCCTGGCTGGCGGGCGTCAACCTGCTGACGAAGATGCTTGCCAACTATCTGTTCGTCCCCGTATTCGGACTGGACGGCCTGGCCCTGGCCTCCTCTGCCATGTACGCCGTCAACACGCTTGTCCTTGCCGCCCACATCCAAATCCGGAGGCGCCGCCTATGAAGCGACTTTTCTACCTGCTTCGTCGCTTTACGACAGTCGCCTACCGCATACACGGTATAGGGCTGGGCCGCTTGTGTGAAATGATCCGGAAATGGGCAGCCCGCTCGGCACCGGCCGAGCCTCTGCTGATTCAGGACTTCATGGGGCGAGGCAGGTTCTGGTGCTATTTACGCGAACACATGGGCTCCCAGATATTCTTTCGTGGCAGTTATTCGACAGACTGCCTTGAAGTCCTGCGGCAGCGCCTGAAGCCTGACAGCGTCTTCCTCGACATCGGCGCCAACCATGGGGAATTCAGCATCGCCGCGGCGCTGATGGCTCCCTTGGGGCGCGTGATTGCCTTTGAGCCCATGCCTAGAAACGTCGAACGGCTGCAGGCCAACATCGCACTCAACGAATTGGCCAGCGTTCGCGTCATGCCCGTCGGGCTGGGCGACCAGGAAGGAACGTTCCCGATTCACGACCAAAGTGTCCCTTACGAAGACGGAACAATCAACGAAGGACTCGCCTCACTTTACGCAGCGGGCAATCGCGCTCGCCTGGGTTTATCCATCGAAGTTCGATTGCTGGACAAGTTGTGGCCGCTCCTCCAGCTGGAACGGGTTGATGTGATCAAGCTGGACATTGAAGGAGCGGAATGGCCGGCCCTGCGCGGAGCCCAGGACATTCTGGCGCGCTATCGACCTACGTTAATGGTAGAGATAGGCCGTGCAACCTGCCGGGCAGCCGGCTACAACGCTGAGGCATTCGCACAGTGGCTGGAGACGCAAGGCTATAACTTGCTGCGCATCGGTGACGGCGGCAGCCTGCAAACCATCTCTCCCGAAGAGCTGGGAGAATTCCAGAACCTGTTGGCTGTGCCCTCCGCATGAAGATCCTGGCCCTGATCCCGACATTGTCCGCCGGCGGCGCAGAACGAGTCCTCAGCAACCTGGCTAATGACTGGTGTGCACGCCCCGACTGGCACGTCTGCATCGTCACGCTAGCGGGAGAGTCGCGCCCTTTCTATCCGCTCGACTCGCGCATCGGCGTCCATCCGCTAAATCTGCACGGAGCCGCTGGCAACGCTTGGGGCAGCTTGCTCGCGAACTGGCGTCGACTGCGAGCCGTCCGTCAGGAAATTTTCCGAGTCCAGCCCGACGTGGCCATCGGGTTCATGAGTCAGGCGAATGTCCTGATCGCCTTGGCGTGTCTCGGAACCGGCACGCCAACCCTGGGGTCCGAACATAGCTATCCGCCCAAGATACCTCTGGGGCGCGCCTGGGAGTTTCTGCGGCGGCACACTTACCGCTGGCTGGGGGGCGTCGCGGCGCTGACTGAAGAAAGTCGACAATGGTTGCTGAAGAATACCCACACACGCCGCTGCTGGGTCATACCCAACGCGGTGCCGTATCCAATTCCCGCCCAGGAGCCTTTACTGCCTCCGTTTCACGCCCCGCACGCCCGGAAGAAACGTATCCTTAGCGCGGGCAGACTCACCGACCAAAAGGGATTTGATCTCCTGATCAAGGCCTTTTCCCGACTCGGCCCGTTGCAGATGCAGTGGGAACTGGTCATCGTTGGCGATGGCCACCTGAAGGACAGCCTAATTCGCTTATGCACCGAACTCGGCGTCGAGGAATCCGTGTCGTTCCCCGGAGCTGTGGGCAACATCGGCGATTGGTATGCCAGCGCGGACCTTTTTGTCCTGAGCTCCCTTTATGAAGGGTTCGGAAATGTGCTGGCAGAAGCCCTCGCGTACGGCGTGCCCTGCATCAGCTTTGATTGCCCACACGGGCCACGGCACATCGTTCGTCATGGCCTCGATGGCCTGCTGGTCAAGGCGGAGGATGTGGGCGCCTTGTCGCACGCCATGGAGCAACTCATGACGAACGACGCGATGCGCAACCGCATGGCGACCAACGCCATCGATGCAAGGGATCGTTTCTCGCTTGAACGGATTCACGGGCGCTGGAATGAAGTTCTTGCAGAGTTGACGCGATCGAAGACCGCCTTCAACTCAAACGTCCACTCCTGACCCGGCCAATCAAAAAACCGTTCCATCCATGTTAACGGCGACCACACCCTTGCAATCCGTCACTCTTCTGATCCCGAACTTTCAGGCCGGCGGAGCTGAACGGGTGATGATCCGCCTCGCCAAGGGTTTGCATGGCATGGGGTTTTCCGTAAATCTGGTGGTCTTGTCAGATCAAGGACCGTATCGCGAAGAAGTCCCCTCCGGCATCAACGTGATCAGCCTGCAGGCATCACGCGCGCTGTTTGGCATCCCTGCCCTGATCTGCCATCTCCGCCGTGAACGGCCAACCGTCTTGCTCAGCGCCCTGTTTCACACCAACTTCATCGCCGTAGTTGCACGCCTGCTCGCCCGCTCGCCCACGCGCTTGGTAATATCCGAGCACAACACGCTGGACCTGGTGCATTCCCTCGTCACCCGCTGGCGATGGATAGCTTTTAGGCTGCTCCTAGGCTGGGCCTACCCTCGGGCCGACGCCGTAGTCTGCGTATCTGAAGGTATCGCCGACGGTCTGCGCCACGTCTTGCCTGGTCTTGATTCCAAACTGCATGTGATTGGCAACCCGGTTGTCTCGGATGAGGTCATACAGCTAAGCCAGCAGCCACTAGAACATCCGTGGGTAGGCGCAACGGCACCCCCATTGGTGCTGGCGGCCGGCCGTTTGATTCCCGCCAAGGGATTCGATTTGCTGCTCACGGCATTTGCGAAAGTCGTTGCACGGACGTCGGCTCGCTTGGTAATTCTGGGTGAGGGGTCAGAACGCGCAGGATTGACCCGCCAGATTCAGAGGCTGGGCTTGTCCGATGCCGCCACCTTGCATGGCTTCACGCCTAACCCATACGCCTGGATGCGCCACGCCAAGGTCTTCGTTCTCTCCTCCCGACACGAGGGCTTACCCGGTGCCTTGATCGAAGCCATGGCCTGCGGTTGCCGCGTCGTGGCAACGGACTGCCCCCACGGGCCACGCGAGATCTTGGAACAGGGCCGCTGGGGCAGGCTGGTCCCCATGGATGACCCGGAAGCCTTGGCACAAGCCATCATCGAAATGCTAGGTTCGCCCACGGCACCCGACGCACGCGCACGCTCCCAGCACTACTCCCTCAAATACGTCACACATCTGTATCTGGACGTATTGGGCCTCAAAGCCGGAAATCATCTGCGCCCATAGCTGTCCTCAAACCGCACGATGTCGTCCTCCCCCAGATACGCCCCGCTCTGCACCTCGATGATCTCCAGCGGCACTTTGCCCGGGTTGGCGAGGCGATGCACCTCGCCCAGCGGGATGTAGGTCGACTGATTCTCACCCAGCAGGATCTTCTTTTCACCGCAGGTGACCTCGGCCGTGCCGGTCACCACGATCCAGTGTTCCGCACGGTGATGGTGCTTCTGCAGGCTCAGGCTGGCTCCGGGCTTGACCTGGATACGCTTGACCTTGAAACGCTCACCTTCATCGATGCTGTCATACCAGCCCCAAGGACGGTGGACCTTGCGGTGCAGGATCTGCTCTTCGCGCTTCTGCTGCTCCAGCGCGCTGACCAGTTTCTTCACATTCTGGCTCTGGCTGCGGTCGGCCACCAGCACGGCATCGGCGGTCTCCACCACCACGAGGTTGTCCACGCCGACCGTGCCGACCAGGCGGTTGCCCGCATAGATCAGCGAATTGCGGGTGTCTGCCGTCAGCACGTCGCCGTGCACGACATTGCCCTGCGCGTCCTGCTGCCCGACCTGCCACACCGCTTCCCAGGCGCCCAGGTCGTTCCAGCCCGCCGTCAGCGGCACCATGCGTGTGGGGATACCCGAGCCGGGGCATTTCTCCATCACCGCGTAGTCGATGGATTCGGACGGCACGACCGCAAAGCCGGACTTGTCGGGACGGATGAAGGGCGCATCCACCGACTTGCCGGCCCAGGCTGCCTGGCTGGCACTGGCAATATCGGGACGGAATTGCTGCAAGGCCTTGAGCCAGGTGCTGGCCTTGAGCACGAACATGCCGGCATTCCAGTAGTAGCCGCCGTCGGCCAGATAGCGCTGCGCCGTCGCCGCATCGGGCTTTTCGGCAAAGGCCTGCACGGCATAAGCCCCCTGCGCCGGCAAGGCAGCACCAGCGTGGATATAACCGTAGCCCGTCTCCGGCCGCTCCGGTGTCACCCCCAGGATAACGATGGCGCCATCCGCCGCGGCGCGTACGGCGGCCCGCAAGGCGGTGGCATAGGCCGCCGTGTCGACCACCGTCTGATCCGCCGGCGTCACGACCAGGATCGGATCCTCGCCGCCGGCGCGAGCCTGCAAGGCCGCCAGCGTCAGCGCGGGCGCGGTGTTGCGTGCCGCGGGCTCCAGCAGCAGCGTGGCCGAGACATCCTTGAGCTCGCGCAGCTGGTCCAGCGCGAGGAAGCGGTGCTCCTCGTTGGTGACCACCAGCGTCTCGCCGATCACGATATCGCTCGTCGCGGCCGCCTGGATACGCTCCACCGCCTGCTGGAACAGGCTGCTGGTTCCGGACAGGACCAGGAACTGCTTGGGAAAACCGGCCCGCGACAGCGGCCACAGGCGGGTGCCGGAACCGCCGCAGAGGATGACGGGAGTGATATTCATCATGAAACCGGATTCTCGCAGTTCTGCTGCCAGCGCCAGCTGCTGGCACACATATCGGCGAGGGTGCGCCTGGCCTGCCAGCCGAGCAGGCGGCGCGCCTTGTCGGCATTCGCGTAGCAGGTGGCCACGTCGCCCGGGCGACGCGCCACAATGGCGTAGGGGACTTGACGGCCGCTGGCCACCTCAAAGGCGCGCACCATCTCGATCACGCTGTAGCCCTGCCCGGTGCCCAGGTTGAAGGCATGCCAGCCGCTGTGGCCGGCCAGGAAATTCAGCGCGGCCAGATGGCCCTCGGCCAGGTCCAGCACATGGATGTAATCGCGCACGCCGGTTCCGTCGGGCGTAGCGTAGTCGCCGCCGAACACGCTGAGCTGCGCGCGCCGGCCGACGGCCACCTGGGCGATGTAGGGCATCAGGTTGTTGGGCACGCCGTTTGGGTCCTCGCCGATCAGGCCGGACTCATGCGCGCCCACCGGATTGAAATAGCGCAGGCAGGCCAGCCGCCAGCTTGCATCGGACGCCGCCAGGTCAGCCAGCATTTCCTCGATGTGCAGCTTGCTGCGCCCGTAGGGGTTGGTGGCACCCGTGGGGTGCGCTTCGTCCAGCGGCAGGTAACGCGGCTCGCCATAGACGGTGGCGCTGGAGCTGAAGACCAGCTTGTGCACGTCGGCCTGCTGCATCGCACGCAGCAGGCGCTGGGTGCCAGTGACGTTGTTGTCGTAGTATGAAAGAGGCTGCGACACGGATTCGCCCACCGCCTTCAGGCCCGCAAAGTGGACCACGGCATCGATGCGCCACTCGCGCAGCGTGCGCGCCAGCAACTCCCCGTCGCGCACATCGCCTTGCACGAAGGCCACGGGCTTGCCGATGATCTGCGCCAGCCTCGGCACCACGTCGGCTCGACTGTTGCACAGGTTGTCATACAGGACGGGCACGTGGCCGGCCTGCGCCAGCACGACGGCAGCATGGCTGCCTATGTAACCAGTGCCACCCGTAAGCAGGATATTCATGCCACCCCGCGCTCCGATCCCGCCGCTCAGGCGAAGGTCTCCGCCTGCGCCAGCAGTTTGCCCTGCTGGTCCTTGCCCGACAGCTGCGGCGCCCCCTCGACAGGCCACTGGATGCCGATGGCCGGGTCGTTCCAGAGGATGCAGCGCTCGTGCTCGGGCGCGTAGTAGTCCGTGGTTTTATAGAGGAAATCTGCCGATTCGCTGGTGACCAGGAAGCCGTGCCCAAAGCCGGGCGGCACCCAGAGCTGGCGGTGGTTCTCCTCGCTCAGCTCCACGCCCACCCACTGGCCGAAGGTGGGCGAGCTCCTGCGCAGGTCCACCACCACATCGAACACGCTGCCACGCACCACCCGTACCAGCTTGCCCTGCGGCTGCCGGATCTGGTAATGCAGGCCGCGCAGCACGCCCCTGGCGGAACGGCTGTGGTTGTCCTGCACGAAGTTCAGCCGCAGGCCGGTGGACTGGGCAAATGCACGTTCGTTGTAGCTCTCGAAGAAGAAACCACGTGCATCACCGAACACCTTCGGTTCGATGATCAGCACGTCGGGAATGGCGGCAGGGGTAACTTGCATGGCCAATGACTCAGAGCGCGCGCGGCTCCTTCAGCAGGCGCAGCAGGTACTGGCCGTAGCCGTTCTTGGCCAGGGGCTGCGCCAGCTTCTCCAGCTCTTCGCTGCTGATCCAGCCGTGGCGCCAGGCGATCTCTTCCGGGCAGGCGATCTTCAGGCCCTGGCGCTGCTCCAGCGTGGCGATGAACTGGCTGGCCTGCAACAGGCTGTCATGGGTGCCCGTATCGAGCCAGGCGTAGCCGCGGCCCATGATCTCCACGCTCAGTTGCCCCTGCTCCAGGTACAGGCGGTTCAGATCGGTGATCTCCAGTTCACCGCGCGGCGAGGGTTTCAAGCGCTTGGCCAGTTCCACGACCTGGGTGTCGTAGAAGTACAGGCCGGTGACGGCGTAGTTGCTCTTGGGAACCTTGGGTTTCTCTTCCAGCGACAGCACCTTGCCGTGGGCGTCGAATTCGGCCACGCCGTAGCGCTCGGGATCGTTGACGTGGTAGGCGAAGACGGTGGCGCCGGCCTGGCGCGCCATGGCGTTGCCCAACAGGGGCTGGAAGTCGTGGCCGTAGAAGATGTTGTCGCCCAGCACCAGCGCGCTGGGGTGCTGACCGACGAACTTCTCGCCGATCAGGAAGGCCTGGGCCAGGCCATCGGGGCTGGGCTGCACGGCGTACTGCAGGCTGATGCCCCACTGGCTGCCGTCGCCCAGCAACTGCTCGAAGCGCGGCGTGTCCTGCGGCGTGCTGATGAGCAGGATGTCGCGCATGCCCGCCAGCATCAGCGTGGACAGCGGGTAATACACCATGGGCTTGTCGTACACCGGCAGCAATTGCTTGCTGATGGCCAGCGTGGCCGGATGCAGCCGGGTGCCGGAGCCCCCGGCCAGGATGATGCCCTTGCGTTGAGTCATGGTCGTCGGTTCCTCAGAGGATTTCGGCCAGCAGGCGCGCCACACCACTTTGCCAGTGCGGCAGCGCCAGACCAAAGGTATTCTGCAGCCGGCGGGTATCCAGCCTGGAATTGTGGGGCCGGCGCGCCGGCGTCGGGTAGGCGGACGTCGGTATCGCGAGCACCTGCTGCGGCCCGGCCTTGAGCGCCTGGCCGGCCTGCTGGGCACATTCCAGCACAAAGCGCGCGTAGCCGTGCCAGGACGTCTCGCCCGCCGCGGCCAGGTGATAGAGGCCCGAAGGCGTCAGATCGTTGTGGCGCATGGGCGGCAATAGGTGGCGGATGGCGTGCGCCGTGACGTCCGCCAGCAGGTCGGCGCCGGTGGGCGCGCCGACCTGGTCATCGATCACGTTCAGCTGCTCGCGCTCGCGTGCCAGGCGCAGCATGGTCTTGGCAAAGTTGCCACCGCGCGCGCCGTAGACCCAGCTGGTGCGAAAGATCAGGTGGCGGCAGCCGCTGGTCGCGATCGCCTGCTCGCCTTCATACTTGGTGCGGCCATAGACGCTCAGCGGGGCCGTGGCGTCTTCTTCCCGCCAGGGCCGGCTGCCGCTGCCATCAAACACATAGTCGGTGCTGTAGTGGACCAGCAAGGCCTGTTGCCGCGCGGCGGCCCGCGCCAGCACGCCGGGCGCCTCGGCATTGATACGTCGCGCCAGTTCGGCTTCGCTCTCGGCCTTGTCCACCGCCGTGTAGGCGGCGGCATTGACGATGACCTGGGGCCGCACCGTCTGCACGGTGCGTTCCAGGCCCGGCAGGTCGGCCAGGTCGCCGCACAGGCCATCGCCGCCGTAGCGGTCCAGCGCCACCACGTCGCCCAGCGGAGCCAGCGCGCGCTGCAGCTCCCAGCCAACCTGGCCGCTCTTGCCGAGCAGGAGGATCTTCATCTCAGCTGTACTGTTTTTGCACCCAGTCCCGGTAGGCCCCGGACTGCACATGCGCCACCCACTCCGGATTGGCCAGGTACCACTGCACGGTCTTGCGGATGCCGCTCTCGAAGGTCTCGGCCGGCTTCCAGCCCAGCTCGCGCTCGAGCTTGCGCGCATCGATGGCGTAGCGCCGGTCGTGGCCCGGGCGGTCTTTCACGTAGGTGATCTGCTCGCGGTAGGACTTGCCGTCGGCGCGCGGGCGCAGCTCGTCCAGCAGCGCGCACAGCGTCTTGACGATCTCGATGTTCGGCTTCTCGTTCCAGCCGCCCACGTTGTAGACCTCGCCCAGCTTGCCGGCCGCCAGCACGCGGCGGATGGCGCTGGCGTGGTCCTTGACGTAGAGCCAGTCGCGGATCTGCATGCCGTCGCCGTAGACCGGCAGCGGCTTGCCGGCCAGGGCATTGACGATCATCAGCGGAATGAGCTTTTCCGGGAAATGGTAGGGCCCGTAGTTGTTGGAGCAGTTGGTGGTGAGCACCGGCAGGCCGTAGGTGTGGTGGTAGGCGCGCACCAGATGGTCGCTGGCCGCCTTGCTGGCCGAATACGGGCTGTTGGGCTCGTAGCGGTGCTGCTCGGTAAAGGCCGGCTCCTGCGGGGCCAGCGAGCCGTAGACCTCGTCCGTGCTGACGTGCAGGAAGCGGAAGGCGGCCTGGCCCGCCTCGTCCAGGCTGCCCCAGTGGGCGCGCACCGCCTCCAGCAGCCGGAAGGTGCCGACGATATTGGTCTGGATGAAATCTTCCGGGCCGTGGATGGAGCGGTCCACGTGCGATTCGGCAGCGAAATTGACCACCGCGCGCGGCCGGTGCTGCGCCAGCAGCAGGGCCACCAGGGCGCCGTCGCCGATGTCGCCTTGCACGAAGACGTGGCGCGCGTCGCCCTGAAGGGAAGCCAGGTTCTCCAGGTTGCCGGCGTAGGTCAGCTTGTCGAGATTGACAACCGGCTCGTCGCTTTGCGCCAGCCAGTCGAGCACGAAGTTGGCGCCTATGAAACCGGCGCCGCCAGTGACCAAAATCATTGCAGTATCCCCATGAAAGTTTCAGAGCCGGCCGCGCCGCCCCGCAGCTGGCGCCCGCGACGCGGGCGGCCGAAGCCAAGCACGGCGGCGCCGGTGACGGGAATCATGGAATCCCGTATGGGCGCGCATTCGGGGAGACCTGCCCATCTCCCGTGTAAACGGCCAAGTTTATCCCATGGCCGCCGAGCAACAGCGTGGAACGATGGCACTGGCGTCGGCTCCGGACTGGGCGTAAAGTGTGCGTCAGCCCTCAACACCTTCGGACCAGGAGTACGACCCATGAGCAGCAAACCGACCCCCTCGTCTTCCACCGACCCGGTGCGCGAATCGGCACACCAGATCTGGCTCGCCGGCCTGGGCGCCTTCAACAAGGCGCAGGAGGAGGGCGGCAAGATGTTCGACGCGCTGGTGCAGGAGGGGATGGCCATGCAGCGCAAGGCCCAGGCCAGCGCTGAGGAGAAGCTCACCGAAGCCGGCGAGAAGGTGAGCAGCATGGCGCAGCAGTTCGGCGAACGCGCCACGGGCCAATGGGACAAGCTGGAGAGCCTGTTCGAGGAGCGCGTGGCACGGGCCCTGCAGCGCCTGGGCGTCCCCGTGGCGCGCGAAATGCGCGCGCTCGCCGCGCGCCTGACCGAACTCGAGCATGAGCTGCAAGCGCGCACGGCCCGCAGCGCACCGGCCAAGACATCAGCGGCCGCAGCGAAGAAGACGACGGCCACGAAAAAGGCCGCCCCGAAGAAGACCGCGGCCAAAAAGGCACCCCCCAGGAAGGTGGCGGCCCGGAAGGCCGCACCGCGCAAGGCGGCCGCCCGCAAGTAGCCCCCGGCGAACTGCTGGTTGAACAACGCCGATGGCCCGCAAGGCGCCGCGCAATACGGCCCAGCGCATCCGGGAAACAGCCCTCGCGCTGTTCAACCGTTACGGCGAGCCCCACGTCGCCACCACCCAGGTTGCGGGCGAACTGGGCATCAGCCCGGGCAATCTTCACTATCACTTTCCCGCCAAGGACGGCCTGGTCAGCGCCTTGTTCGCACAGTACGCGCAAAGCCTGGGCGAGCTGCTGCCGGCGGCCGGCGGGGTGCGCAACGTGGAAGACGCCTGGTTCTTCCTGCACAGCCTGTTCGAGCGCATCTGGGCCTACCGCTTCCTCTACCGCGACCTCAATCTGCTGCTCAGCCGCAACCGGCCGCTGGAGACCGGCATCCAGCGCGTCCTGCACGCGCAGATCGAGGCCATGCACGCACTGCTGGACGGCCTGGGCTGTGGTGGCGCCCTGCAGGTGCAACCACCGCCCGAGCTGGCCACCAGCATGGTGGTCATGCTGAGCTACTGGCTGAGTTTCGAGTACGCGCGCGACCCGCGCCATGCCCTGGAGACCGAGGGGCTGCAGGCCACCTTGCTGCACGGCGCCGCTCACACCCTCGGATTGCTGTTACCCTATCTGCTCCCTGAGCAGCAAAGCCACCTGCGCGGCCTGCTGCAAGCGTATGAACCTGGAGCCCCCGCATGAGTGACCTGAAAGCCCGTTTCGAAGCCGCTGTCGCCGAGTCCAAGAACCTGAGCGAGCGCCCGGACAACATGACCCTGCTGAAGATCTATGCCCTGTACAAGCAGGCCACGCAGGGCGCCCCGACCGAACCGCGCCCGGGTTTCTCCGACATGGTGGGTCGCGCCAAGTGGGACGCGTGGAACGCGCTCAAGGACAAGAGCGCCGACGAGGCCATGCAGGACTACATCGACCTCATCGAATCGCTGAGCTGATCCGCAACCCGGCCGACCCGGCCGACCCGGCCTCCTCAGCCGCGACCGGCGCCGCCCTTCTTGCCGACCGAGTCGGCCAGCTTTTCATCCAGGTGGCGTTTGATCTCCGCCTCGATGCGGCCGCGAAAGGCGCCCAGCAGCATGCCGAGCTTGGCATCGAGTTCGAAGCGCCGGGCCGTGACCTGCAGCTTGCCGCTCACACCGCTGCGCTCGAAGTGCACCACATCGCCATCGCCGCCGGCCTCGACCGTGCAGCGCATGTCGAACTCGCCTTCCACCTCCCGCGCCCAGGCCTGGGCGATCTTGCGGGCGGCTGTCAGGCCGAGGTTGTGCTCGCGCACCATGTGCAACTGGGCCATCTTTCTTCTCCTGCCTTCTACTGCACCACACCGCGCGCACGCAGGGCGGCGATCTGCGCCTCGGTGAGTCCCACCTCGCGCAGCACGGCCTCGCTGTCCTGCCCCAGCGCCGGCGCCTTGCGCCATTGGCCGCCGGGCGAGGCCGACAGCTTGGGCACGATGCCCGGCACGGTGAGCTCGGAGCCATCGTCCATCTTCACTGTCTGCAACATGCCGCGCGCGGCATAGTGCGGATCGGCCGCGATATCGGCCACGGTGTAGATCTTGCCGGCCGGCACCTGCGCAGCATCCAGCGCCGCCAGCACCTGATCCACCGTCAGGCCTGCCGTCCAGGCACCGATCGCCGCGTCAATCTCCTGCACCCGCGCCACCCGGCCCGTGTTGTCAGCCAGCGCCGGATCGCGCCCCAGGTCATCGCGGCCGATGCAACCCATCAGCCGGCGGAAGATGCTGTCGCCATTGCCGGCAATCAGCGCATAACCGCCATCACGACAACGGTAGGCATTGGTCGGCGCGATGCCTGGCATGGCGCTGCCGGCCGGCCCGCGTACCGCGCCAAAGGCGCTGTACTCGGGCAGCAGGCTCTCCATGCAGTTGAACACGGCTTCGTACAGGGCCACATCAATCACCTGCCCCAGTCCTTTCGGCGTCTCCGGGCGCACCGTCGCATGGCGATGCTGCAGCGCCAGCAGGATGCCGATCACGCCATGCAGCGAAGCCAGCGTGTCGCCGATGGATACCCCCACGCGCACCGGCACGCGGCCGGGCTCGGCGGTCAGGTGGCGCAAGCCACCCATGGCCTCGGCCACCACGCCAAAGCCGGGGCGATCGCGGTAGGGGCCGCTCTGCCCATAACCGCTGATGCGCAGCAGGATGAGCCCCGGGTTGAGCGCCCGCAGCGCCTCCGGCCCCAGACCCCAGCCCTCCATGGCACCGGGGCGGAAATTCTCGATCAGCACGTCGGCCTCGGTGGCCAGCTTGCGCACGATGTCCTGTGCCTCGGGGTCCTTCAGGTCCAGCGCCAGCGAACGCTTGTTGCGCGACTGCACCTGCCACCACACCGAAGTACCGTCCTTGAGCAGGCGCCATTTGCGCAAGGGGTCCCCCGTGCCGGGAGGTTCGATCTTGATGACATCGGCGCCGAAATCGGCCAGGGTCTTGGCCGCAAAAGGCCCGGCAATCAGCTGCCCGAGCTCGACCACCTTCAGCCCCGTCAGCGGGCCCAGCGGCCGGCCGCTGTTCTGTTGTTTCTCCATGGCCTGCATGCTACTCTCGGCGGACCATCACGAGAACCGCCATGCTCTACAAATTCAAGTCCCGCGCCGCCCCCGACCTCATCATGCTCGAGCCCAACGGCCGCCGCGTGCTGCAGATCGTCGGCAAGCCGGTGGACGCGAAGCAGGGCATCCTGTTGCCGGCCGACATGCCCGCGGCCGTCGCCGCGCTGGAAGCCGCCATCGCCCACGAAGAGGCCGCGCGCCGCGCCGCCGAGGCCGAAGCCGCCGCGAAGGGCGAGGAAGTGCCCGAGCCGGAGAGTGTCAGCCTGCGCCAGCGCGCCACGCCCTTCATCGACATGCTGCGCCGCTGCGAAAAGGCCGGCAAGGAAATCGTCTGGGGCGTTTAAGTCCGCGCGCCACTGCGCGGCGGCTCCATCACGCGAGAAGAAGCCCGGTCGCGCAACGCCGCAGCGCCGGCGCTGCCGGGCCGCAGGCCTGGCCCCCTTGAACAGGTGCCAGGCTCACTTCGTGAGCCTGCATCAAGGGTGCAACTGATCAGTCCACCTTCGCGCCCGAAGCCTTCACCACCCGCGCCCACTTCTTGATCTCGGCGTCGATGAAGTGGGCGAATTCCTTCGATGTCATGCCGCCCGGAATCGCGCCCTGGGCCAGCAGCTTGTCCTTGACCGCCGGGGTGCTGAGCGCCTTGGCCACTTCCTGCTGGATGCGGTTGGCAATCTCCTGCGGCGTGCCGGCCGGCGCCAGCAGGCCGAACCAGCTGCTCGCCTCGTAACCCTTGAGGCCCGCAGCCTCCTCCACCGTGGGCACATCCGGCAGCGCCGCCGAGCGCTGGGCGCTGGTCACGGCCAGCGCCTTGAGCTTGCCGGACTTGATGTGCACCATCGACGAGGGCAGGTTGTCGAACATCACGTCCATATTGCCGGCCACCATGTCCATCAGCGCCGGCGCGGAGCCGCGGTAGGGAATGTGGGTCATGAAGGTGCCGGTCATGGACTTGAACAGCTCGCCCGCCAGATGGATGGACGTGCCGTTGCCGCTGGACGCCATGTTGAGCTTGCCCGGATTGGCCTTGGCGTACCTGATGAAGTCATTGACCGTGTTGATGTTGAGCGCTTTCGCGCGCTCGGCATTCACCACCATCACATTGGGCACGCCTGCCACCAGCGTGATGGGCACGAAGTCCTTCTGCGGGTCGTAGGGCAGCTTGGCGTACAGGGCCTTGTTGATGCCGTGCGTACCCACCGTGCCCATCAGCAGGGTGTAGCCATCACCCGGCGACTTGGCCACGATCTCCGCCCCCACATTGCCGCCAGCACCGGCACGGTTGTCCACGATGAAGGGCTGCCCGAAGGCGGTGGTGAGCTCCGGTGCAATGGCACGCGCCAGGATATCGGTGGTGCCGCCCGGGGCGAATGGCACGACGATCTTGACGGGGCGGCTGGGCCAGGTGTCGGCCATGCTCAGCGGCGCCAGCAGGGACAGTGCGGTGCCGGCTGCGGCAGCGATGAGATGGCGGCGGCTGAAGGTGAGGTGTAAACGCATGGTGTGGGTCTCCGTTTTTCTTGGGATCCAGTGTAGGCAGATGACTGCTGTCTGTGACCTAGGGTTTGTCACCAGTTCGACAGCCTGCGTCGAAGCCACCGTTGATCGAGCACGCCGGCATCTGTGCTTAACGAAGCTTTGGTTTGGCCGGGACGTGCGCCCGGCAAAGCTACGACAAAAAAACAAAACCGAGAAAGAAAAAAGGCCACCCGCAGGTGGCCTCGACATGGGTGAGGTCAAGGATGACGCAATCAGTCCGCGTACACCCCGGCCGCCTTGATGATCGGACTCCACTTGGCAATCTCCGCTGCCACGAACTTCTTGTGCTCGGCCGGCTCGACACGCTTGTCGGTCACCACGACAGCCCCCAGGCCCTCCTGCTTCTTGATGAACTCGGGGTCCTTCAGCGCGGCCTTCAAGGCGGCGTTCAGCTTGGCGACGACATCGGCCGGCGTGCCCTTGGGGGCGTACAGGCCGTGCCAGATCGTCACTTCAAAGCCCTTGAGGCCGGACTCCTGCAGGGTGGGCAGGTCCTTGAGCGCCGGCGTGGTCAGCCGCTTGGCCGTGGTCACCGCAAAAGCCTTGACCTTCTTGCCCTCGATCTGGCTGGTGGTGTTGGTGGTCTGGTCGCACATGAGGTCGATCTGGCCGCCGATGAGGTCGGTCATGGCCGGCGCCGTGCCCTTGTAGGGAACGGTCGTCATGTCGACGTGCATCGCATTCTGGAACAGCAGGCCGCACAGATGGGAGGCGGCGCCGACCCCGGCGTTGCCCAGGTTGATCCGGCCCTTGTTCTGGCCGATCCAGGCGGCCAGTTCCTTGAAGTTGTTAGCCGGCAGGCTGGGGCGGCCGATGAGCGTCATGGGCACGTCGTTGACCATGCCCAGGTATTCGAAATCGGTCTCCACCTTGAAGGGCAGATTGCGCACCAGCGTGGGCATCGTCGCCATGCCGATGTGATGCAGCAGCAGCGTGTGGCCGTCCGGCGCCGCCTTGGCGACCTTGTTGGCGCCGATGGAGCCGCCGGCACCGGCGGCGTTGTCCACCACCACGGGCGCACCGCCCATGGACTTGCGCATGGCCTCGGCCAGGTCACGCGCGACGCGATCGGTGGGGCCGCCAGCCGCGAACGGCACGACGATGGTGACCGGCTTGGTGCCGGGGAAGGGCTCGGCCTGCACCGTCAGGGCGGTGAGGGCAGCAGCGGCGATGAGCAGCAGGCGTTTCATGCAATCCTCCAAAAATGACACGGACAAGTCTAATTCCCGCCAGCACGGCCGTCGCCACGGAAATTACTTAGACGCCCGCGGCGTGGCCCGCGCGGAAACTACGTACCCGCGCGCCGGCTGACCGACGGCTTACTTGTAGCTGCGCGCGTCTTCGATCACCTTGCCGTCGTTGGGCAGGGTGCCGGGCAGCAGCAGTTCCACCTCGCCGCGCAGCTTGGTCACGTCGCGCAGGGTCTCGGCCAGGCGCACGGCCAGTTCACCCGGGCCGCTGCAGGAGGTCTCGGCCCGCAGCGTCATGCGGTCGTTGGCCATCTCGCCCTCCACCACCAGGCGCGCGCGCACCACCTCGGGGTAGCGTTTGATGACCTCGGCAATCTGCCCCGGGTGCACGAACATGCCGCGCACCTTGGTGGTCTGGTCGGCGCGCCCCAGCCAGCCCTTGATGCGGGTATTGGTGCGCCCCGTAGGACAGGCGCCGGGCAGGATGGCCGAGAGGTCGCCGGTGCCGAAGCGCACCAGCGGATAGTCGGCATTGAGCACCGTGACCACCACCTCGCCCACCTCGCCCTCGGGCACCGGGTCGCCCGTGCCAGGGCGCACGATCTCCAGGACCACACCTTCGTCCAGTACCAGGCCCTCGCGCGCCGGCGTCTCGTAGGCGATCAGGCCGGCATCGGCCGTCGCATAGCACTGGTAGGCGGTGATGCCGCGTTCGGCCAGCCAGTCGCGCAGGCTGGGCGGGAAAGCCTCGCCGCTGACCAGGGCCTTGCCGAAGGAGAGCTTGGCGCCTGCCTCCTGCGCCTTCTCGACCAGGATCTTCAGGAAGCTCGGCGTGCCGGCATAGGCGACCGGCTGCAAATCGGTGATGGCCGCCAGCTGCTGCTCGGTGTTGCCGACACCGCCGGGGAACACGGTGCAGCCCAGCGCCTGCGCGCCGGCCTCCATGATCCAGGCCCCCGGCGTGAGGTGGTAGCTGAAGCAGTTGTGCACCAGATCGCCGGCCTCGAAACCCGCCGCGGCGAAAGCGCGCGCACTGCGCCAGTAGTCGGCAGCGCCGCCCTCGGGCTCATAGATGGGACCGGGCGACTGGTAGACGCGTCTTGCCCCGTCGCCGCGCAGCAGCCCGCGCCAGCCGATGGCGGCAAAGCCGCCGAAGGGATCGCGCCCCGGCGCCGCAGCGCGCGCCGCCTGCTGGCGCTCCAGCAGCTCGTGCTTGCGTGTCACCGGCAACTTCGCCAGCGCGGCGCGGCTGTTCACTGCAAGCGCATCCACACCTTTGAGGATGTCCGCGAAAGCCGGCGCCGCCTGCTGCGCTCGTGCCACGTGCCCCGGCAGCGCCGCCATGAGCGCAGCCTCGCGCTGTGCCGGGTCGCGGGTCTCGAGCGTGTCGTAATGTTTTGCCATCTCAGTGATCCCTGTGTGTTTGCCTGCACGCAGCGCGAGAGGTGTCGCCATCCAGGGGACACCGCGGAACCGGCTTCGCCGGGCCGCTGGTGTCCGCCCCCTTGAGGGGGGTGGCGGAGCGACACGCAGTGCGCGCAGCCTGGGGGTGCTTCACGCTAGCCAGCGCTTGCGCCGCTTGTAGCTCTTGACGTCGCGGAAACTCTTGCGCTCGCCCCCGCCCATGCCGAGGTAGAACTCCTTCACGTCCTCATTGCTGGCGAGATCGGCGGCGGCACCGTCCATCACCACCCGCCCTGACTCCATGATGTAGCCGTAGTCGGCGTACTTCAGCGCCATATTGGTGTTCTGCTCGGCCAGCAGGAAGGTCACGCGCTCCTTCTGGTTGAGGTCCTTCACGATCTCGAACACCTCTTCCACGATCTGCGGCGCCAGGCCCATGGAGGGCTCGTCCAGCAGCACCATGCTGGGGTTGGCCATGAGCGCGCGCCCGATGGCGCACATCTGCTGCTCGCCGCCCGAGGTGTAGGCGGCCTGCGAGCTGCGGCGCGTCTTCAGGCGCGGGAAGTAGCTGTAGACCTTCTCCAGGTTGGCGGCGATCTCGGCCTTGCTCCTGCGCGTGTAGGCGCCGGTGAGCAGGTTCTCCTCGATGGTCAGGTGGGCGAAGCAGTGGCGCCCCTCCATCACCTGCACCACGCCGCGCTGCACCAGATCCGAAGGCGACAGGTTCTCGATGCGCTCGCCGCGCAGCTCGATGCTGCCCTTGGTCACCTCGCCGCGCTCGCCCTTGAGCAGGTTGGAAATGGCGCGCAGCGTCGTCGTCTTGCCCGCGCCGTTGCCGCCCAGCAGGGCCACGATGCCGCCCTCGCGCACCTGCAGCGACACGCCCTTGAGCACAAGGATCACGTGGTTGTAGATGACCTCGATGCCGTTGACGTCAAGAATGATCTTTCCGGGGTCCATGAGTGGTCCTTCTTCACCAAACGACAGACCCGCGCAAGCGGCCCTGTCGTTTGGCGGCTCCCGGTGGAGCCGCTGCCCCTCCCCGCGCCGCTTTTGCGGCGCACCCCATTACTGGGGGAGGGGCACTGGGGAGGGTGCCGATATACAAGACGAGGTCTTGAGCGGCACCGCCGATCAAGACTGGCAGTCAGCAGGCGTGCGCCGCGTCATCTTCTTGTCGGCCAGGTACTTCTCGGCACCGGCCTTCACCATGGGCTTGATGATCTGCTCGTCGGCCTCATAGAAGTCGGACGTGATGTCCCACTTCTTGCCGTCCCAGGTCTCGATGCGCGCCCAGGTCGAACCCATGTGGTCGGCGCACGAGGTGCTGATCGGGCGCAGCACGCCGGCAAAGCCCAGCGCATCGAGCTTCTTCTGGTCCAGCGCCAGGTTCTCCAGGCCCCAGCGCACCTGCTCGCTGGTCATGACCTTGCCCTTGCCGAAGCGCTCCTGCGCGCGCTTCACGGCCTCCACGCCCAGCATCTGGATGATCACGCCACGGGTGTAGAGCACGGAACCCACCTCGTCCTTCGGGCCGGTGCCCTGGCCTTTGCCATGCACGTACTTCAGGATGTCCTGGATCACCTTGGGCTGCTGGCTCGCGGTGTTGAGTGCCAGCGCGTTGTAGCCCTTGGCACCCTCACCCACGTCCTTCACATCCGGCTCGGCGCCGGCCCACCAGACGCCGTACATCTTCTCGCGCGGATAGCCGGTGGCCTGGGCCTCCTTGAGCGCGGTCGAGTTCATCACGCCCCAGCCCCACAGCAGCACGTAGTCGGGACGGCTCTGGCGCACCTGCAGCCAGGTGGCCTTCTGCTCCACGCCCGGCGCGGTGACCGGCAGCAGCTGCAGCTCAAAGCCGTGCATGCGTGCGCGCTCCTGCAGCAGCGGGATGGGCTCCTTGCCGAAGGGGCTGTCGTGGTAGACCAGCGCGATCTTCTTGCCCTTGAGCTTGGCCAAGCCGCCTTCCTTCTTGCCGATGTGCTGGATCAGGATGTCGGCACCGGTCCAGTAGCTGCCCATGAGCGGGAAGTTCCACTTGAAGGCCATGCCGTCCTGCGCGATGGACAGGCCATAACCGAGCGTGATCAGCGGCATCTTGTCATGTGGCGCCTTCTCGGTCAGCGCGAACGTGATGCCGGTGGACTGCGGATCGAACAGCGTCACCCCCGGCCGGCCCTTGAGGCGCTCGTAGCACTCCACGCCGCGGTCGGTGGCGTAGCCGGTCTCGCACTCCTCGAAGGTGAGCTTGACGCCATTGATGCCGCCGTCGCGGGCATTGATCATCTTCAGGTAATCCTGCTTGCCGTTGGCCCAGGGTGTGCCGTTGGGGGCATAGGGGCCGGTGCGGTAGGACAGCAGCGGGAAGAACTGCTCCTTGGCCTGGGCGTGCACGCTGGTGGCCAGCGTCGTCAGGCCGGCAGCCAGGGCGGCTGCGGCGATCACCAGTTTCGAAAGCTTCATGGAGGTCTCCTTTGGGTTTGAGTGGTGAAGCACGGGAACGACTGGACGGGAAAACACCTTTGACGGGAAAACATCTTTAATAGGGGAAGGGCCACACGCGCAGCTTCTGCTTGGCGGTGGACCAGAGCTTGGCCAGGCCATGGGGCTCGACGATGAGGAACCAGACGATCAGGCCGCCGAAGATCATCAGCTCGGCATGCGAGACGGCCGCGGTGGAGATCTCGACGTCGAACAGGCCGAACAGCCAGGGCAGGAACTGGTTGAGCAGGATGGGCAGCACCACGATGAAGGCGGCACCGAAGAAGGCCCCCATGATGGAACCCAGGCCGCCGATGATGACCATGAACAGCAGGCGGAAGGACACGTCCACCGAGAACGCCGCCGGCTCCCAGGCCCCCAGGTGCACAAAGGCCCACAGCGCGCCGGCCACGCCGATGATGAAGGAGCTCACCGCAAAGGCGCTGAGCTTGGCGTACATGGGCCGGATGCCGATCACGGCGGCCGCCACGTCCATGTCGCGGATGGCCATCCATTCGCGGCCGATGGCACCGCGCACCAGGTTCTTGGCCAGCAGCGCCATCACGACCAGGATGGACAGGCAGAACCAGTACTTGCTCTGCGCGCTGTCGATGGGCAGGCCGAACACCTGCAGCCCGGACACCGACACGGAGCCCGAGGGCGAGTCGTTGGTGAACCACTGGATGCGCAGGAACATCCAGTCACTGAAGAACTGCGCCGCCAGCGTGGCCACGGCCAGGTACAGGCCCTTGACGCGCAGGCTGGGCAGGCCGAACAGAATGCCGAAGACCGTGGCGCACAGGCCGCCCAGCAGCAGGGCCGGCACCAGCGGCATGTTCGGGATGCGCACGAAGAAGTTGTAGGCCCCGTAGGCACCCACCGCCATGAAGGCGCCGGAGCCCAGCGAGATCTGGCCGCAGTAGCCCACCAGCACGTTCACGCCGAGCGCGGCCAGCGCCATGACCAGGAAAGGCACGAGGATGGCGCGGAAGGTGTAGTCGCTGGCCGTCAAGGGCACGACGACAAACGCCAGCACCAGCAGCAGGCCGATGGCGTAGCGGTCCTGCCGGATCGGGAAGATCTGCTGGTCCGCCGCGTAGGAGGTCTTGAACTGGCCGTTTTCTCTGTAAAACATTTCAGTTACCGGTCAATGATCTTTTAGCTTCGACCCACTTCGTTTAACTTTGCTGCGCAAAGTTAGTCTTCGCTGAAAAATCATCGAGCGCGTTACACGCGATCGATGATTTTTTCCCCAAACAAGCCCTGGGGCCGCACCAGCAGGAACACGAGCGCCAGCACATAGGCGAACCAGATCTCGATGCCGCCGCCGACGTAGGGACCGAGAAACACTTCGGACAGCTTCTCGCCCACGCCGATCACCAGCCCGCCGATGATCGCGCCCGGCACCGAGGTGAGCCCGCCCAGGATGATCACCGGCAGGGCGCGCAGCGCCACCGTGGTCAGCGAGAACTGCACCCCCAGCTTGGAGCCCCAGATCATGCCGGCCACCAGCGCCACCACGCCGGCCACGCACCAGACGATGACCCAGATGCGGTTGAGCGGAATGCCGATGCTCTGCGCGGCCTGGTGGTCATCGGCCACGGCGCGCAGCGCGCGGCCGGTGGAGGTCTTCTGGAAGAACAGCGACAGGGCGGCCACCAGCACGGCGGCGATGCCGGCCGCAATCAGGTCTTCCTGGTTGATCAGGATGCCGCCCTCGAAGACCTTGTCGAATGCGAACACCGGGTCCTTGGGCATGCCGATGTCGATCTTGTAGATGTCGCTGCCGAACAGCGTCTGGCCCAGCCCCTCGACGAAATAGGTGATGCCCAGCGTGGCCATCAGCAGCGTGGCCCCTTCCTGGTTCACCAGGTGGCGCAGCACCAGCAACTCCACCAGCCAGGCCAGGATGAACATCACCAGCCCGGCCAGGATGAAGGCCAGCAGGTCGGTCAGCACCTTGGACTCCAGCCCGGTCCACTGCGGCAGCCATTCGGCAAAACGCGCCATGGCCAGGGCCGCGAACAGCACCATGGCGCCCTGGGCGAAATTGAACACGCCCGAAGCCTTGAAGATCAGCACGAAGCCCAGCGCCACCAGCGCGTACAGCATGCCCGCCATCAGGCCGCCGAAGAGGGTCTCAAGAAAGAATCCCATGTCCTTGCTCCGTCAGTGGCTCGTGCCCAGGTAGGCCCGGATCACTTCCTCGTTGTTGCGCACTTCGTCCGGCGTGCCGTCGCCGATCTTCTTGCCGTAGTCCAGCACCACCACGCGGTCGCTGATGTCCATCACCACGCCCATGTCGTGCTCGATCAGCACCACCGTCGTGCCGAACTCGTCGTTGATGTCCAGGATGAAGCGGCACATGTCCTGCTTCTCCTCCACGTTCATGCCGGCCATCGGCTCATCGAGCAGCAGCACCTGCGGCTCCATGGCCAGGGCGCGGCCCAGGTCCACGCGCTTTTGCAGGCCGTAGGGCAGCTGGCCCACCGGTGTCTTGCGGTGCGCCTGGATCTCCAGGAAGTCGATGATGTGTTCGACGAACTCGCGGTGGCGAATCTCCTCGCGCCGGGCCGGGCCGATGTGCAGCGCCTGCAGCAGGATGTTGCTGCGGATCTTCAGGTTGCGCCCGGACATGATGTTGTCGAGCACGCTCATGCCCTTGAACAGCGCCAGGTTCTGGAAGGTGCGCGCCACGCCCATCTCCGCCACCTGACGGCTGTTCATGTGGTGGAAGGTCTGGCCGCGAAAGGTGATGGTGCCGTGCTGCGGCGTGTAAACGCCGTTGATGCAGTTGAGCATGGAGCTCTTGCCGGCGCCGTTGGGCCCGATGATGGCGCGGATCTCGTGCTCGCGCACATTGAAGGAAATGTCGGTCAGCGCCTTCACCCCGCCAAAGGCCAGGGAGATGTTCTGCACATCCAGGATGACTTCGCCGAGCTTGCGTTCTTTCATCGCTCTTTCTTTCGCTGTGCGGTTCAGGCCGCCTCGGCCACGGCCGGGTAGCGTTTCACGTCGCGGATGCGCAGCGTGGCCGACACGGTGCCGGTGCGGCCGTCCTCGAATTTCACCTGCGTCTCGATGAACTGCTCGCTGCGCCCGCCATACAGGGCGTCGATCAGCACCACGTACTTGTCGCCGATGAAGCCGCGGCGCACCTTGCGCGTGCGGGTGAGCTCGTCATCGTCCGGATCCAGCTCCTTGTGCAGCACCAGGAAGCGGGCAATCTGCGTATCGGCCATGCCTTCCTCGGCCGCCAGGTCGGCGTTCACCTTCTCGATGCAGTCGGCCACCATATCCAGCACCTGCGGCTTGCCCGCCAGGTCTACATAGCCGCTGTAGGGCAGGCCCTGGCGCTCGGCCCAGTTGCCCACCGCCTCGAAGTCGATGTTGACGAAGGCGCAAACCTCGTCGCGGCGATCGCCAAACACCACCGCCTCCTTGATCTGCGGGAAGAACTTGAGCTTGTTCTCGATGTAGTTGGGCGCGAAGATCGCACCCGTGGCCATCTTGCCCACGTCCTTGGCGCGGTCGATGATGTGCAGGTGGCCGTCGTGGTCGAGCCGCCCGGCGTCGCCGGTGTGGAAGTAGCCCTCGGCATCCATCACCTCGGCAGTCGCGTCCGGGCGCTTGTAGTACTCCTTCAACACCGACACGCCCTTGACCAGCACCTCGCCGTTGTCGGCGATCCGGATCTCGATGCCCGGCGCCGCCTCGCCCACGCTGTTGAGCTTGACGCGGCCGTTCTTCTGGATGCAGACGTAGGCACAGGTTTCGGTCTGGCCGTAGAGCTGCTTGAGGTTGATGCCGATGGAACGGTAGAAGCGGAACAGGTCCGGCCCGATAGCCGCGCCCGCCGTGTAGGCAACGCGGATGCGGCTCAAGCCCAGCACATTGCGCAGCGGGCCGTAGACCAGCACATTGCCCAGCGCGTACAGGACGCGATCAGTGAAGGGCACCGGGTGCCCGTCCAGGATCTCGGCGCCGCAGCGGCGCGCCACTTCCATGAACTTGCGGTACAGCCAGCGCTTGGGCGCGGCCGCGTCCTCCATGCGGATGGAGACCGAGGTCAGCATGCCCTCGAACACGCGCGGCGGCGCGAAGTAGTAGCTCGGCCCGATCTCGCGCAGGTCGATGCTCACGGTGTTGGCCGACTCCGGGCAGTTGATGGTGAAGCCCGCCACCAGCCATTGCGCAATGGAGAACAGGTGGTCACCCACCCAGGCCGGCGGCAGGTAGGAAATGATGTTGTCCTGCGGGCCCAGGCCATCCACCTCCACGCCGCCGCGCGCGGCGTCGATGAAGCTGGCGTGCGTCTGGCACACGCCCTTGGGCCGCCCCGTGGTGCCCGAGGTGTAGAGGATGACCGAGACGTCGCCCGGCTGGATCTGCGCGACCGACTCCCGGTAGAAGCCCGGGTGCTGGCGCTCGTACTCGCGCCCCAGCTCGAACAGGCGCTCGATGCTGATCAGGCCCTCGTAACGGTAGTTGCGCAGGCCGCGCGGGTCGTCGTAGATGATGTGCTGCAGCAGGCCCGGCACGCTCTCGCGCAGCTCCAGCAGCTTGTCCACCTGCTCCTGGTTTTCCGCAAAGGCAAACTGGATCTCGGCGTCCTGCAGCACAAAAGCCATCTCGCTGGCAATCGCGTCCTGGTACAGCGGCACCGGTACGCCGCGCAGGCTTTGCGCGGCGAGAAACGCCAGGTACAGATGCGGACGGTTGTCGCCGACGATGGCCAGGTTCTGCCCGGGCGCAAAACCCAGCGCCGCCAGCCCGCCGCTCATCAGCCGCACATCCTCGGCGGCGCGTTCCCAGCTCCAGGTTTGCCAGATGCCATATTCCTTCTCGCGCATGGCGGGCGCCGCCGGGCGCTCGGCCGCATGCTGCATCAGAAGTCGCGGAAAAGTCGTCTGCATCCCGTTTCCTTGTCTACTCGCGCAACGGTGATCTCGCACCGTCCCTTGAGGTCATAGTAGGACTCAATTTGACGCCATGCTGTCAGTGTGACGACAATTCAGGGTAGACCCTAGCTGGTACTTACCCTCGATCCGGAGAGCCGCCATGACCCAGAGCCCCAGCCTGCATCAGCGCCGGCGCGCCCCGAGCGCCGCCGAACTGGCCGGCATTCCCTGGCTGTCCCAGCTCAGCGACGCGGAGCGCGCCCTCGCCGTGCCGGAACTGCAGATCAGCGAAGCCCTGCCCGGCGACCTGGTGTGTCGCGTCGGGCGGCCCGTGACCTACTGGTTCGGCGTGGTCGATGGCCTGCTCAAGATGAGTGGCGAGAACGTCGACGGCCAGACCCTCACCTTCGCCGGCCTGCCGCCCGGTGGCTGGTTCGGCGAGGGCACGGTGCTCAAGCGCGAGACCTACCGCTACAACGTGGCCACGCTGCGCAAGAGCCTGGTCGCGGGCCTGCCGGTGGAGACCTTCCATCGCCTGCTGGACCAGTCCATCGGCTTCAACCGCTTCGTCATGAACCAGCTCAACGAGCGCCTGGGCCAGTTCATCGCGGCGCGCGAGATCGATCGCATGAACAATCCCGACCTGCGCGTCGCGCGCAATCTGGCCGCGCTTTTCAACCCCGTGCTCTACCCCGGTGTGGGCCAGGTGCTGCGCATCACGCAGCAGGAGCTGGCCTACCTGGTCGGCCTGTCACGCCAGCGCGTCAACGAGGCACTGGCGACGCTGGAAAAGCAGGGCCTGATCCGGGTCGAGTACGGCGGCCTGCGCGTGCTCGACCTGGAAGGGCTGCGCACGAGCAGGACCTGATGCCCCCGAGCGGCTGACGCCGCTTCGGGGCGCTTCACAAGGGCACATTCAGCCGTGCGCCCAGCGTCCAGTTGAACCCCGGCGCCGGCTCGTAGAACTGGCTGGACGTCTGGTTGACGATCACCGAGCCCACGTAGCGCTGGTCGGTGACGTTGTCCAGGCGGGCGTAGGCGGTCAGCATCCCATTGCCGGCCACCGACCAGCCGTGGCTGGCCTTGAGGTTGAGCGTGGTGTAGGCGTCGGCCGAGGCCGTGTTCACGTCGTTGGCATACAGGCGGCCGGCGCTGATCACCTCCGCCCCGGCACGCGTGCCCAGCGCGCCGGCCCCGCGCGCGCCGTCCAGCGCCAGCCCCGACCACAGCAGTTCGGCAAACAGGAAATGCTGGGGAATGCCCGGGATCTTGTTGCCGGAAGCCACGCTGACCCCGTTGCTGACAAAAGTTTCGCTGAAGCGGGCGTCGATGGCGTTGGCCGACAGCGTGGCGCGCCAGTGCGGCGTCAGCAGGCTGCGGCTGGCCAGCTCCAGGCCTGTACGACTCGTTCCTGGCGCATTCTGGTAGACCGTCGCGCCACCGCTGCTGGAGGCCACCACGATCTCATCCGTGGTATTGATCTGGTAGACGGTGAAGTCGACCCGCGACACCGCGTTCGGCAGCCATTTCGCCCCCAGCTCGTAGTGCTGGCTGCGCGCCGCATTGATGTTGGGGTTGAAGGTCGGCGCACCGGCGCTGGTATACGCCGTTTCCACCAGCGTCGGGGTCTCGAAGCCGCGGCCGTAATTGGCGTACAGGTTGAGCCTGTCGGTCGTATGCCAGGTCAGGCCCAGCACCGGGTTGGCAGCTGCGTAGCTGACCGAACCCGAACCGTTGCCGTTGCTCAGGTAGTAGTCCTCGCTGGTCAGGCGCACCTGGCTGGCGCGCAGGCCGGCGGTGGCTGAGAGGCGATCGGCCGCCAGCACCGTGCCCTGGGCATAGACGTCGCTGTTCTGCGCCACGTTGTCCTCGTTGCGCGTGGTCGTGGTCTTCTCGCCCAGCGCCGCCGCGCCCGACTTGCGCCGCTCCTTCGAATAGTCGAACTCGTAGCCCGCCACCCAGCGCGCCGGCCGGCTGCCCCAGCGCGTTTCCTCGTTGTATTGCAGGCCGGCGCCGTAGTAGTCGCGGTTCAGCCCGATCCAGATGTTGTTCGACTGGTACTGCAGGTTGTCGCGGCTGCCGTAATACAGCCGCGCCGTCACCGAGCGGCTTGCATCCAGCGCATGCGTCACCGAGGTGCCCAGCTGGCTCTGCCCCGTGATCTTGCGCGTGCGCGTCGCCACGGCCGCGCTGTTCGCCTGCGTGGCATCCTGCGCCAGCTGAGCGGCCGTCAGTCCCTGCGGATCCTGCGCCAGCGGCATGTCGAAGTTGTTGAAGACCACGTTCACCCGCGTGCCGGCGTCGGGACCGAAGCTCAGCTTGCCGTTGAACTGCTTGCGCTCCGTCGTGCTGTAGTCGCGAAAGCCGTTGGTATTGAAAGTGCTGTAGTCCGCCACCAGCCCCACCGCGCCGACGCGGCCGGCGTATTGCCAATCCGTGCGGTGCATGTCGTAGGAGCCGGCGTAGTACTGCACGCTGCCCTCGGGCTCGGCCGGCGCCTCGCGCGTGAAGGCCTGGATCACGCCACCGGCCGAGTTGCCATACATCAGCGCCAGCGGCCCACGCAGCACCTCGATGCGCTCGGCCGAGGTCAGGCTGATGGAAGAGCTCTGCCCCTGGCCGTCCGGTGTGGTGGCCGGAATGCCGTCGATCAGCAGGCGGATGCCGCGGATGCCGAAGGCCGAGCGCGCACCGAAGCCGCGGATCGAAACCTGTAGATCCTGGGCATAGTTCTGCCGGTTCAGGATGGTCAGGCCGGGGACGCGATTCAGGGCCTCGGACAGGTTGACCTGCGGCCCACCGCCCTGGATGGTGTCGCGGTCCACCGCCTCGATCGCGGCCGGCGCATCGAAACTGCGCTGCTCGGCCCGCGAGGCCGAAATCACCACGCTGTCCAGCGTCTGCGCCGCCAGCGGGGTGGCGACCACCGTGGCCACCGCCAGGCTGATCATGCTCTTCGTGGAATTCATTGGTCTCCCGTCATCGTCTTGTCGTTGGAACGGCTGCCCTTGAGAACGGGCCGTATCGCACTGGCACTCGCGCCGCAGGCCGGGCTCACGGCTCCTCGACCTGCACGCGCAGCGAGCCGTACCAGGCGGCGAGATTGTCGATGTCCTCGTTGCTCAGGGGCTTGACGATGACCGACATCACTTCATTGACGCGCTTCCCATTGCGAAAGTGCTTCAACTGTTCCGCCAGGTAGATCTCCTGCTGCCCCGCCAGATTGGGCACGCCCGGCTGCATCGACAGGCCCAGCGGGCCGTGGCACATGGCGCAGGCCGCGGCCGCCTTGGCCTTGCCGGCGGCGACATCGGCCGCACAACTCCCGGCGAGCGCCAGCAACAGCGCCCCCAGCATCCATGAACGCATTCCCTTGCTCCCTCAAAAAGATGGCGAAGATCCCCCGGATCTCCGCCATCGGTTCATGGGCGCCGCAGAAACGGCGCCCGGCCTAGCCGCGCTCAGTCCGAATAGGTCACGCGGTAGATCGCACCGACGTAGTCATCCGAGATCAGCATCGAGCCGTCCTTCATGACCGCCACGTCCACCGGGCGGCCCTTGTAGATGCCGGTGTTGGGATCGAGCCAGCCCTCGGCAAAGACTTCCGAGGCGCCCGCGTTGCCATCGGCCTTGAGCGGCACGAAGTTGATCAGGCCGCCACTGGCCTTGGTGCGATTCCAGGAACCGTGGGATGCGACGAAGATGCCGCCGCGGTACTTGGCCGGGAACATCTTGCCGTTGTAGAAGGTCATGCCCAGCTGCGCCTGGTGCGCGGGGAACTCCACCTGCGGCTTGGTCCAGTTGGCCGGGGCTTTCATGTCCTTCAGGTCGGGCGCGGCGGCGGTGCCGGCGATCTTCACGTCATGCCCGTGGATGAAGGGGTAGCCGAAATGCTCGCCCATCTTGCTGACGCGGTTGAGCTCGCCGGGCGGCGTGTCGTCGCCCATGCCGTCGGTCTGGTTGTCGGTGAACCACACGGACTTGTCCTTGGGGTTGATGTCCATGCCCACCGAGTTGCGCACGCCGCGCGCCACCACCTCGCGGTGCGAGCCATCGAACGGATCCATGCGGATCATGCCGCCGATACCCAGCTTCTCGTACAGCGCCACCTTGTTGGCCGGCTGCACGTTGTAGGGCTGCCCCAGCGTGATGTAGAGCTTGCCGTCATCGCTGACGCGGCAGGTGCGCGCGCCGTGGTTGAAGGACTCCTCTTCCTCGGGGATCAGCTTGCCCTGCGGCACCACCTCGATCACCGCCACGTCCGGGCCTTCATAGAAGAACTCGGCGGCCGGGAAATTGAGCACACGGTTGTGCTCCACCACAACGAGAAAACCGTCCTTGGTCCAGCACACGCCGTTGGGCACCTTGAAATTCAGCGAGGGCGCGAAGGCCTTCACCTCGTCGGCATAACCGTCGCCGTTGCGGTCCGTCACGGCCCACACCTTGGTCTTGCGCGTGCCGACGAACAGCATATTGGTCGACGGCGCCACCGCCATGTGGCGCGCATCCGGCACCACGGCGAAGAGATCGATCTTGAAGCCCGGCGGCATCTTGATGTTCTTCAGGTTGGCGCGGATCGCGTCTGCATTGCGCCCTTCCTGCGGCACCGGTGGAATATTGAGGTCGGTCGTGGCGACCTTCATCTGCTTGAGCGTGGCCAGATTGTCCTTGCCCGATTGCGCGCTCACCCCGGTGGCGAGACCCGCCACCAACAAGGCTGCGCAAAGCTTTCCCATCTTCATTTGTGCTCCTCTGCTGCGATTGATTCGTCTGTTTCCAAAATGAATTTGGAATGCGCATTAGGCAAACCTTTGCATCGATTTGCAAGGCTTCATGCACTACCCACACTGAGCTCTAGGGAAAGCACCGAATCGAGTGTCAATTTTTGAAGCACTCCGCGACACGCTCTATCACTGCATTCTTATGTATGCGTTGTATTGCACCCCGGGCCCGCGTCGGTGGAAACCCTAGCGGCGCCCGATACACGCGGCACTAGCATCGTTCGTGGCAGATACAACTAAACCGAGGAGACACTCTTCATGCGCCATTCCCTGACTCTCGTGAGCACCCTGCTGGCCGCCGCACTGGCCGGCTGCGCCAGCCAACCGTCCACCCCGCAGGCCACACCGGCCCAGCCCGCCACAGCGGCGGCCCCGGCCGCGGCTGCGGCCACACCAGCCCCGCAGGCGCCGGCCTGGCAGCAAGGCCGCCCGGCCAGCATGGCCGACTCCACCCTGGCCCCGCTGGCCGGCAAGAACACCGTGACACCCGCGTCCGACATCCCGCTCAGCAAGCTCAAGCTGCCGCCGGGCTTCAAGATCGAGATCTGGTCCACCGGCACGCCCGGCATCCGCGCCATCTCGCGCGGCGACAGCGGCAAGGTCTACGGCGGCACACGCGCCCTGGGCCGCGTGTACGAGATCACCGACCATGGCACCTCGCGCAGCAGCCGTGTCGTGGTGGACCGGCTCAACCAGCCGGCCGCCACCATCCACCAGGGCTCGCTGTACGTGATGGCCATTGACAAGGTGCTCCGCTTTGACGGCATCGAGTCCAGCCCCAATGTGGCCCCGGTCGACCTGACGGCCAACTTCAAGCTGCCGCCGCTGCAGCACCACAACTGGAAGTACCTGCGCTTCGGTCCGGACGGCATGCTCTACGTGCCCTTCGGCGCGCCGTGCAACATCTGCGTGCCGCCGACCGGCGAGTACGCGCAGATCCGCCGCTACACGCCCGATGGCTCGGAGATGGAAGTGATCGCCACCGGTGTGCGCAACACCCAGGGCTTCGACTTCCACCCCGTGACCAAGGAGCTGTGGTTCACCGACCATGGCCGCGACTGGCTGGGCGACAACATGCCTGAAGACGAACTCAACCGCCTGGGCCGCCCGGGCCAGTTCTTCGGCTTCCCCTACTGCCACGCGCAGGGCATCCCGGATCCGGACATCAAGAAGGCCAACGCCTGCGGCGGTGTGACCCTGCCCGTCACCACCATGGGCGCGCACGCCGCCAATATGGGGGTGCAGTTCTACACCGGCAGCATGTTCCCGGCCGAGTACAAGAATGCCCTCTTCGTGGCACGCAAGGGCTCCTGGAACCGCACCGTGAAGAACGGTTACGACATCGTCGTCGTGCACGCCAATGCCGACGGCACGAACGCCAAGGTCACCCCCTTCATCACCGGCTTCGCCGACCCCAAGGCCAACACCTTCTGGGGCCGTCCGACCTACTTCCTGCAGATGCCCGACGGCGCACTGCTCGTTTCCGACGAGCAGACCGGCGCCATCTACCGGATCTCCTACTCGCGCCCCTGAGCGGGCCGGTCCACACAGCAGGGCCGCTTGCGGCCCTGCTTTCTTTTCAAGGCCAGCTTCCATGCCGCTCCGACCTCTTCCCGTCCCTGCCCCGTTCTGCAAGGCGCTGGCTGCCGCCGGCCTGCTGCTGGGCATGGCCAGCGCACCGGCCCAGCAGCCACAGCGGCTCGAGCTGTGCCAGGCCTGCCACGGCCCGCAGGGCAATTCGACCAACCCGCGCATTCCCGCACTGGCCGGCCAGCCCCGGACCTTCCTGGAAAACCAGCTGGTGCTGATCCGCGAGGGCCTGCGCGACATCCCGCAGATGAAGGGCTCGCTCGACGGCCTGACGGATGCCGACCTCATCGTGCTGGCGCAATATTTCTCGGCGCAGACCCCCACCCCGCCGGTCGGCGCCGTGGACGCCGAGCGCTTCGAGCGCGGCCGCGCGCTGGCGCACAGCATGCTGTGCGGCACCTGCCACCTGCCCGACTACAAAGGACGCGACCAGATCCCGCGCCTGGCCGGCCAGCATGAGCGCTTCCTGCGCACCGTGATGGAGGAGTACCGCGACCACCCCGGCCCCGGGCGCGACACCGTCATGACCAACGCCTTGTACGGCCTGAAGGACGAGCACCTGGACGACCTCGCGCACTTCCTGGCCAACGCCTGGAAGTAGCACGGCGCGGGCGGGCGCCTAGAATGGCTGCCCCATGAAGGACGATTTCCCGCCCGGCAAGCCATCCGGCCCCCTGCGCCGCGCCCCGCGTCCCGCGGGCGCCCCCGCGCCCAGGCCTGACGGCTCCCCCGCCACCAGCCGCATCAACAAGCGCATGGCCGAACTTGGCCTGTGCTCGCGCCGCGAGGCCGACGAATGGGTCGAAAACGGCTGGGTCAAGGTCAACGGCAAGGTGGCCGAGATGGGCCAGCAGGTCAGCCCCACCGACCGCATCGAGATCGACAAGCAGGCTCAGAACAGGCAGGCCACGCAGGTCACCATCCTGCTGCACAAGCCCATCGGCTACGTCAGCGGCCAGGCCGAGGACGGGCACGAACCCGCCGTGGTGCTGATTCAGCCGCAGAACCGCTGGCGCGAAGACCGATCCCCCCAGCGCTTCAACGGCAGCCAGTTGCGCGGCCTGGCCCCCTCGGGCCGGCTGGACATCGACTCGACCGGTCTGCTGGTCCTTACGCAGGACGGCCGCGTGGCGCGCCAGCTCATCGGCGAAGACTCCTCCGTGGAGAAGGAATACCTGGTGCGCGTGGTCTACCAGGGCACCGCCGCGGCAGATGCGGCCCCGAGCCAACTCTCGCGCATCGACGAGGGCGCCCCCGTCTCCACCAACGTGCAGGCCATCTTCCCGCCGGCCCTGCTCGCCAAGCTGCGCCACGGTCTGAGCCTGGACGGCCAGGCCCTCAAGCCCGCCAAGGTCGAATGGGAAAACCCGGAGCAGCTGCGCTTCGTGCTCAAGGAAGGCAAGAAGCGCCAGATCCGCCGCATGTGCGAGCTGGTGGGCCTGAAAGTGGTGGGCCTCAAGCGCGTGCGCATCGGCCGCGTGATGCTGGGCAACCTGCCGCTGGGGCAGTGGCGCTACCTGGCGCCGCACGAATCATTCTGAGCCCGATCCCGGGCCCTTGAAACCCGGGGCGGCGCCCATAATTCCCGGTTTTGCCCGCGCCTGCCGGCGCCGTCTTGCCCTGTTTGTCACGATCTGAAAACCTATGAGCGACACCACCACCATGAGCAAACAGACCCATGCCTTCCAGGCCGAAGTGGCCCAGCTGCTGCACCTGGTCACCCACTCGCTGTACTCCAACAAGGAGATCTTCCTGCGCGAGCTGGTCTCCAACGCCTCCGACGCCTGCGACAAGCTGCGCTATGAGGCGCTGAACAACAGCGCCCTGTATGAAGACGCGCCCGACCTGCGCGTACGCATCGCGCTGGACAAGCAGGCCCGCACCCTCACCATCACGGACAACGGCATCGGCATGAGCACGGCCGAGGCCATCGACCACCTGGGCACCATCGCCAAGAGCGGCACGCGCGAGTTCATGAGCAAGCTCGGCGCCGAGAAGCAGGCCGACGCCAAGGAGCAGGGCCAGCTCATCGGCCAGTTCGGCGTGGGTTTCTATTCCGGCTTCATCGTGGCCGACAAGATCACCGTGGAATCGCGCCGCGCCGGCCTCCAGCCCGAAGAAGGCGTGCGCTGGATCAGCGGCGGCACGGGTGACTTCGAGGTGGAGGCCATCACACGCGCCGAGCGCGGCACCAGCATCATCCTGCACCTGCGCGACGATGCCGACGAGTACCTGAACGCCTGGAAGATCAAGCAGATCATCGGCAAGTACTCCGATCACATCTCCCTGCCCATCCAGATGCTCAAGGAAGAGTGGAAGGAAGGCGAGAACGACCAGCCTGGCGAGATGGTCACCACCGGCGAGTGGGAAACCGTCAACAAGGCCAGCGCGCTCTGGAGCCGGCCCAAGAAGGACATCACGAAGGAAGAGTACGAAACCTTCTACCAGGCCATCAGCCACGACTACGAAGCCCCGCTGGCCTGGAGCCACAACCGCGTGGAAGGCAGCACCGAATACACGCAGCTGCTCTACGTGCCGGCCAAGGCGCCGTTCGACCTCTGGAACCGCGACAAGAAGGGCGGCCTCAAGCTCTATGTGAAGCGCGTCTTCATCATGGACGAGGCCGAGGCCCTGCTGCCCGGCTACCTGCGCTTCATCAAGGGCGTGGTGGACAGCGCCGACCTGCCGCTCAACGTCAGCCGCGAGCTGCTGCAGGAAAGCCGCGACGTGCGCGCCATCCGTGACGGCAACACCAAGCGCGTGCTCACCCTGCTGGAGAACCTGGCCAAGCACGACGTGCCGGCGGCCGACGCCAGCGAGGAAGACAAGGCCGATGCCGGCAAGTACAGCAAGTTCTGGGCCGAGTTCGGCACCGTGCTCAAGGAAGGCCTGGGCGAGGACTTCGGCAACCGCGAACGCATTGCCAAGCTGCTGCGCTTTGCCAGCACCACGAGCGACACGCCCACTGTCAGCCTGGCCGACTACAAGGCGCGCATGAAGGAAGGCCAGGAGGCCATCTACTACATCACCGCCGACACGCTGGCCGCCGCCAAGAACAGCCCGCAGCTCGAAGTCTTCAAGAAGAAGGGCATCGAGGTGCTGCTCATGACCGAGCGCGTGGACGAGTGGGCCCTGAGCCACCTGCAGGAGTTCGACGGCACGCCGCTGCAGAGCGTGGCCAAGGGCGCGGTGGACCTGGGCCAGCTGCAGGACGAGGCCGAGAAGAAGGCCGCCGAGGAAGCCGCCGAAGCCTTCAAGCCCACGCTGGCCAAGCTGAAGGAAGCCCTCAAGGACAAGGCCGAGGACGTGCGCGTCACCACCCGCCTGGTCGATTCACCGGCCTGCCTGGTGGTGAAGGAAGGCGACATGAGCAACCAGCTCGCGCGCCTGCTCAAGCAAGCCGGCCAGAAAGCGCCCGACAGCAAGCCCATCCTCGAAGTGAACCCAGAGCATGCGCTGGTGAAGAAGCTCGGCAGCGACGCCGCAGCCGTGCACTTCCACGACCTGGCGCAGATCCTGTTCGACCAGGCCCTTCTGGCCGAAGGCGGGCTGCCGGAGGATCCGGCGGCGTACGTGAAGCGGGTAAATGCGCTGCTGGTTTGAATGGCTACGGCGCACCAAGCAAAAGCCGCCTTCGGGCGGCTTTTTGTTTGCGTGTCGATGGCCGTAGTCGGCCAGGAGATGTCCTTCGCAATCGCGCCGCTAAGCAGTCATCTAAGCAGCTGCGGCTCACTCTGAATCACCGAAATCCTACGTCACTCTTCTCGTAGCAGCTTCCAATACGACTTCCCCTTATGTATTCGTGGCAGCTTTTCTACTCCAAAGGGTCCTTGTGAGAGTGGCTCACTGAAAGGATCCAGCGGCTGCCCTGGCACAGCCTTCATCGCCTCCAGAATTCTCTTGCTAAGAAAGAAGTTGCTCTGGTGTGCGCCGCAATGCCGACAGATGTTCAGATAGGGCCAGCGTGCAGGCTTGCCTTTGATGTGCTGGATCCTGCCGATCTTGTTGAGTCCCAAGGCCAGCAACTCCCCGTTCGAGAACGACTCCGCAATTCCTTCTAGAGCTGTCGAGAGTGTTGCCGGCGTATACGCTCTATCGAGGAAGTCTTCGTACCCTTCTACGGCATGCTCATAGATCTGTTTCACAGATCGCTTGCATCGATGACAGACATCTTCAACGTACACAATCAGATGCGTGACAGCCTCCGTCTCGGTGTGCCAGATGACGCGCTTACTCAATAGTGCGCGAACGAATTCTCCCAGCGGGGCGCCCTGACTGGCCACCAGGGGTTCTTGGCCAATTTCAATCTCCTTGAGGACGAAGGCGGGCGTCTTCTGAGAAAAGTAATTCTCAGACGCACCGGAGAGACCCTTTGGGCCAAAAAACCAGGCACAGCGAACTCCCGACGCCTCATACCGATCCTGTCTTCTTTGGGTCTCGAATCGATCCTGAGGCGACATCTGGATCTCTAGGGCAATCTTCGCTATTCCCTTGGTGCAGTAGACGTCAGCTTCCCACTTGTCGCCTGCCGGCGTCGATCCCGGAAACTCGGTTGACACCGTCCAACCCGCTGTCATGGCGGCTTGGGCGATGAGATGCTTGCAGTACAGGTGCTCGGCACTCTCTGGAACAGATACGCAGTCGCCTTTGCGCTGGTGGGCGAAAAAGAACGTACCGAGCCTGGAGGTTTTCGGGATGGCCGGCTTGCTACAGCAGTGCATTCGCAGTCCGAGCTTGCGGTAGCTTCCCTTGAGCTCTTGCCATTGCGCCGCATCCAGCTCGAAGGCCTGGATGCTGCTCCCTGAATCGCAAACTGCTCGTAGTGGCACGTTCGCGATAATGCCACCTTGGCCCGTCCAAGTCCACGCCCCCTCAGCGTCGACGATTGAACTCCAACATCGAGCCTCCGCTTTAATCCCCAACGACCGTCTGCAATGGGGCGAGAACCGTCTCTGAAGCTCCACAGGTCACATACTCAATTGCCTCCTTGCGCCACGCGCTCATCAACTTTGCCATTTGGCCTGCAAGGCTTTACATCGGCAACCTAAGATCTCGGCAACCCGGCGCCACGACCGGGTGACAGGGTGACCTGCGATGTCACGGCGTCCTGTACAGCCGACCCACACCCGCCATGCCCTCCACCGCCCCCACCCCGCACTCCGGCGGCTTCCTGAGCAAGACCTTCCGCTCGCTGCGCCGCTACAACTACCGCCTCTGGGCCGCGGGTGCTTTCATCTCCAACGTGGGCACGTGGATGCAGCGCATTGCGCAGGACTGGCTGGTGCTCACGCAGCTCACCAACCACAGTGGCGCGGCCGTGGGCATCGTCATGTCGCTGCAGTTCGGCCCGCCCATCGCTCTCATGCCCTGGGCCGGTCGCCTGGCCGACCGGGTGGACCGGCGCAAGATCCTGCTCGTCACGCAGTCCGCGCTGGCGGGCACGGCGCTGGGCCTGGGGCTGCTGGTGGTCACGGGCTGGGTCACGCTCTGGCACGTGTATCTGTTCGCGGGGTTGATGGGCTGCATCGCCGCCTTTGATGCGCCGGTGCGCCAGATCTTCGCGGCCGAGCTGGTGGGCGACGAGGACCTGCCGAATGCCGTGGCGCTGAACTCCACGCTGTTCAACAGCGCGCAGCTGATCGGCCCGGCGGTGGCGGGCGTCGTCATTGCCGCCATCGGTACGGGCTGGCTGTTCTTCGTCAACGCGCTGAGCTTCGTGGCCGTGCTGGCGGCGCTGCTGAAGATGCGCGCGAGTGAACTGCGCCACCTGCCCAAGGCACCGGTGTCCGGCGCGGGCATGCTGGACGGCCTGCGGTATGTGCGGCAGCGGCCGGACCTGGTGATTGCGCTGACCATGCTCTTCCTGGTGGGCACCTACGGCCTGAACTTTCCGATCTTCATCTCCACCATGTCGGTCACGGAATTTCACGGCGGGCCGCACCTGTATGGCGCGCTCTCGTCCACCATGGCGCTGGGCTCGGTTTTCGGCGCCCTGCTGTCGGCGCGGCGCGAGTCACCGCGCGTGGCGCTGCTGGCCCTGAGCGCGCTGGCCTTCGGCCTGGCCTGCACGCTGGCGGCGCTGATGCCCAACGCCTGGACCTTCGGCGCCGCGCTGGTGGCCATGGGTGCCAGCGCGCAGACCTTCACCACCTCCACCAACAGCCTGGTGCAGCTGCGCACGCAGCCCGCCATGCGCGGGCGCGTGATGGCGATCTACATGGCCATCTTCCTGGGCTGCACGCCGCTGGGCGCGCCGCTGGTGGGCTGGGTGGCCGACACCTGGGGCCCGCGCTGGGCGCTGGGGATGGGGGCGGCGTCAGGTTTTGGCGCGGTCTTGTTCGCGTTGACGTATCACCGCCGGCACGCCAGGCATTGAGCCTACGCTGCGGCACCGGGCCTTCGGCCTGCAGCGCCAGGAGCGGCCCGTGCCGCGCGACCAGCTCTGCCGCCGGGAATGGCGCGCCGGAGGTGGCGCCACTGTGGAATCTACTTACGCCGCACGGGTAAAAACTGCTTCCACCCGGCGGTGAGCGAGGGGAATCCCTCATGCTCGCGCCGGAAGGCGGGGGCTACCATCCGTGTGTGTGAATAGCATCGGGTCCATGGTGACCTGGTGAGAAGAATCGGAGACAGGGCCCAGGCCCCGCCACATGAGTGCAGACATCATTCTCGAAACGCGCGAGCTCACCCGCGAATTCAAGGGCTTCGTCGCGGTAGACCACGTCAACCTGAAGGTCAAACGCGGCTCCATCCACGCGCTGATCGGCCCCAACGGCGCCGGCAAGACCACCGTCTTCAACCTGCTGACCAAGTTCCTGCCGCCCACCTCGGGCCAGATCCTCTACAAGGGCGAAGACATCACCTACACGGCGCCGGCCGCGGTGGCGCGCGCCGGCCTGGTGCGCTCGTTCCAGATCTCGGCCGTGTTCCCGCACCTGACCGTGCTGGAGAACGTGCGCGTGGGCCTGCAGCGCAAGCTGGGCACGAGCTTTCACTTCTGGAAACCCGAGTCCACGCTGTACACCCTGAACGACCAGGCCATGGCGCTGCTGGAATCGGTGGACCTGGCCTCCTTCGCGCAGACCAAGACGGTGGAGCTGCCCTACGGCCGCAAACGCGCGCTGGAGATTGCCACCACCCTGGCGCTGGAGCCGGAGCTGATGCTGCTGGACGAACCCACGCAGGGCATGGGCCACGAGGACGTGGGCCGCGTGGTGGAGCTGATCCGCAAGGTGGCCGCCAACCGCACGGTGCTGATGGTGGAACACAACATGAGCGTGATCTCCAACCTGTGCGACACCATCACCGTGCTGGCGCGCGGCAGCGTGCTGGCCGAGGGGCCGTACGCGCAGGTGTCCAAGGATCCGCGCGTGCTCGAAGCCTATGTGGGCTCCAGCGAGGAGCAGCACGCATGAGCGGCAAGACTTTGCTCAAGGTGGCCGGCCTGCACGCCTGGTACGGCGAGTCGCACATCCTGCACGGCGTGGACTTCGAGGTACGCGAAGGCGAACTGGTCACCCTGCTGGGCCGCAACGGTGCCGGCCGCACCACCACGCTGAAGGCCATCCTGGGCCTGACGGGCCGGCGCAGCGGCTCGGTCGAGGTGATGGGCCAGCAGACCGTGCACCTGCCCACCAACAAGATCGCCCGCCTCGGCCTGGGCTACTGCCCGGAAGAACGCGGCATCTTCTCCACCCTCTCCTGCGAGGAGAACCTGCTGCTGCCGCCCAAGGTGGGGCCCGGCGGCATGTCGCTGGACGAGATCTACGAGATGTTCCCCAACCTGCAGGAACGCCGCCACAGCCCGGGCACCCGCCTGTCCGGCGGCGAGCAGCAGATGCTGGCCATGGCACGCATCCTGCGCTCGGGCGCGCAGGTGCTGCTGCTGGACGAGATCACCGAGGGCCTGGCCCCGGTCATCGTGCAGACGCTGGGCCGCGTGATCCGCGCGCTCAAGGCCAAGGGCCAGACCATGATCCTGGTCGAGCAGAACTTCCGCTTCGCCGCGCCGCTGGCCGACCGCCACTACGTGATGGAGCACGGCCAGATCGTGGCCACCGTCGGCAAGGACGAGCTGTCCGCCAAGGCGGCCATGCTGAACGAATATCTGGGTGTCTGAATTTCCCGCCAACCACAAACCCACCACGAGGAGCAAACCATGAAACGCAAACTCATCGCCGCCGCTGTCGCGGCTACGCTGGCCGGCAGCTTCGGCCTGGCGCAAGCCCAGAAACTCTCGGGCGACGCCGTCAAGATCGGCGTGCTGACCGACATGTCGGGCGTCTATGCCGACTACGGCGGCCAGGGCGCCCTGGTGGCCGCCAAGATGGCCGTGCAGGACTTCGGCGGCAAGATGTTCGGCAAGCCGATCGAGGTGCTCAACGCCGACCACCAGAACAAGCCCGATATCGCCAAGAACGTCACCCAGCAGTGGTTCGACCGTGACGGCGTGGACATGACGGTGGAAAACCTCAACTCTGCCGTGGCCCTGACCGTGCAGGCCCTGGGCAAGGAAAAGAACAAGATCACCATCGTCAACGGTGCCGCCACCGCGCGCCTGACGAACGAGGACTGCTCCCCCGCCACCGCCGTGCACTACCTGATGGACACCGTGGCGCTGAGCAATGTGGTGGGCAAGGCCATCGTGAAGGACGGCGGCAACACCTGGTACTTCCTGACCGCCGACTACGCCTTCGGCCACTCGCTGGAGAAGGACACCGGCGAGGTGGTCAAGGCCGCCGGCGGCAAGGTGCTGGGCGCCGTGCGCCACCCGCTCTCCACGGGCGACTTCTCCTCCTTCCTGCTGCAGGCCCAGTCCAGCGGCGCCAAGGTGATCGGCCTGGCCAATGCCGGCATGGACACGGTCAACAGCGTCAAGGCGGCCGCCGAGTTCGGCCTGACCAAGAAGCAGAACCTGGCCGCGCTGCTGATGCTGATCACCGACGTGCATTCCATCGGCCTGAACACGGCGCAGGGCCTGTACCTGACCGAAGGCTGGTACTGGGACCTGAACCCCGAGACCCGCGCCTGGGCCGAGCGCTACAGCAAGCAGATGAACGGCCGCAAGCCGAACTCGGACCATGCTTCCGTGTATTCCGCGACGATGCACTACCTGCAGGCCGTCAAGGCCGCCGGCACGGACGACACCGCCGCCGTGATGAAGAAGATGCACGAGATGCCGATCAACGACATGTTCGCCAAGGGCGGCAAGATCCGCGAGGACGGCCGCATGGTGCACGACATGTACCTGTTCCAGGTCAAGAGCCCGGCCGAATCCAAGGGCCCCTGGGACTATTACAAGCTCAAGGGCACGGTCAAGGGCGAAGACGCCTTCCTGCCGCTGTCCCAGAGCAAGTGCGCCGCCATCAAGAAGTAAGCACCTCCTGAGTTGAGGCGGGGCGGTGCGCAACCCGCGTTGCGGACCGCCCCTGAAGAGCAAGACATGACAGAAATCTTCGGTGTTCCCATCCAGGCCCTGCTGGGCCAGCTCATGATCGGGCTGGTCAACGGTGCCTTCTATGCCATGCTGTCGCTGGGCCTGGCCGTGATCTTCGGCATGCTCAACATCGTGAACTTCGCGCATGGCGCGCTCTACATGGTGGGCGCCTTCTTTGCCTGGATGCTGCTGAACTACGCCGGTATCAACTACTGGTTTGCCCTCGTGCTGGCCCCGATCGGGGTGGCAGTGATCGGCATCGTCATCGAAAAGACCATGCTGCGCTGGCTGCACCAGCTCGACCATCTCTATGGCCTGCTGCTGACCTTCGGCCTGGCCCTGATCCTGGAAGGCGTGTTCCGCGAGGCCTACGGCTCCTCCGGCCTGCCCTACGACCTGCCCGACGTCTTCCGCGGCGTGTTCGACCTCGGCTTCATGATGCTGCCCAAGTACCGCGCCTGGGTGGTGGTGGTGGCCCTCGTGGTGTGCCTGTTCACCTGGTTCGTGATCGAAAAGACCAAGCTGGGCGCCTACCTGCGCGCCGGCACCGAGAACCCCAATATGGTCAAGGCCTTCGGCATCAACGTGCCGCTCATGGTCACGCTGACCTACGCCTTCGGCGTCGGCCTGGCCGGCCTGGCCGGCGTGATGGCTGCGCCCATCTATCAGGTGAGCCCGCTGATGGGCTCGCAGATCATCATCGTGGTGTTCGCGGTGGTGGTGATCGGCGGCATGGGCTCCATCCTCGGCTCCATCCTGACCGGCCTGGGGCTGGGCCTGATCGAGGGCCTGACCAAGGTGTTCTACGCCGAGGCCTCCACCACAGTGGTGTTCATCATCATGGCGATCGTGTTGCTCGTGCGCCCCGCAGGTTTGTTCGGCCGGGAAAAATAATGAAGAAGTCAGCCCTCCTCTACGTCGTCCTGCTGCTGGCGCTGATCGCGGCCCCCTTCGTGGGCTACCCCATCTTCCTGATGACCTGCCTGTGCTTCGCCCTGTTCGCGAGCGCCTTCAACCTGCTGATCGGCTACACCGGCCTGCTCTCCTTCGGGCACGCCATGTTCTTCGGCTTCGCGGCCTATGTATCCGCGCACGCCGCCAAGGTCTGGGGCCTGACGCCCGAGCTGGCGGTGCTGGCCGGCACGCTGAGCGCCACCGCCATCGGCATCGTCACCGGCTGGCTGGCCGTGCGCCGCCAGGGCATCTACTTCGCCATGGTCACGCTGGCGCTGGCGCAGATGGTCTACTTCATCTGCGTGCAGGCGCCCTTCACCTACGCTGAAGACGGCATCCAGAGCGTGCCGCGCGGCAAGCTGCTGGGCCTGGTCGACCTGAGCGACGACCGCGTCATGTACTACTTCGTGCTGGCGGTGGCCGTGGCGGGCTTTGCGTTGATCCACCGCACCATCCACTCGCCCTTCGGCCAGGTGCTGAAGTCCATCCGCGAGAACGAGGCGCGCGCCCTCTCGCTGGGCTACAACGTGGACCGCTACAAGCTCATGGCCTACGTGCTCTCGGCCACGCTGGCCGGCATGGCCGGCGCCAGCAAGGCGCTCGCACTGGGCCTGGCCACGCTGACCGACGTGAGCTGGCAGATGTCCGGCGAGGTGGTGCTGATGACCCTGCTGGGCGGCATGGGCACCATCCTGGGCCCGGCGCTGGGCGCCAGCGTCGTCATCACCATGCAGAACTACCTGGCCGACCTGGGCTCCTGGGTCACCATCATCATGGGCAGCACCTTCGTGGTCTGTGTGCTGGTCTTCCGCCGCGGCATCGTGGGCGAGATCGAGCACCGGCTGGCGAGGAAGCCCTGAGATACCAATGCTTACAAAGACTGCCCCCGGGCAGTCTTTTTTTTGCCGGACCGGCAGTACCATGCCGGTTCCCCTTGGCGCCAGCCGCGCCCTTGCCCGTCGCCTGCATGGGACGGCAAGCTGATTCGGCTCAGCGCCATTGCGAGAACCTCTAGCGGAGACAAGAAAATGCCAAGCGTGTTGGAACCGCCCGTACCCGGTCGCAAACGACCGGCCTTGACCGATCTCAAGCAGAAGTTTGATGACCTTTGTGCCTGGATCGACGCTCAGCTCGATGCGCCGCTGGGCTGGCAGGAACTCATGCAGTACAGCGGCCTGGACCACCAGACGCTCAACGCGCTGTTTTTCAAGTACACCAGCACCACACCGATGGCCTGGATCCGGCGCCGGCGCGAGGCGCGCACGGTGGCCGGCGCGCTCCCGCGGACCGTGCCCGTCACCCTCACCGCCCAGCCGGCGGCGCATTGACGCACGGCCAGCGGCCCGCGCTCACAGCAGGCAGTAGTCCACCGGTTCCAGCGGCGGCGGCAGCTCGGTGACGCCCAGCGCTTCCAGCTGGGCAATCTCGATGCCGCGGCAGATGGCATCCAGCGGCAGATCGTTGGGCTCGGTGCCGAAGGGCTCCTCGATCTCGTCCCCCAGCGCGTCCAGACCGAAGAAGGTGTAGGCCACGATGCCCACCACCACGGGCGTCATGACACCGATGGTGTCGACCAGCCCGAAGGGGAGCAGGAAACAGTAGAGGTAGGCCGTGCGGTGCAGCAGCAGCGTGTAGGAGAAGGGCAGCGGCGTGCCCGCGATGCGTTCGCATGAAGCCGCGGCCGAGGTCATGGCCGAGAGCGTATCGTCGATCTGCGCCGCCAGCGGGCTGTCGATCTGGCCCAGGCGATGACAGGCGGCCAGGTCGGCGCCCATGCGCAGCATCAGGGCCTGGGGGCGGTTGCCGCTGCCGGCCACCTGCTGCCACTCCTGCGGACTCAGCATGGCCTCGATGGCCCGCGTGTCAGCGCTGCCGCGCAACTGCACCCGCAGGGCATGGCAGAAGGCGACCGAGCGGCGCACCATGCGCTCGCGCAGGTCCGGCTGGCCCGGTGCCGGCGCCTCGATCAGGTGCAGGCACTGGCGCGCCAGGTTGCGGCTGCGCAGCACCAGCTCGCCCCACAGCTTGCGCGCCTCCCAGTAGCGGTCGTAGGCAGCCGTGTTGCGAAAGCCGAGGAAGATCGCCAGCGCCAGCCCGATCAGGGTGAAGGGGATCGTCGTCAGCGTGACCTTGAACTGGAACAGCACGCCATGGGTGAAGGTGACCGCCGTCGCCAGCGCCACGTTGAACAGCAGCACATTGCGGATGCGCGCCATCACGGAACCGCGCAGCACGAGAAACAGCCTGAGGCCGGAGGGACGGTCGCGAAGAATCATGGAGCAGGCAGGGGGTGGCGGCGGGTCGCGCCACCCGGCCTTCGCCGGGCGCTGCGCGGGCCAGCAGTCTAGCAGGCGCTGCCCGGGCCGGCACCCATCGCTTCATGCACAATGAACCTCAGCGAGCAGCATACACGAGGCAGATCCATGAAACAGAAGACCACGATGACAGGACAGGGCCGCTGGTGGGGCGCGCTGGCCGCCGCCGCCCTGCTGGCGACCGGCTGTGCCGTCGAATGGGAGAACCCCAAGGCCGCACGCCAGGTGGCGCAGGAGCAGCAGCCCCCAGGCTCGGCCTACATGGGCTGGCGCGTCTTCCAGGACCGCTGCGCACGCTGCCACGGCGCCGACGCCGGCGGCACCAGCAACGCACCCAATCTGCTGTCGCGCGTGCAGAACCTCAGTTCGCGCCAGTTCGTCAGCCTGGTGCTGTTGCGCTATGACGCCACCCTGCAGGGCACCCCGCCGGCCACACCGCGCACGCCGAGCGAAGCCCAGGTGGAAGCCATCATGCAGCGCAAGGAACAGCCCATCACCATGCCGGCCTGGCAGGACGAGCCGCGCGTGAACGCGCACATCCTGGACCTCTACGCCTACCTGTCGGCACGTGCCGACGGGCGCCAGGGGCCGGAGCGGCCGGCGCCTTGAGGGTCGGCTGACGAGACCCGCTTCGCGCGAGCGCAGCTTGGCAGCCCCGGCCTTCCCGACGCGCCCGGGCCGGCACCGTGCGCTGGCGCTGGCCGCGCTCCTGCTGGCCGCTGGCGGCGCGCGGGCCGATGCGGCCTCGCCCGCGCTGCCGGAAAGCGCCCCGCCTTCGGCACCCTTCAAGTTCACCGCCGGCCACTACCAGTTCGCCGGCGGCGCCACCGGCACCGACGTGAACCTGCGCCACAGCTCCGCGCTGGGCAACGCGTGGATCGGCTACTTCGAATCCACCGGACAGGACGTGCGCCAGGGGCGTGCCGGCTGGGACCGCACCTGGGGTGAGCCCGTACGCGTCACCCCATCGCTGCAACTGGCCTCGCAAGGCTTTGTCGGCGGCAGCCTGCAGGTGGAGACGGGCGAGCGCTGGTTCGTCGGCGCTGGCCTGGGGCGTACCAATCTGCAGCCCTACTGGAACCTGAACTTCGACCCGAACGATGCCTACCTGCTGTCCGCCGGCCACCGCGCCGACAACGGCCGCACGCTGGCCCTGCAGTGGATCCAGGACAACCGCGAGAACCCGGACCAGCGCCACCTGCACCTGTACTGGCGCCAGGCCCTGCCCGATGCGCAGCGCCTGACCGTGGACCTGCTGTACAAGGAAGGCCGGGTGGACGGCGTCACCATCCACCGCTGGGGTGCCAGTCTCAGCTATGACTGGCCGCGCTACTTCCTGCGGCTGGTCTATGACCCGAATGCCAATTTCGGCACCGAGGACCTCTGGCGCCTCTCGCTCGGCACGCGTTTCTAGGCCCAGAGCGCGGCCAGCTGCCCGGCCTGCAGCGACATCGCCCGGCCGAAGCCGGCCACATAACGCAGCGCGCGCGGCTCGATGGTGAACAGCGAGAAATCGGAAAAGGAGAACAGCTCCTCGGCATCCGGCAGCTTGGCCAGGTAGGCCGCGCGCGCCGTCGCATAGTCCGCTTCATCCGGACGGCAGACGCGGGCCTGCCCCGTCACGCTGGCGCGCGGCAAGGCCAGGGGCGACAGCGCGGGCGCCGGCGCCGCGGTGACGAGCAGACTCACCGCCGGATGCGCCAGCATGTCCTGCGTGTGCGTGGCGAGTTGGCTGACGTGGATGATGAAGCGGGCCGTTCCGGGCAGCAGCGCGTAGGGCACCATGGAGACAGCGGGCTCCGCCTTGTGCAGCGTGGCCAGGGCGGCAACCGCCGTCTGTTCCAGCAAGGACTTCAGCGCCTGGGACTCGGACCTATCCATGAGGGTGGCGATGCATGTGAGCGGCAGCATACCGCAGGCGCCTGCCGCTCGCCGGGAGGCAGGGACAGGCGTGCGCTATTCAAACCCGCCACTGCGCCGGACACCCGCTGCGGCCGGCGCCGCCAGCAGATCGATCATCATGCGCGCCGCCTGCGGCTGCTCGGCCCCGGCGGCGACCGCGGCGGTGTAGACGGTGGCCAGCTCAAACTCCTTCGGCAACACACTGACCAGCTGCACGCCGGGCGTGTAGAGGATCTCCGTCACCTGGGTGCAGCCGATCAGGCCGGGACCGCTGGCGGCGGCCATCTCCTTCATGGCCGTGGCGCCGTTGGGGAAGGGGCGCAGGGCGCCGGCCACCTGCTGCTCGATGCCCAGCTTCCTGAGTACGTTCATGAAATGGATGCCGGCCGTGGCCTTGACGGGGTCGGGGAAGTAGATGCCCTGGGCAGCCAGCAGCGCGGCCTTGAGCGACTCCGCCGTGTCCACCCGCGGCTGCGGCTCGCCGCTCTTCACGGCCACGCCGGTGCGTACGACGCCCAGCGGCATGGCGCTGCCGGGCAGCACGTGGCCGCCGGCAGCGAGCTCGTCGATCAGCGCCTGGGTGAGGATGAGCACGTCACAGGGCTCGCCGGCCAGCAGCCTGTCGCGCATGAGGCCGACGGCGCCAAAGTGGCCCTCCACCGCGCGGCCGGTTTCGTTGTAGATGGTCCCGCGCAGCGCGTTGACCAGGCCCTGGGCGGCGCCACCACTGAGGATGTGCAATGAACTCATGAAATTCCTTGTTGTCTTCCTGGCTTGCGGAACAATCAGTCGGCGCGGATGCCGGCGCTCTTGATCACCTTCGCCCATTTGCCGATGTCCTCGCGCACATAGAGCTCGAATTGCTGCGGGTTCATCAGCAGCGGCGTGGCGCCCTGCGTGGTCCAGAGCTGGCGCACCTGCGGGTCGCTCACGATCTTGCTCACCGCTTCGTTGAGCTGCTGCACGATGGCTGCCGGCGTGCCCTTGGGTGCCATGAGGCCGAGCCAGATGGTGGCCTCGTAGCCCGGCACGCCAGCCTCGTTCAGCGTGGGCACGTCGGGCAGCACGGCGGAGCGCTGGCGGCCACTGGTGGCAATGGCGCGTACCTTGCCGGCACGGGCCTGCTCGGCCATGGTGGTGACGGCGTCGAACATCATGTCGACCTGGCCGCCGATGATGTCGGTGCGGGCGCCCGAGCTGCCGCGGTAGGGGATGTGCACCAGGTAGATACCGGCCAGGCTCTTGAACAGCTCGCCGGCCATGTGGTACGGCGTGCCCGGGCCGCTGGAGGCGTAGTTGTACTTGCCCGGGTGTGCCTTGGCGAGCCGGATGAGGTCCTGCAGGTTCTGCACCGGCAGCCCGGGATGCGTCACCAGCACGAGGTCCGAGTAGTTGACTGGCGCCACCGGCACGAAGTCGCGCAGCAGCACGAAGGGCTTGTTGGGAATCAGCGTCTCGTTCACCGTGTGGGTGTTGGACATCATGAGCAGGGTGTAGCCGTCGGCCGGCGCCTTGGCCACGATGTCGGTGCCGATGATGGAGCCGGCGCCGGGCCGGTCGTCCACCACGAAGGGCTGGCCCAGCGCTTCGCTCAGGCGCTGGCCGATGAAGCGGGCGTAGTTGTCGGCCGGGCCACCGGCGGCAAAGGGCACGACGATGCGCACCGATTTGCTGGGGTAGCCCTGCGCCCAGGCCGGCGCCGCCAGCAGCGCCGCGAACATGACGGTGAACCATTGCAAGGCACGGATGCGCATGGAGACCTCCTCAGAATCTTTCATGCTAGTGCGCCCTCAGGCGTGCCGCACCGGGACTATCCCTGCCGTAGTTTCCACATGAAGCAGCCCGCCGCCCTCACGCCATGAGGGGCTCTTCCTGCATGGCCTCGATCTGCTCTTCCAGCATCTGGACCTGGCCCTGCCAGTAGTCGCTGCTGCCGAACCAGGGGAAGTTCAGCGGGAAGGTCGGGTCGTCCCAGCGCCGGGCCAGCCAGGCGCTGTAATGGATGAGGCGCAGCGTGCGCAGCGGCTCGATGAGGGCCAGTTCACGCCGGTCGAACGCCCGCATCTGCTCGTAGCCGTCCAGCAGGCAGGACAGCTGGTAGGTGCGCTGGGCCCGCTCGCCCGACAGCAGCATCCACAGGTCCTGCACCGCGGGGCCCATGCGCGCATCGTCCAGGTCCACAAAATGCGGGCCGGGGCCGGCCGTGGCCGGCACGTCCACCGGCGTCCACAGGATGTTGCCCACATGGCAGTCGCCGTGCAGGCGCAGGCGGCGGATGTCGCTGGCGGCGCCGGTGAGCGCGGCGTGCTGCCCTATCAGCGCCAGCGCCTCTTCGCACCGGCGCTGCCAGGCCGACTGCACATCCAGCGGGATCATCTGGTGCTGCAGCAGCCAGTCCATGGGCTCGCGGCCGAAGCCCCGCAGATCCAGCGCCGGTCGATGGGCGAACGGCCGCGCGGCCCCCACGCCGTGCAGGCGTGCGAGAAAGCGGCCGATCCATTCCAGCACCTCCTCGTCTTCCAGCTCAGGCGCGCGGCCACCGCGGCGCGGGCTGACCGAGAACAGAAAGTCCGCGTGCCGATGCAGCGTCGCGCCCTGCAGCACCAGCGGCGCCACCACGGGCACTTCGGCGGCGGCGAGCTCGGCGGCGAAGTCGTGTTCCTCCTTGATCTGCTCGGCGCTCCAGCGGGCCGGGCGGTAGAACTTGGCCACCAGTACCTGACCGTCTTCCAGGTGCGCCTGGTAGACACGGTTCTCGTAGGAGCTCAAGGCCTGCAGGCGGCCATCACAGGCCAGGCCCAGGCCTTCGAGGGCGTCGAGCACGACGTCCGGCGTCAGCTGCTCGAAAGGGTGGCGCTCGGCGGCTGTGGAATTTGTCATGCTCCGATTGTCGCTGCCGCGGCGGCGCTGGCGTTTTCCCCTATGCCGTGCCCGGCGGGCCATGGCAAACTGAATTCGACTCCGGCCCCGCCACCCATGCAAAGCTACAGCCGCAAACTCGCCCTGCGCCTCAGTGCCGTCTCGCTGGCCGTGGCGGCGCTGGCCGGCCTGGGTGCAGGCTTCATTGCGCAGGACAAGGGCGAAGACACCCTGGTCGCGCAGGCGGTGGCCGACGCGCAGCGCCTGCTGCGCCATGAAGCCTATCGCCCCGACGGGGCGCAGGCCACCCGCAATGCGCTGGCCGCCGCGCAGGCGCTGGCCGCCGCGCACTATGACATTGCGCAGATCTACACTGCCGGCGGCCTGCTGATGGCCGAGCAGTTCAGCGAGGCCGGCCGCGCGCTGGACACCGAACTGCCGCGCCCGCCGACGGCGCGCGGCTACACCCAGCCCTGGTTCGAGCGCCGCTGGCTGCCGGGGCGCCGGCCGGTGTTGCGTGTGTTCATTCCGCTGCGCGGCGACGAGCAGAGCCTGATCGCCTACTTCGAGGGCGCGCGTCTGGTGCCGGACGGGCAGCGCGAGCGCCTGGAGTCCGATGCACGCCGCGCCGGCCTGCTGACGGCGCTGGCGGTGCTGCTGGGCGGCGCGGCCCTGTACCCGGTGGTGCTGCAGCTCAATGCGGCCAACCAGCGCCGCCAGCGCGAGCTGCTGGAGTCGCACGTGGCGATGATGGAGGCACTGGGCCGCGCGATTGCGCGTTGCGACTCCGACAGCGGCCTGCACAACTACCGCGTGGCGCTGATCTCGGCCACGCTGGCCGAAGCCGTGGGCCTGCACGGCACGCGCATGCAGGAGCTGCTGGTGGGCAGCTTCCTGCACGACGTGGGCAAGATCGGCATTCCGGACCACATCCTGCTCAAGCCCGGGCCGCTGAGCGAGGAAGAGATGCGCATCATGCGCACGCACGTGGGCCTGGGCGAGGACATCGTCAGCGGCGCCGGCTGGCTGGGCGGCGGCCAGGCCGTGGTGGCCAGCCACCACGAGAAATGGGACGGCACGGGCTACCCGCGCGGCCAGGCGGGCACGGACATCCCGCTGGTGGCGCGCATCTTTGCCATCGCCGACGTGTTTGACAACCTGTGCTCGCGCCGGCCCTACCGCGAGCCGGTGCCCCTGGCGCAGGCGCTGCAGCAGATGCAGCAGGAGGCCGGGCGGCATTTCGATCCGCACCTGGTGCAGGTGTTCGCGGGCCAGGCCGCGGCCATCCACCGCAACGTGCTCGACGCCGGCGAAGAACAGCTGCACACGATGCTGGAGCGCATGGTGCGCAAGCACTTCAGCCTGTAGCGGCCGGTTCCCTAGAAGGGGACGTCCCAGTCCTCTTCTTCCTCGACGTCGCTCTCGCTGAGGTGCTCGAAGGGGAGCGCCTGCTTGACCAGGATCACCGTGCACGGCGCCTCCATGGCCACCTTGATCGGCACGGTGGAAATGAAGCGCCGCCACTTGATGCCGTGCGTGGCCGCGCCCATGACGATGACGCTGACCTGGTTGCCGCGCGCATAGTTCAGCAGCGCCTGCGCCGTGTCGCCGGACTCCAGCACGTGGCAGGACGTCTGGTGCCCGGCGCTCTCCAGCGGCTGCGCCCACTGGTGCAGCTGCGTGAGATAGCGGCGCTGCGCGGTCGTCTCGCTGTCCTCATCGCCGGCGACGCTGGCCGCGCCGCTGCCGATGACGGTCACCACCGCCAGCCGCGCACCCGGGCGCGTGCCCAGCGAGCGCGCCGCGGCCTCGCGCAGCGAGTACAAGGTTGCGTCCGTCACGTCCTTGTGCGGCAGCGCCACCATGACGATGGGCACTTCGGCAATCTGGCGCTGCGGCAGCGGGCTGGGCTGGTAGTGCATGCCGGCGGCACGCAGCCAGCGCCTGAAATGGGTCCAGGCCCCGGTCCCTCGCGTCGCCTCGCCACGCTTGGTCACGCGGACCTGCTGCGGGTTCAGCAGGTCGAAGGCCAGATGGGCGGCAGATGGGTAGCGCTGCGCCGCCACGGGCTCCAGACAGCGCAGCACCACCTCCTGCAGCCAGGGCGGCAACAGCGGCCGGTGCTGCCGCGGCGGCGGCGGGTCCATCCACAGCCGCTGGCGCAAACCGGCATCGGTCTGCGGGTCACCGAAGGGCAGCTCGCCGGTCAGCAGCTGGTAAAGCATGACGCCGATGGCGAAGACGTCGCTGCGCGGGTCGCCACGTACGCCCACCACCTGCTCCGGCGCCATCCAGGCCGGCGAACCGACCGCGCGGCGCAGCTGCTCGGCCAGCAGGTCGGGGAAATGGGCGTGGCAGGACAGGCCAAAGTCCAGCAGCACCACGCCGCCATCCTCGCGCACCAGCACATTGGCGGGCTTGAGGTCGAGATGCACCACATTCTGCTGGTGCAGGCTGTGCACGGCGTGTGCCATGGCAATGCCCAGGCGCACCACCTCGTCCACCGAGGGCCGCTCAGACTGCTCCAGCCAGTGCTCCAGCGTGCGGCCGGGCACGTATTCCATCACGAGGTAAGGCAGGCGCTCCAGGTCGCCCGCGGCCACGAAGCGCGGCACGTGCGGACCGCTCAGCGCCTGCAGGATCTGGTGCTCGACCTCGAAGCTGATGATGTTCTCGGCGCCGTCGCCCGCGGTCATGCGCGGCACCTTCATGATCATGGGGAAGCCCGGATCGGCCGCGCCCTGCGCGTACTTGACGCGATAGATGTGGGCCATGCTGCCGTAGTGGATGCAGCCGCCCACGAGGAAACCGTCCAGTTCGGAGCCCTCTTCCAGCAGTTTCATCGCCCTATCTCCAGTCGATCGGCAAAGAAATCCGGCAGGCCGGCGCGGCGGATGGCGGTGGCGGCGGCATGGTGGTCGTAGGCCACCCGGTGAAAGGTGAGTTGCGCCCGTGTGCTGTCGAACAGCGCGTACATGGCCTTGGTGCTGCCGTCGCGCGGCTGGCCCACCGAGCCGATGGTGGCCAGCCAGTGGCGATGCGGGGAGACCGGCACCGCCACGCCCTCGGTGGGCGCGAAGGCGATCAGGCGGCCGTCCGCGCCGCGGTAGTAGAGCGACTGGCGATGCACGTGCCCGCCGAAGACGTAGCGCACGCCCTGCAGCATGCTGGCGGCGTGCAGGCTGAGCTCGGCCATGGGGGTGTCGTAGACGTAGCGCCACTGTTCCGGCGCATCGGCCGAGGCATGCACCAGCAGCACGCGCTCATGCTGCAGGGTCAGCGGCAGGCCATCGAGAAAGGCGAGCTGCGTGTCGTCCAGCTGGTCGTGCGTCCACAGCGCGGTGCTCTCGCCCATGGACTGGTTCTGCCGCGGCGGCTGGACCGCCATCTCGTCATGGTTGCCCTTGAGCACCAGCGCCCCCTGGGCGGCCAGCGCCATCACCCGCTGCACGACGGCGCCGGGCTGGGCGCCGTAGCCCACCAGGTCGCCCAGAAAGGCCAGGCGGTCGGCCCCCTGGGACTGGGCATGTGCGAGGCAGGCCTCCAATGCCTGCAGATTGGCGTGGATATCAGACAACAGGGCCAGTCGCATGCACGCAGTATGCCTCGCCCGTCCGCCACCGGCCCCGCAGGTCGCAATTTTTTCTTGTCATGCCGGCGACAGAAGTCCCGGCCGGGCCGGGATAGCCCGGCCTGTCGCCGCGGCCGAGTTCGGTTAAGGTGGCGGGCAAAGCAACAAGAAGGACGGGAGACACCCCATGTACGACTACATCATCATCGGTGGCGGCTCGGCCGGCTGCGTGCTGGCCGCCAGGCTGTCCGAGGATCCACAGGTGCAGGTGGCGCTGCTGGAGGCCGGCCCGCCGGACAAGAGCGTGCTGATCCACTGCCCCGCCGGCCTGGCCCTGCTGGCCAAGACCGGTCAGGCCAACTGGGGCTTCCAGACCACGCCCCAGACCGGCTTCAACGGCCGGCGCGGCTACCAGCCGCGCGGCAAGGTGCTGGGCGGCTCCAGCTCGGTCAACGCCATGATCTACACCCGCGGCCACCGCCAGGACTACGACGACTGGGCCGCACAGGGCAACCCCGGCTGGGGCTACCAGGATGTGCTGCCCTACTTCAGGCGCGCCGAGGACAACGAACGCGGCACCGATCGCTATCACGGCGAAGGCGGCCCGCTGCACGTGATGGACCTGCGCAGCCCGAATCGCTACAGCCCGCACTTCGTGCAGGCCTGCGTGCAGGCCGGCTTCACGCCCAACGAGGACTTCAACGGCGCCGAGCAAGAGGGCGTGGGCCTGTACCAGGTGACGCACAAGAACGGCGAACGCTACTCCGCCGCCAAGGCCTACCTCACGCCCAACCTGGGCCGCCCCAACCTGAAGGTCATCACCGGCGCGCACGCCACGCGCATCCTGCTGGAAGGGCAGCGCGCCGTGGGGGTGGAGTTCCTGCAGGACGGGCAGCGCCACGAGCTGCGCGCGGCGCGCGAGGTGCTGCTGAGCGCCGGGGCGCTGCAGTCACCGCAGCTGCTCATGCTCTCGGGCATCGGTCCGGGCGGCCTGCTGCATAAGGTGGGCATCACACCGGTGCACGAGCTGGCGGGGGTCGGTCAGAACCTGCATGACCACATCGACGTGGTGCTGGTGTACGACGCGCCGCAGCTGACTGACCTGTTCGGCCTGTCCTTCAAGGGCGGCCTTAATGTGCTGCGCGGCATCTGGGAATGGCGCCGCCATCGCCGCGGCATGCTGACCACCAACTTCGCCGAAGCGGGCGGCTTCATCCGCAGCCAGCCCGGCGAGACCATCCCTGACCTGCAGCTGCACTTCGTGGTGGGCAAGCTGGTCGACCACGGCCGCACCACCACCACCGGCCACGGCTACTCCTGCCATGTCTGCCTGCTGCGGCCGAAGAGCCGCGGCAGCGTGCGCCTGCTCAACGCCGATCCGCTGAGCGCGCCGCTGATCGACCCCAACTTCCTGGGCGAGCGCGACGATGTGGACCGGCTGATCCGCGGCTTCAAGCTCATGCGCAGCATCCTGCTGCAGCCGGCGCTCTCGCGCTTCGGCGCCCGGGAACTGCCCGCCTCGGCCCGGGCACACAGCGACGCGCAGATCGAACAGTTCATCCGCAACCATGCCGACACCATCTACCACCCGGCGGGCAGCTGCCGCATGGGACCGGGAGGCGACATGGATGTGGTGGATGCGCAGCTGCGCGTGCACGGGCTGCAGGGCTTGCGGGTGGTGGATGCGTCCATCATGCCCAGCCTGGTGGGCGGCAACACGAACGCGCCGGTGATCATGATTGCCGAGAAGGCGGCGGACATGATCAAGGCCGCAACGGCCTGAAGACGGCCGGCGGATCCGGCAGATGGCGACGGGGACAGGCACGCGTGTCAGGTTTTTTCTGACACGACAAACCGGCAATTGCCGATTCAAGTTGGCCGACACGGGGCCTACAGTTATTTCACCACATCGCATGTTGGTGTGATGCAAGGAAAACCCGTGAGAACCAACCCCATTTCGCTCAACCCCTTCAGCCTCATGATGGAGCCGGAACTCGTGCTCCAGGCCATGGAGCGCTCCACCACGCTGCGCCAGCTGCGCCGCCACCAGCTGCGCCCGCTGGACAAGCCCTTGATTCCCTACGCGGCCGGCGTGCTGGACGACGAGGACGAGTTGCAGACGGCCGACACGGTGCCCGGCGCGCTGGGGCACTGAGCCGGGCGGCAGACGCCGGCTGCGCCGCGACGCGGTGCTAGCATCGAGCGCATGACGACCCCCTCCTGGCTCCCCCGTTTTCCCGCGGCTCTCTTTGCCATCCCCGTCGGACTCTTCGCGCTCGGTGGCGCCTGGCGCCGCGCCGGTGCCTTCGGCTGGTCCTACGCCCAGCCCCTGGCCGAGCTGCTGGCCGCTTGTGCGCTGGCGGTGCTGGCTGTCCTCCTGCTGATCTACCTGGCCAAGCTGTTGCGCCACCGAAAGGCCGTCGCCGCCGAGTTTGCGCATCCCGTCGCCGGCTCGCTGCTGGCCCTGTTGCCGCTCTCCCTCCTCCTGTGCATCGTCACCTTCGGCGTGCCCGGCCATGCCGGCTGGCTGACGCTGACCCTGCTGGTGCTGCTGCTCATGGGTGTCATTGCCATCCGCGTCGTCGGTGTCATCAGCACCGGCGCCCTGCCGGCCGCCATGGTGACCCCCGCGCTCTATGTGCCGCCGGTCGGCGGCGGCCTGGTGGGCGGCATGGCACTGCAGGTGCTGGGCTACCCGGGCTGGGCCGCGCTGCTGTTCGGCATGGGCCTGGTCAGCTGGGGCTTGCTTGAGCTGCGCGTGCTCAACCGCCTGTTTGAAGGCGCCATGGCGGAGCCGCTGCGCCCCACCATCGGCCTGGAACTCGCGGCCCCTACCGTGGGGACGCTCACCGTGGCCACGCTGTGGCCGCAGCTGCCAGGCGAACTGCTCATCATCGGCCTGGGGATCGCGGCCGGCCCCCTCGTGGCGGTGCTGGCGCGTTACAGGTGGTGGGGCCACGTGCCTTTCGCCCCCGGCTTCTGGTCTTTCTCCTTCCCGGCAGCGGCCTTCGCCGCCAGCATGGTCGAGGTGGTGCGCCGCGGAGGCTGGCCGCCGGCCGTGGCCGGGCTGGCGCTGGGCTTGGCCTCGCTGGTCATCGCCTTCCTGCTGGTCCGCACCCTGTTGCTGCTCGCGCAGGGCCGCCTGGTCCCGCCGCCCGCGTCGCCGCAAGCGGCACGCTCCTGAACGCAGCGCGACGCGCCGGCTCGGCCGGCTGCCCTACATGCTGCGGCGGTACTGCCCGCCGACCTCGAACAGGGCGTTGGTGATCTGGCCGAGCGAGCAGCAGCGCACCGCGTCCATCAGCACCGCAAACACATTGCGGTTCTCGATCACCGCCTGTTGCAGGCGCTGCAGTTGCACCGGCGCCTCGGCCGCGTGGCGGGTGTGGAAGTCCTGCAGGCGCCGGAGCTGGCTCTGCTTTTCTTCTTCGGTCGAGCGCGCCAGCTCCAGCTTCTCCGGAATCACGTCGCCGTGCGGGTTGCGGAAGGTGTTGACGCCGATGATGGGCAGCTCGCCGGTGTGCTTGAGCATCTCGTAGTGCATGCTCTCGTCCTGGATCTTGCTGCGCTGGTAGCCAGTCTCCATGGCGCCGAGCACACCACCGCGCTCGGCGATGCGTTCGAACTCGGCCAGCACCGCCTCCTCCACCAGCTCGGTCAGCTCCTCGATCACAAAGGCGCCCTGGTTCGGGTTCTCGTTTTTCGCCAGCCCCCACTCGCGGTTGATGATGAGCTGGATGGCCATGGCACGGCGCACGGAGTCCTCCGTGGGGGTGGTGATGGCCTCGTCGAAGGCGTTGGTGTGCAGCGAGTTGCAGTTGTCGTAGATCGCGATCAGCGCCTGCAGAGTGGTGCGGATGTCGTTGAACTGGATCTCCTGCGCGTGCAGGCTGCGGCCTGACGTCTGGATGTGGTACTTCAGCTTCTGGCTGCGCTCGTTGGCACCGTATTTCTCCTTCATGGCCACGGCCCAGATGCGGCGCGCCACGCGGCCCATCACGGTGTACTCCGGGTCCATGCCGTTGGAGAAGAAGAAACTCAGGTTGGGCGCGAAATCGTCGATGTGCATGCCCCGCGCCAGGTAGGCCTCCACCAGCGTGAAACCGTTGGACAGCGTGAAGGCCAGCTGGCTGATGGGGTTGGCGCCGGCCTCGGCGATGTGGTAACCGCTGATGGACACCGAGTAGAAGTTGCGCACGCGGTTGTGCACGAAGTACTCGGCGATGTCGCCCATGACCTTGAGCGAGAACTCGGTGGAGAAGATGCAGGTGTTCTGGCCCTGGTCTTCCTTCAGGATGTCGGCCTGCACGGTGCCGCGCACGTTCTCCAGCACCCACTCGCGGATCTTCTCGACCTCGGTGTCGGTGGGATCGCGGCCATTGTCGGCCTTGAACTTGTCGATGTTCTGGTCGATGGCCGTATTCATGAACATGGCCAGGATGGTCGGCGCCGGGCCATTGATGGTCATGCTGACCGAGGTGGCCGGGTTGCACAGGTCGAAGCCCGCGTACAGCACCTTCATGTCGTCCAGCGTGGCGATGCTCACGCCGGAGTTGCCGACCTTGCCATAGATGTCGGGCCGCAGGTCCGGGTCGTTGCCGTAGAGCGTGACCGAGTCGAAGGCGGTGGACAGGCGCTTGGCCGGCATGCCCTCGGACAGCAGCTTGAAGCGGCGGTTGGTACGGAAGGGGTCACCCTCGCCGGCAAACATGCGCGTGGGGTCCTCGTTCTCGCGCTTGAAGGCAAAGGTGCCGGCGGTGTAGGGGTAGCTGCCAGGCACGTTGTCCAGCATCAGCCACTTGAGGATCTCGCCGTGATCCTCGTAGGGCGGCAGCACCACCTTGCGGATGGTGGTACCGGAGAGCGACTTGGTGGTGAGCGCGGTGCGGATCTCCTTGTCGCGGATCTTCACCACGTACTCGTCGCCGGCATAGGCCTGCTGCATGGCCGGCCACTGGGCCAGCAGCTTGCGCGCGTCGGCATCCATCTGCAGCTCACGCGTCTGTGCCAGGTCGATGGTCGCCTCCGCCGCGCGAGCGCGGTCGGGCTTCTCCACCTTGAGCATGTCGGCGACGGCATTCAGCTGCTGAATTTCGCGTGCCAGCTTCGCCTGCGCGCGCGCGCGGCGCTTGTAGCCGCGCACGGTGTCGCTGATTTCGGCGAGATAGCGCGTACGCTGGGCCGGCACGATGGGAGTCTGGTTGCTGCTGTGGCGCACGGCCACCGGCGGCAGGCGGCCGTCCTTGAGCGGCAGGCCCAGGGCCTGCAGGCGGACTTTCAGCGCCTGGTACAGGGCGGTCACGCCGTCGTCGTTGAAGCGCGCGGCCATGGTGCCGAACACCGGCATCTGCTCCGGCGGGGTGGTGAAGGCTTCGCGGTTGCGCTGCACCTGCTTGGCCACGTCGCGCAAGGCGTCGGCCGCGCCCTTGCGGTCGAACTTGTTGATGGCCACGAACTCCGCGAAATCCAGCATGTCGATCTTCTCGAGCTGGCTGGCGGCGCCGAACTCCGGCGTCATGACGTACAGCGGCACGTCCACATGCGGCACGATGGCGGCGTCGCCCTGGCCGATGCCCGAGGTCTCGACGATGACGAGGTCGAAACCCGCGCACTTGGCGGCGGCCAGCACGTCGGGCAGGGCGGCGCTGATCTCGCTGCCGGTGTCGCGCGTGGCCAGCGAGCGCATGAAGACCCGCGCACCGGTATCCTGTTCGGCCGACTGGCCAGCCGGCCGGTGCCAGGGATTGATGGCGTTCATGCGGATGCGGTCGCCCAGCAAGGCGCCGCCACTCTTGCGGCGCGAAGGATCGATGCTGATGACGGCGACGCGCAGCGCGTCGTCCTGGTCCAGGCGCAGGCGGCGGACCAGCTCGTCCGTCAGGCTGGACTTGCCGGCGCCGCCGGTGCCGGTGATGCCCAGCACGGGGATCTTGCGCGCAGCGGCCTGTTCACGCACGGCCTGCAGCAGCGCTGCATCGGCCCGGCCGTTTTCCAGCGCCGTCATGAGCTGCGCCAGCGCGCGCCAGGCCAACTCACTGTGGCCGCGGATCGCGTCGAGCGCCTTGGGCGCATGCACGCTGAGGTCCTGGTCGCAGCGCATGACCATCTCGCCGATCATGCCGGCCAGGCCCATGCGCTGGCCGTCCTCCGGGCTGTAGATGCGGGCCACGCCATAGGCCTGCAATTCGCGGATCTCGGCCGGCACGATGACGCCACCGCCGCCGCCGAAGACCTGGATGTGGGCACCCCCGCGTGCTTTCAGCAGGTCGATCATGTACTTGAAGTACTCGACGTGGCCGCCCTGGTAGGAGCTGACCGCGATGCCCTGCACATCCTCCTGCAGCGCCGCGGTGACGACCTCGTCGACGCTGCGGTTGTGGCCCAGGTGGATGACCTCGGCGCCCATGCCCTGCAGGATGCGACGCATGATGTTGATGGCGGCGTCATGCCCGTCGAACAGGCTGGCCGCCGTGACGAAACGCACCTTGTGCTTGGGACGGTAGTTGGCCAGGGCCTGGTAGTCGGCAGACAGCTGTGTCATGGGCGGGCTCGGTTGACGTTTACGTAAACGTCAATCTTACCGTTTTCCACTGTTTTGCCCAAGAAAAAGGGGCGCTTGCGCGCCCCTTGCTCTGCACGTCGGCAACTGATTACCTGTACAGCAGCTGCGGCAGCCAGAGCCCGATGCCCGGGAACATGTACAGCAGCACGATGGCCAGGATCTGGATGCCCATAAAGGGCAGCATGCCAGCGAAGATCTGGTTCAGCGTCACGTGCGGCGGGCTGACCCCCTTCAGGTAGAAGGCCGACATCGCCACCGGCGGGCTCAGGAAGGCGGTCTGCAGGTTCAGCGCGACGAGCAGGCCGAAGAACAGCGGATCGACGTTGAAGTGCGTCAGCAGCGGGATGAAGATCGGCATGAAGATCACGATGATCTCGGTCCATTCCAGCGGCCAGCCCAGGATGAAGATGATGACCTGGCTCAGCACCAGGAACTGGGTCTTGGTCAGGTTCATCGACAGCACCCAGTGCTCCACCAGCTCCTGGCCGCCCAGCAGCGCGAAGGCAGCGGAGAAGATGGCGGAGCCGACGAAGAGCCAGCACACCATGGCCGAGGTCTTCGCGGTCAGGAAGACGCTTTCCTTGACGACGGTGAAGGTCAACTGGCGATAGGCCGCCGCCAGCAACAGGCCACCCAGCGCCCCCATGGCGGCCGCTTCGGTGGGCGTTGCAAGGCCCAGCACGATGGAACCCAACACCGCCAGGATCATCAGGAGCAACGGGAAGAAGCTGGTCAGCAGCATCTTGAAAATCTCAAGACGCGTGAAGCTCAGGAAGGCGTAATAGCCGACGAGCACGCCCGCACCGACAGCCAGGCCGATCCAGTACCCGGCGGATGCAGGCACACGCTCAGGTGCCGCCGGCGCCGCTGCCGGCGGCTCTGCGACAGCGCTGGCTGCAGCTTGCGGCGACTGAGCCTCATCCGGCTCGGCGCCCGGGGGCTCCTTCACGCCCTCGTCCTCCGCACCCGGCGGCGCGGCGAGGCCCGACTCGTCCTCGGACCCTTCGTCCGCATCGGCCGTGGTCGTGCCCATGGCCTGCAGCGTCACCACCTCTTTCACCTCGGGCGCCGTAACACTGGCGTAGCTCCAGAGCGCGATCGCGGCAAAGAGAATCGCGGGCATCAGCACGACGAACAATTGCTTGACGATGTAGCCCGTCGGCACGTCCTGGTTGCGCTTGCCCTTGAGAGCGCCCAGCAGGGTCGGCAGCGCCCGCGCGGAATGCGCAGGGGCCAGCTTCTCGCTCATCGGGGGCAGCGGCACGTAGCGCTCGTTCTCGGCGAGTGGCGGCGCCATCGACGGCTTGAGCTTGGCCACGATGATGACGTAGCCGATGTAGAGGCCGGCGAGCATGAGACCGGGGAAGAAGGCGCCCGCGTAGAGCTGGACGACCGACACACCGGCCGTCGCTCCGTAGACGATCAGCAGCACGGAGGGCGGGATCAGGATGCCCAGGCAGCCGCCGGCGGTGATGGCACCGGCGGACAGTTTCACGTCATAGCCTGCCTTCAGCATGGCCGGCAGGGCCAGCAACCCCATCAGCGTCACGACGGCACCGACGATGCCGGTGGCGGTCGCAAAGACGGCGCAGGTCACCAGCGTCGCCACGGCCAGCGCGCCCGGCACACGCACCAGGGACAGGTGCAAGCTCTTGAAAAGCTTCTCGATCAGGTTCGCGCGTTCGACCAGGTAGCCCATGAACACGAACAGGGGGATGGAGATGAGCACGTCGCTGCCCATCACCTTGTAAGCGGCCTGCACCATCAGGTCCAGCGCCTTGCCGGTGTCGCGGTCATAGGCCAGCCAGGTGAAGATCATGCCCATGCCCATCAGGGTGAAGGCCGTCGGGAAACCCAGCATGATGGCCACGACCACCAGCGAGAGCATCAGCAGGCCGATGTGGCCGTTGGTGATCTTGTCGGCGCCCAGCAACATCGCCAGCGCGCCAGCGATGATCAGCCCCATCAGCGTGAAGCCGAACCAGAGTTCTTTGCGGATTTTCATTTGTTGGCACCCTCATGCGTCACATACTTGTCGAGGGCCGCGATGTCTTCGTCTTTCACGTGCACCATCGCCTTGAGCTTGTCGACATCCACCTCTTCCACGTCCTCCTCACGCGAAGGCCACTCACCGTCGCGGATGCACATGATGCAGCGGATGATCTCCACGATGCCCTGCAGCAGCAGAATGGCGCCGGAAAGAGGGATGATGAACTTGAACGGATAGACCGGCAGCGGATCGGCGTTGAACGTCTGCTCCCGGATCGCCAGCGATTCGCTGAAGAAGGTCCAGCCGGCCCAGGTCAGGGCGATGATGCCAGGGATGAAGAACAGGAAATAGAGGATGAGGTCCAGCGTGGCCTGCGTGCGCGGCTTGAAGAAGCCGTACAGCACGTCGCCACGCACATGGCCATCCTTGGCCAGCGTATAGGCGCCCGCCGTCATGAACATGGCGCCATACATCATGATCTGGAGGTCCAGCACCCAGGCATGCGGGTGGTTGAGCACATAGCGCGAAAAGACTTCCCAGCTGATGAGCAGGGTGAGCAACAGCGCCGCCCAGGCAAACAGCTTGCCAATGAAGGTGGAGAGCTTGTCCACCTTGAGCAGTAAGTTCTGCATTTACGATCCGTTTACAGTGGTTTCTAATGTGCAGAGGGCGCTGCGATGGAAGTCGCAGCGCCCTCGTGCCGGTCAGACCAGCCGGTCCGAGTACTTAGGCCTTCTTGCCCTTCTTGGCAAAGTAGTGGTTGTAGGCCATCTTGAAGTCGACCATGTAGTCATTCTGCCACTGGCCTGCACGCTGCGCGTAGGCGCGCTGCGAATCCAGCACCTTCTTGAACATCGGATTCTCGGCCGATTTCTTGGCAATCACCTTGTCCCAGGCATCGAGCTGGGCGCGCAGGATGGCGTCAGGCGTCTTGTAGAAATTGACCTTGTCCTTGGTCCGCAGCTCGATGTAGTCCTTGGAGTTGCGCTCGATCGCCTTCCAGGCCATTTCTGCCGACGATGCGGAGACGGCCGAGTCGATGATGGCGCGCAGTTCGGCCGGCAGCGTGTTCAGCTTGGTCTTGTTGAACAGGATCTCGAACTGTTCGCCGGACTGGTGGAAGCTCTGCAGCATGCAGTTCTTGGCCACGTCGGGGAAGCCCAGGATGCGGTCGGACGTGGCGTTGTTGAACTCGGCTGCGTCGAGCAGGCCACGGTCCAGCGCCGGCACGATCTCGCCACCGGGCAGCGGGTTGACCGCGCAGCCCAGTTCGGTGAACACGTCCACGGCCAGACCCACGGTACGGTACTTCAGGCCCTTCAGGTCGCTGACCTTGGCGATGGGCTTCTTGAACCAGCCCAGCGGCTGCGTCGGCATGGGGCCGTAGACATAGGACACCACGTCGATGTTCAGGCTCTTGTAGATGTCCTGCAGCAGTTCCTTGCCGCCACCGTACTGATGCCAGGCCAGCACCATATTGGGGTCCATGCCGAAGGCCGGGCCGGAGCCCCACAGGGCCAGCGCCGAGTTCTTGCCGTACCAGTAGGCCAGCACGCCGTGGCCACCGTCAAGGGTGCCCTTGTTCACGGCGTCCAGCAGCTGGAAGGCCGGCACCACGGAACCGGCTGCCAACACCTCGATCTTCAGCTTGCCGCCGGACATGCGGTTGACCATGGCGGCAAAGTCGGTGGCGTATTCGTGGAAGATGTCCTTCGACGGCCAGGTGCTCTGGAACCGCAGGGTGGTGGCCGTCTGGGCCGTGGACACCATCGGGGCGGCCATCGCGCCAGCGGCGACAGCGGCGCCCTTGAGCAGGCTGCGGCGATTCGGGGTTTTGTTCTCGGTCATGTGGATCTCCATGGGTTGGACGGAAAGCTGTGTTTACTTACCGTTTACATTGATTCTCCTACCTGCCATTCCGGTGCACCCCTAGGGGTTTCCCGGGGGCCGGCGATGACCGTCGTGAAAATCAGTTTTCACTTTTCGTATAACGTCGGTTTCGGCCGGCCAGCGATCGTTGCGGCTGCCAACCCCGACCCAACAACGAGGAGACGACAGATGGATCGACGACACTTTTTCCAGAACACCGCGCTGGTGACGAGCGGCGCACTGGCCGGCTGTGCATTGCCGGGCGTGGCACAGAACAAGCCGCGCACCCCCTTCGCGGTGGCCGACACCTACCTACCCATCGTCGGCACGGACGAGCTGTTCCCGGTGCGCCGCATCTATTGCATCGGCCGCAACTACGCGGCGCATGCGCGCGAGATGGGTTCCGATCCGAATCGCGAGCCGCCCTTCTTCTTCCAGAAGCCGACCGATGCCATCCAGCACGTGCCCGCCGGCACGGTGGCCGACCACCCCTATCCCACGCTGACCAAGAACTACCATTACGAGGCCGAGCTGGTGGCCTGCCTGGGCAAGGGCGGCAAGAGCATCCCGGCCGAAAAGGCGCTGGAGCATGTCTTTGGCTACAGCCTCGGCCTGGACATGACGCGCCGCGACCTGCAGCGGGCCATGGGCGACCAGAAGAAGCCGTGGGAAATCGGCAAGAGCTTCGACCACTCCGCCGTCGTCGGTGCGGTGCACACGGTGGCGCAGACCGGTCATTTCACGCAGGGCGCCATCTGGCTCAAGGTCAACGGCCAGCTCAAGCAGAACGCCAACCTGAACCAGATGATCTGGAACGTGGCCGAGCAGATCAGCAAGCTGTCGGAAGCCAACGAGCTCTTCCCCGGCGACATCATCTACTGCGGCACGCCCGAGAACGTGGGCCCGGTGGTGCGCGGCGACGTGATCGAGATGCACATCGACGGCCTGCCCAACCTGAGCGTGAAGATCGTCTGACCCGCCGGTGACACGGCACGGGCCCGCTCCCGGACGCCCGGGACGCGGGCCCGGCCGTTTTTGCGTATCCTTCAGGGTTCTTCCTGCGCCGCCTTGCGGGCACCCGAACTGACAGGCCCACCATGAACCCGATCCAGCTCTTCGATCCGGCTTCCAGCACCTACACCTACCTGCTGTTTGACGCGACCACCCGCGATGCTCTGATCATCGACCCGGTGGACGAGCAGCTGGAACGCGACCTGCGCGTGTTGCGCGAGTATGGCCTCAAGCTGCTGTGGGCCGTGGAGACGCACGCCCACGCTGACCACATCACCAGCGCCGGCCTGCTGGCCGAGCACGCCGGTGCACGCACGGCGGCGCCGGCCGGCTGCGGCATCCTTACCGCCGCCGTGCAGCTGCAGCACGGCGACACACTGAAGTTCGGCAGCCAGCAGATCCGCGCGCTGCACACCCCCGGCCACACGGCGGGCAGCATGAGCTACACCTGGGAGACCGACGGGCAGCGCCATGTCTTCACCGGCGACACCCTGCTCATCCATGGCTGCGGCCGCACCGACTTCCAGTCGGGCAGTGCCGAAGCGCTGTACCGCAGCCTGACGGAAGTGCTGTTCGCGCTGCCCGATGACACGCTCGTCTGGCCCGGCCATGACTACCAGGGGCGCAGCCACTCGACCATCGGGGCGGAGAAGGCCGGCAATCCGCGCGTGGCGGGCAAGACACTGGCGGAATTCCAGGCCATCATGGACAGCCTGCATCTGCCCAAGCCGCGCCGCATCGACGAGGCCGTGCCGGCCAATCTGCAATCCGGTCTGCGCCACGACGCCGACGGCGCTGCGCTGATGGCGGTACGCCCCGCCGAGGGCTACGCGGGCAATGTCTCACCGCAGCTGGCCTGGCAATGGGTGCAGGCCGGCGATGCCGTCCTGGTGGACGTGCGCAGCGACGCCGAGCGCGAATGGGTGGGTTTCGTCCCGGGCGCGCTCGGCCTGGCGTGGAAGCAGTGGCCTGGCATGGTGCCCAACGCGGACTTCGATGCCGGCCTCACGGCGGCCGTGCCGGCGGGCAAGAAGGCCCTCATGCTGTGCCGCAGCGGTGCGCGCTCGATTGCCGCAGCGCGCCGCGCCACGGAACTTGGCCTGGAGGCCTACAACATCCTGGAAGGTTTCGAAGGCGATCCGGATGAGCACGCCCACCGCGGCCGCAAGGGCGGCTGGCGCTTCCACGGTCTGCCCTGGCGCCAGGGTTGAGACAGCCCAACGGCCCGTCTTGTTTATGATGCCAAACGCCGCGAACTGAATCCAGCACATGTCTTTTCTCGCCATCGACGTTGGCAACACCCGCCTCAAGTGGGCCCTGTTTGATGCACCGCGGCCGGGCGCCCGGGTGCAGGCCCAGGGCGCCGAATTCCTGGACAACATCGACCGCCTCGGCGACACCGCCTGGGCCCAGCTGCCGGCGCCCAGCTGCATGCTGGGTTGCGTGGTGGCCAGCGACGCCGTCAAGCACCGCGTCGAGGCGCAGATGGAACACTGGGACATCTCGGCCCAATGGGTGATCTCCAGTGCGCAGGAAGCGGGCCTGAGCAACGGCTATGACCATCCCGCCCGCCTGGGTCCGGACCGCTGGGTGGCGATGATCGGCGCCTGGCACCGCATGCTGGACATGGGCCAGCCGCGCCCCATCGTCGTGGCCATGGTGGGCACGGCGGTCACGGTGGAGGCCATTGATGCCGGCGGCAGGTTCCTGGGCGGCTACATCCTGCCCGGCCACGGCATCATGCTGCGCGCGCTGGAGTCGGGCACGGCCGGATTGCATGTCCCCACCGGCGAGGTGCGCCCCTTCCCCACCAACACCAGCGACGCGCTGACCAGCGGCGGCACCTATGCGATTGCCGGCGCCATGGAGCGCATGGTGCAGCATGTGCGGACCCATTGCGGTGCGGAGCCCTGGTGCGTGATGGCCGGCGGCGCGGGCTGGAAGATGGCGCCCAGCCTGGCCACGCCCTTCGAACTGGTCGACAGCCTGATCTTTGACGGCCTGCTGCAGATCGCCGCGCATCGCGGCTTCTGCGACAAGTCCTGAGGCCGCACCGGCCTAACGGCCGGGTGCCAGCCAGGCTTCGGCCAGCCTCACCCAGTAGGTCGCGCCCAAGGGGATCAGTTCGTCGTTGAAATCGTAGCTCGGGTTGTGCAGCGTGCACGGGCCGCCACCGTGGCCCATCTCCCGGTGCACACCGTCGCCGTTGCCGATGAAGGCATAGGCACCGGGCTTGGCCTGCAGCATGAAGGCGAAGTCTTCCGCCCCCATGGTGGGCTCCTGCCTGAGCACGTTGGCCTCGCCCACGATTTCCGCCATGATGCGACGTGCAAATTCCACCTCGCGCTCGGCATTGATGGTGGGCGGGTAGTTGCGCTCGAACTCGAACTCGCAGCTGGCGCCGAAGGCCGCGCAGGTATGTTGCGCCACCTCGCGCATGCGCGCCTCGATCTGGTCCAGCACCTCCAGCGTGAACGTGCGCACCGTGCCCTGCAGCTCGCAGCTGTCGGCGATGACGTTGCTGGCATGACCGGCGTGGATCATGGTGACGGAGATGACGCCGGCATCGATGGGCTTGAGGTTGCGGCTGATGATGGTCTGGAAGGCCTGCACCATCTGGCACGCCACCAGCACCGGATCGGTGGCGTTGTGCGGCATGGCCGCATGCCCGCCCTTGCCGCGGATCGTGATCTTGAACTCGTTGCTGGAAGCCATCACCGGCCCCGGGCTCAGGGCAAAGGTGCCGGCGCGCATGCCGGGCCAGTTGTGCATGCCGAACACCGCCTCCATGGGGAACCGCTCGAACAGGCCCTCCTTGATCATCTCGTTGGCGCCGGCACCGCCTTCTTCCGCCGGCTGGAAGATGAGGTAGACCGTGCCGTCGAAGTTGCGCTGTCGCGCCAGATGCTGGGCGGCTGCCAGCAGCATGGCGGTGTGGCCGTCGTGGCCGCAGGCGTGCATCTTGCCATCGTGGCGGCTGGCATGGGCAAAGGTGTTCTTCTCCTGCAGCGGCAAGGCGTCCATGTCGGCCCGCAAACCGATGGCACGCGTCGAACTGCCCTGCCGGATGATGCCCACCACGCCCGTGCCGCCCAGGCCGCGATGCACCGGGATGCCCCACTCGGTGAGCCTGGCCGCCACCAGATCGGCCGTGCGGCGTTCCTCGAAACACAGCTCGGGATGCGCGTGGATGTCGCGCCGCAGGGCGGCCATGCCGGCCGCCTGCGCGACGATGGAATCGATGACCTTCATGGTTCCGAGTCTAGCCCCAAGCTGACCCCCTTGCCATCGCGGGCTTACCCCGGCCCCGGGGCCAAGACTCAGGTCCGCACGCGGCCGTCACCCGTGAGCATGGACAGCTCGACAAAGTGGGAGGCCACGTGGTCATTGCCGGAGAACTCGACCTGGAAACCGCCAAAACTCTGGCTGCCAATGGCTTCCAGCCCCTGGATCAGGCCCTCGCGGCTGCCGATGCGGCTGCCGGCGCGCCGCAGGCCCTCGGTCAGCACCTTGGCGGCCAGATAGCCTTCCATGCTGGAGAAGTTGGCCTGGGCGCTGCCGCCGGCCTTCTTCACTGCGTCGGCGAATTCACGCGCGATCGGGCGCGCGGGCGAGTAGGGCGAGGGCATGACCTGCGACACGACCACGCCGGCGCCGTCCTTGCCCAGCTCGTCGGCCAGCGCCTGCGTGCCGACGAAGGACACGTTGTAGAAGGTGCCCCCGTAGCCGGCCCGGCGCGCAGCGCGGATGTAGGCGGCGCAAGACTTGTAGGCACTGATCTGCACCACGGCGTCGGGCGCGGCGGCGTTGATGGTCTTGACGGCGGCAGCCACGTCCACCGAGTTGCGCTCGACCGTCGCGGTCGCGATCGGTTTGAGCCCCTGCTGGCCCAGGGCCAGCGTCACGCCGTCCAGCCCGGCCTTGCCGTAGGCGTCATTCTGGTAGAAGACGGCGATCTTCTTCAGCCCCAGGTTGGTGAGCTGCCGGACGATCAGCGCGGTCTCGTCGTTGTAGGAGGCGCGCAGGTGGAAGACCTGGCGGTTGAAGGGTTCGCGCAACCCCATGGCGCCGGTGAAGGGCGCGATGAAAGGAATCTGGGCCTTGGTCAGCAGCGGCAGCGCGGCCAGGCTGGTCGGCGTGCCGATGTAACCGAACAGGGCATGCACGTCGTCCGCGATCAGCTTTTGCGTGTTGGCCGCGCAGCGGTCCGGCTCGTAGCCGTCGTCCAGCATCTTGATCTCGATGGTCTTGCCACCCACGCCGCCCTGTGCGTTGACCTGGTCGAACCAGAGCTTGGCCCCCTGGTGGAACTGGATGCCCAGTTCCGCGGCCGGACCGGTGAAGGCGGCGGACTGGCCCAGAATGATCTTGTTGCTACCCTGGGCCCTGAGCACGGCCGGTGCCGCCAGCATCGAGGCAGCAGCCAGCGCGAATTGGCGGCGTGTCGTCATGTCGATTCCTTGAATATCTGCCTCTGCAGGTCGGTGCCCGCGTCCGCGGCAAGTTCCTGCGCTACGCAGGACAAAAAACAAAACCCTCGCACGAGGGCTTGCTGGATTCGCGTTGCGCGGCACGGACCTGGCTGACGCGAAACTTTCATTTTAGCTGAATCCAGGGCGCAACCTGAGGAAACCCCTTTGTTTTCAACGACTTATCGAACTTCGCCGCGACCGGTGGGAGAAAGGGCGGACGACGGGACGAGGCCGGGAGCTTGCGGCCCGGGTCGATGCGGCTATCCTCGCACCATCTTTGCAGGAGCTTGTCATGGCTGAAGCCTATATTGTTGCCGCCGCGCGCACGGCCGGTGGCCGTCGCAACGGACGCCTGTCCGGCTGGCACCCGGCCGATCTGGCCGCGCAGGTACTCAATACGCTGCTGGAGCGCACCGGTGCGGACCCGGCCCTGGTGGAGGACGTGATCATGGGTTGCGTCAGCCAGATCGGCGAACAGTCCACCAACATCGCGCGCAATGCGGTGCTGGCCTCGCGGCTGCCGGAATCGGTGCCCGCCACCAGCGTGGACCGCCAGTGCGGTTCCTCACAACAGGCCCTGCACTTCGCCGCACAGGCGGTGATGTCGGGCACCATGGACTGCGTGATCGCCGCCGGCGTGGAGAGCATGACGCGTGTGCCCATGATGAGCCCGCACGTGCTGCCGGCCAAGGCGGGCATGGGCAGCTACATGAGCCCGCAGATCCGGGCGCGTTATCCCGCCGGGGAATTCAGCCAGTTTACCGGCGCCGAGATGATCGCCCGGAAGTACGGCTTCAGCCGCGAGCAGCTGGACAGCTACGCGCTGCTATCGCATCAGCGCGCGATCGCAGCCACCCAGGCCGGCCGCTTCGAACAGGAGATCGTCCCCATCCAGGTCCGCGCCGCGGACGGCACTGCTGTCGATGCGCTGCACACGGTGGACGAAGGCATCCGCTTCGATGCCAGCCTGGCATCGATTCAGGGCGTCAAGCTGCTGAGTGAAGATGGTGTCATCACCGCTGCCAACGCCAGCCAGGTGTGCGACGGCGCGTCCGGCGTCATGGTGGTCAATGAGCGCGGTCTCAAGGCACTGGGGGTAGCGCCGCTGGCGCGCATCCATCACATGAGCGTCCTGGGCCATGACCCCGTCATCATGCTGGAGGCCCCGCTACCGGCGACGGAGCGCGCCCTGAAGAAGGCCGGCATGAAGATCGACGACATCGATCTCTACGAAGTGAACGAAGCCTTCGCCTCGGTGCCGCTGGCGTGGCTGCAGGCGCTCGACGCCGACCCCGACCGGCTCAATGTGCACGGCGGCGCCATCGCCCTGGGGCATCCGCTCGGCGGCTCGGGCACCAAGCTGATGACCACACTGGTACATGCACTGCAGCAACGCAAGGCGCGCTACGGCCTGCAGACCATGTGCGAGGGCGGGGGCATGGCCAATGTGACCATCGTCGAACGACTCTGAGCGCTACGTTGACCCGCGTCATGCCGGGAGAAGGTCGTTGCTGTCGCCTGGCGGACCGGCGACCTCTGGCCCACGCGCACGTTCTCGCGTAATCTGGCCCCGAGCGGCCGCACACGCGGCGCCAGCACAGCGAGGACGCTCCGATGGACTTCGAGTTCGGCTACGAGAACCACGAGATGCAGCGCACGCTGCAGCGCTTCATGGACGAGCGCGTGCTGCCACGCATCCGCGACTGGCAAGGGCTGGCCGACCGCGGCGTCTACCCGCTGGCGGTGCTGGAGCCGCTCAAGGCGCAGGCACGCGCCCTGGGTCTGTGGAATCTGTTCCTGCCCGGCTTGCGCGACGATGAGCCCGGCACGCGCCTGAGCAACCTGGAGTACGCGCCGCTGGCCGAAATCATGGGCCGCGTCGCCTGGGCGCCCGAGGTGTTCAACTGCAGCGCGCCGGACACCGGGAACATGGAGCTGCTGCATCTGTTCGCCACACCCGGGCAGCGGGAACGTTGGCTGGCCCCCTTGCTGGAGGGGCGGATCCGCTCCTGCTTTGCCATGAGCGAACCCGACGTCGCCTCCTCGGATGCCACCAACATCCAGACCACCATCCTGCGCGATGGCGACCATTACGTGATCAACGGGCGCAAATGGTTCATCACCGGCGCCGCCCACCCGAACTGCGCTTTCGCCATCGTGATGGGCGCATCGGATACGGACGCGAACGCCGACCCGCACCGGCGTCATTCCATGGCCATCGTGCCCATGGACGCGCCTGGCGTCGAGGTCGTGCGCAACATTCCGGTCATGCACCACCTCGCGCCGGAGGGACACTGCGAGATGGTCTTTCGCAACGTGCGCGTGCCAGTGGACGCCCTGCTCGGGGCGCCAGGTGCCGGCTTTGCCCTGGCGCAGGCGCGCCTGGGACCCGGGCGCGTACACCATTGCATGCGCACCATCGGGCAGTGCGAGCTGGCGCTGGAGATGATGTGCGAGCGTGCGCTGGAACGGCGCGCCTTCGGCAAGTACCTGGGGGATTTCGCCAATGTGCAGGACTGGATCGCCCACTCGCGCGTGGAGATCGACCAGGCGCGCCTGCTCGTGCTGCGCGCCGCCTGGCTGCTGGACCGCCGCGGCGGCGAAGCCGCCCGCGTGGACGTCTCGGCCATCAAGTTGGTGGCCGCCCAGCTGCAAAACCGCGTGCTGGACCGGGCGATCCAGATCTTCGGCGCCATGGGGCTCACGCCCGATACGCCGCTGTCGGCGCTCTGGACCTGGGGACGCGCCATGCGCTTCCTGGACGGGCCGGACGAAGTGCACTTGCGCGTGCTGGCGCGCGAGGAGCTGGACAAGGCCCGGGCGCGGCGGGGCGCCACGGCGGCCTACTACCTGATCGGCTGAGGCCCGCCCAGTGCGGGCCGGATGCGCAAAAAAAACGCCCACTGGACAGTGGGCGTTTCAGGTCGCGGTGTACCGCGTTGTTTGGTTGCGCGAGGAGGATTTGAACCTCCGACCTTTGGGTTATGAGGCCTCTCGTTGACCAAGTTCTTGATATGGTTAGCAAGTCTTTAGTCGACTTTAATAGACGCCCCCAACCCAGCGTGTCTGAATTGTACCCTATCAATTCAACAACTTACGCGTCATCGTATCAGCGTCATTTACCTCACATTGATCCCAGTCTAACCCACTCACACGTGAGGTCGCTGATTCTGATGGATCGGAAATTCAGACAGGTTGCATTCCCGAATTGCGACCATTGGGTCCATTGATGTACTAATGCCCTGTGCTTCGCACCGGCCTTCCTGCTGCCTAGCAGGATCAAGCCTCCTCACTTTGAGGATGTAGCGCGTCGACAAGACTGACGCATAAAACTTTCCAGTCGCGCGTGGCATTGCCAGCGTGGCGCATGGATCCAGAACCTCGATCGGCTCTGGCGGGTACCGGCCTTCACGGCTGCATCCCGATTTAGGTTGGCCCACACCATAGGCCAGCTTGGCTTGTGATTTCCTGAATCTGGATCGCAGAGCTCATCTCTTTGATTCGTCCCAATCACGTTGGGGGGTGATTTTTCACCCCGCAGCTGGGCACGACTACGTCCACGCCGCACGCCTTCTCGAGGGATTGATTTGAGCGCACAGCCACAACCGCCAATTTCCGACACATATCCCCACGTCCCTGTGGAGGAGCAGACACGTCTCGCCACGTACCTGCACGCAAAGACAGGGATAGGACTCCTGCCCAAACGGGAGCAACAGATCGTTTTGCGAAGCGTTGCGATTGGTCTGAGGCAACGAGCTCCCCATTGCAATGAATCTACAGCCTGGGCCGTCGCATTCGAGCAAATGGCCGCGAGCGACACCGACCTGTCGGCGCTAGCAGCCTGTGACAAACAAGACGTTTATCCACATCCGATCCTGCAAGTAATCATCGCTCAGCCGTCGCCAAGCAGAACAACTGAGCAACGCAAACGATCTTTGGCCATTGCTGGGCATGCATTCATGGCCGTCGTCTTTAGTCTTCACCGCACACCAAGTCGCTTCTCTGACCGGTTGCGACAGCTATTCCGATCCGAAAAAGAAGGTTGGCTCGAATTCTGTGCCCAGGATTTCCTAAGCGTTGAGCAACTGCAGACCTGGACGCCTGTAACCACGGTTGCCGCGGTTCACGAGTTTCGATCAGACCTGCTCGAGCTGCATCGAACGAGCATCCCGTCCGCCTCCAGCTATTTGGATCTCAAGGTGCTCTCACCTACGCCAGCCGCGGACCATTCCGAGCTCAGAGCAGAGGAACCTTCTAGCGCTCCGAAGGAGAAGCGCCCGGACGACGTCACCGAACGCCTGGATCTCTTCGAGCTTCAAAAGCAACGGGATTGCCAGCAGGACGTCGTCGACGGCTACCGCCTTCCAGTGCATTGGGGCCGGCTGCATCCCGATGAGCTCCACCCACTGCTTCAGATTCTTAAAGGCGACCTTCTGAATTTCAGCACCGAAGAAATATCGCGAAAACGCCGAGCGCATGCCGCAGCGCGAATGGTGTCCTTTTTTGCTGGGATATCTCTGAAAAAGTGCCTGCGCCTGCCTCTGCACCGACGCGGCTCAATGAAGTTGGACATCAAACATGGGGTGATTCGGCGTGATGCTTTGGCCATTGCGCCCAGAGCGGACCGCGCAGATCGCAAACGCTTTCATGGTCGCTGGTGGCGTACGCGCTTGCCTAAGGAGGTAACCCGAGCTTTACAAGACATTTGGCACGAGTGCCCGCAAGCGCGGACACTGGGCGAGCTCATCCATGCAGTCGGCTTGGACTACGAAGCGTGCCAATCGCTGCTTAACGACGCCTGGCCCTCGAGTCACCGGCCGGAGGACACCAGGTTTGCCATGAGTCTGCGTCCCGCCTTGTTGGCACTTGAGGTCCATCCTGCTCTGGTCTCCCGGATCACCGGTGACACGATGGTGACGCCTGCGTCTGACCACTACTACTTCAGCATCTCCGAGTCGCAGGTTCATAGCGCCATGGTGATGTTTTGCCACTGGGCTGGGCTCACGCCACCAGATGCACCGGTGCGCGATCGCCAGATTGGCACCCCCAAGGTTCTCACTCTAGTCGCATTTCGAGAGGCAATGACCAAACTGAATCAAATGGTCATGAGAGCCAGAAATCAGCTCACCCCCAAATCCTCGATCCCACAAATCCTAGCGTTTCACAACCTGTACACCTGCGCAGTGGCCCTACAAATCATTTGGGGCATTGGAGGACGTGGCGATCGGATTCCTGCTCTTACCTTTGAACGACTCTTCTCCAGCGAGTCATACTTCGCAATCAGCGATCGCCGGGTAGATCGCTACTCTCGACAACGCATCATTCCATCGACACAAGTCTTAACCCATACACGATGCCACTACCTCGAGCATCTTCGATCTCTGATTGACAGCCTGGAACGCGCTTGCGAGAGCAGCACGGGCTTTGTCACCAAGGTTGTAGCGGGAGCGAGGCCGCATGAATGTGCCTTTTTTATTTACGTGGAGACGTCTGAAGGCTGGCTCCCAAGAACACTTCTGCGCCAGGATCTGAGTGATCTCGCAAAGAGGCTTGGTGTGGACGAACTGAACGCGGCGCGTCACTTCTGGTTTAACGCGTTGCTGGAGCGAGATGTAGCTCAGGTCGCTATCGAAGCAATTCTCGGACATCATCTCAACGGAGCGGAAGCCTTCGGTTTCAGTTCGGGAGTTTCGGTGAGGGAGGCCAGCGACTATGTTCGACCTATCGTCGCAGAACTACAAGAGGCCCTTGGGTTTCGGCCGCTGATTGGGCGCGGGCGACTGGCGAGCCGCTTCCTTTGTCTGCCGGACCTGCACGCACCACGGACTCTGAGGGCACTGCCCAGCATACTCCTCCAGCGCAAGCTAGCCGCAGCAGATCTATTGATCAAGGATGTTGGCATATACGAGCAGGATCCCCCCTCGACATCGAAGACCTTGCTCGCCCACGCCCATCTCAATCGGCTTAGCCGTCGTTACATCGAGTGCGATGTTGTCCGGGCTCATCCGATTGGCGCCCTCCTGTTCTGCTTGATATCGCGGGAACTCGTCCTGACTCCGTCAGAGCAAGAAGCGCTTCTCAATGCAGCGCTGAGCGATGGAGTCTGGTCGACTGGAAGGCTTGTAGTCATCGAGGCTAGCCATGATGGTCGCCCGGTTGCGCAACGTCTACCGACTGATCGCACATTGGCATCTATACCACTTGCCCGTCATGCGCACGAGCAATCTCCTATCACCATTACAGATGCGCAGCGGTCCATGCATCGCCTACTTCTGACGCTTGACAGGAATTGGCCAGGGCGCGACCCCGCTGACTCAACAAGGCTCCTGGCCATGCTGGCGAGTCACTGGGCGGCAGTCGAGATTCCCGCAGGATCTTTGTTCGTCGCCCTTCACAAGGCACCGTTTATCCCTGCCGAGGACATTGCACGCATCTACTACCAGCGTAGCTGCAGCCTGTCCACAAGCGAAGCCTCACCTGGCCGAGCAAGACCGTGGCGCAACAGCACTGGAGATGATCCGACGCATCAAATTCTCAAACGGTGGGCGAACAAAGATACCCCCATCGGTGAAGAGGGCGCACGGCGTAAGGGATGCCTAGCCGAACTCAAGGCTCGTCGCGACGATGCAGAACTGGATCAGGCCGAAGCGCTTCGGATTGATCTGCTGTGTGCAGATCTTCAGCCCGACGCGCCGTATCGGACGCTAAGCCCCACTGTTATCCCGAGCTACGACGGAGGATACCGCGTATTTTTTGACTTCGCGCGCCGCGAGGGAGCGTTCGAGTTCGATCCGGAGATCTTTCTGGAGATTTACGCTGCCATGGGTGGTAATCGAGATTTCACGCAGTCGTGTTCGGCGCGCTGGCAGATGCTGCACATATGTGCATTCCTGAAATCCCGCGGGTACCGGGTTCCACCTGGCTTTCTGGAGACACAGTCACGCAAGGAGGCGACGTGGCCGCGGTTGCCCGTGTACACCACGCAGGCGGAAATCGCCGCTGCTCGGGGTTTGATTGATAAGAAATTTGAAGGCCGCGGAGGAACCTTTTCGTTCGCCGGTCTAAGGCTCGCTTTACAGCGAGCGGCGCCAATGCGAGTCAGTGAACCACGATACTCAAGCCCAAAAGACTTCGACCCCAACTCCAGACTGTTTCACATCACCACCAATGGCCATATCCATCTCAAATCACAGCGAAGCCGGGGCTCAGTACTGTTGAGCGAACCGTTAGCTGAGGAAATGAAGCAACTTCTTGAACGACGTCGGGCTATTAGTGTCGGTACCCACACCTTGCTTTTCGCCGATGTCCAATTGAAAGCCACTTACGCAGCATTCGATCTCGTGTCGGCGGCCATGCGCGACGACGTCATCCATGTAACCGGGCAGACTCACTTCAGACAGCATGACTTGCGTTCAGCGGCAGCGACCGACTGTACGTTTGACGTCGTCCAGGAAATCAATCGCCTGGCTGAGGGGACTGGCATTACATCCACAACAAATACAGAAACCTCGATTAGCGAGAAACATCGCCGTTTCGCATGGGCCGGGCGCCAAGCTAGACATGCGAGCGCCCTCACGACGATGCGCTATTACAACTCCGCAGGCGTCTTGGATCTCCGGCACCACCTCGATCTCGCCAGCGTCGGCACAACGGTCACCGGCAAGTATCTGTCCGCTGTCTTTGGGAAACTACCTCAGGCGCTTTACGCCGCGGCGCACCGATCTCGAAAGCGCTCCAAAGACAATGTCGGCACTGAGGCAACGCATTTCCAGACAATTCTGGATGACTTTCTGCGCGACGTGGCTAACCAGTTTCCAACGCCACTTCTGGGACCTACGATTGCCTCTTTGTCCGCCAACCTTCCAGCGACATCTAAGGGATCAAATAGTAGTATCTTGACAGCAGCTGTACTGAGGTGCGCCATGGGAGAGGATGTGCCTGCGGCAAGCGACTCCGCACAACTGCCACAGGACCTCGTGGAGAAGGCTCACGCGAACCTTACCCAACACTGCAACGCACTTGGGATTCGCTCACACAGAGTGGAGCGAACTCCGCTAACCGTTTGCCGGCTCCGCGGCGAGGAGTTGCCGATCGACGATGTCATTCAATGCTACGCAAATTGGCTCTGCGCTAACAAACCTACGCTGGTGCGAGCTGCATTGTCGATTGCAGCCGTCGTCGATCGCTCTGGCTCGCGCTTGACGATTCATTGCGAGTCGCAGTTGCTGGACCTGCTCCCGGTACTAAAGGTGATTCAACAGGCAGGCTTCATCGTCGCCTTGCGCCTAGGACGAGACCGTTTACTTCATCAGCTCCCTCACGCGGAGATTGCGTTAAGCAACTCAGGCGTGCTGATTCACCCTGACAACAGCACAGAGTCCAGCCTCGCGACGGTGCGTTTTCTTTTTGCCTTCAGTGCGTCAACAGCCAAAGACCGGACGGGTGTGGTTTCGAAACGTGGGCGCGGCGATGCCACCGCCATCCTGAAGGCTTCGCCTCGTCATTACGGTCGTGCAGGCCACCTGGCTGTCGCAGGGCTTCTGTATGGATTACTTCTCTAGTTCCATCGCTAGAGCGCAAAGGAATGATTATGAAACCGAGTGATTTGCGCCAGTATTTAAGTCAAATGCTTGAGCAGGAACGCATGACTCAGGTGTTGATCGAGTCGCGACGCAATGGCCCATCATGCTGGATAACTCGCGCACAGCTGCATGCCGATGAAATTGCTCGCGAGCAGCGCATTAGAAGCGTACTCCCGGCTGTCGATCAGCTTCTTGTCACGGCTCTTAATGTGGACACAGGCAGATTTGGTGTGTTTGAGGTGATAAAGCCTGACGCGGAGTTCGACTTCGAAAACGGCGGAACAAGTGCAGCCGATCCGCTACTGGTCGCACAAGCGATGGGCGCTCTCCATGCCGATCGAATTTACAAAGCTGGGCGCGCATCTGAGCGCGTCGTCGAAGGGATCGAAAGATTTTCGATCAAGTACTACGACGACCTTATCGCCAACATCAATGTCGACGAGGATTTTTTGACGATTGTCAACATGCTCTCCCAAGCTCGAGAGCCACGGATCGAGATCGACTCGTTGAAGGGGCGCGTCACCCTAGGTGGACACGAACACCTAAAAAAAGAATTGCCTTGCCGTTCAACTTATCGCGCCCTGGTTGACGTACGAGCAGTTGACGACGACGGAAAGCCAAATGGCACCTTGTCATTCAAGATTCATCACATCGATCACACTGGTGGCCCACTTCCCGATATTCTGAGCTCAAAGAAGCGCATTAACGCCACCCTTCATACAGCGGCCGGCTCAAGAGTGTTGGGACTGATACATTTCTCAAAATTTCATCAGATACTAGTCAAGTTGGAGTTGGAGCTTGTCTACATGATTTCGAGCCAAGACTGGGAGGTGAAGGTTGTTGGAATTCTCAACGAAGAAGAACTATTAGCCAAGGACCGTCCCGCCCAGGCAGTATTTGCCGACTGGTAGTCTGTGATCGGCTTTTTCCTAACGACGACGCGAACCAGGGTGGTTTTTGCTCTCCTCTTGACGGTTATGCGCCGGGTGCTATGCCTACTTCCTTGAGAGGCAATTTATTGACGCTCTCCACATTGCGCGAAGCGCCGCTTTGTTTTGGGGGAAGCGCACCCGAAGTTCGGAGCGGAAATATGCGGCTATCGCTTCAGGGCTGACATTGCCACCATAGCTGTCCGGTTTGCAGCGATTGCCGCCTGTCGCGTCGGAAGCCAGAGCGTCTGGTTTCGCCCACGAAGCAGTCAGCCATTGTGGCATCCACATCTTTAGCTAATGCAGCGTAGTTCTCCGAAGATTTCTCTCTTGACGGCTTCAAAGGTCATCAAGTTTAGGGGGAGCAAAGTGGCCAAACCGCAGCGCCAGACTGGGCAAAAGCAACAGGTTCAGCAATGTCGATGTGAACAATCCTCCTAGGATTACCAAAGCCATTGGCCCCTCTATTTCACGACCAGGTGCGCCACTTCCCCAAGCCAGGGGAAGCAATCCCAGTGCAGTTGCGAGCGCAGTCATCAGGATGGGGACTAGGCGATCAACGGCACCGCGAGCAGCTGCATCCCAACTCCAGTGCAGTTTGTCTACCTGGACAAGGTGTTCATAGTGGGACATCAACATGACGGAATTACGCAGGCTGATCCCGAACAGGGTCACAAAACCGACCAAAGCTCCAAGCGACAGCGCGTCGCCAGAAATCACTAAGGCTAGGACGCCTCCTGAAAGCGCAAATGGCAGGTTCAGCAACGCCAATCCCACATTCTTGAGGCTACCCATAACAAGCCACAGCATCAACGCAATCGCGATGGCCGCCACCACGGAATGAGCCAACAGCTTGCCTGCTGCCTGCGCCTGTGCCTCGGCAGCACCGCTAAATTCCACATAGTTGCCAGCAGACACCGCGCTCTCATTCGCGATTCGCTCTTTGGCCTCGGCGACAAATGAGGCGACATCCCTGCCGGCCACATTGCTTGTTACGGTCTGCACACGACGCGCGCCACTGCGCAGCACGGCATATCGACCTGCAGCAGGGCTGACCTCCGCGACCCGCTCCAGGCGCAGCAGGCTTCCGTCAGGCAAACGTATAGGCAGGGCCTTGATGTCATCTACGCCACGGCGCGCTTCAGGAGGCAGGATGACGTTGACATTAAAGACTCGGTTGCCTTCTTGAATCTGACCCGCGATGGCTCCTTGAAACGCCGTTTGTGCTGTGTCGAGAACGTCGGCCACGGACAAGCCCCATCGCGTTAACGCCTCTTTCCGGACTCTTATAGAAATTTCGGGTGCGCCCGGCGGGGATTCAACATGAACGTCGGTTGCTCCCGGGATGGAAGCCAGCAGCTGGGCTATGCGCTGCGCATCCTGATCGAGGGCCTGCAGATCCTGGCCAAACACACTGACGGCCACCGCAGCTGTGTATCCCGAAAGGGTTTCTTCCACTCGTTCGGTCAGAAACGTTTTGACCGAGAAGGCAATTCCCGGCGTCTGCGACAAGGCAGAGCGGATGGCCGACTCTGCTTCTTCTGCCTCATCTTCGGACGCCAATGGATACAGATCGACATCGACCTCACTGTAGTGGGGCCCCCAGGTGTCGTCAGCACGTTCGGCCCGTCCTGCGCGCTGAGCGACAGAGCGGACTTGTGGAATCTTTAGCAGGCGCTCGGAGATGACATGCCCGACGCGTAGCGACTCCGCCAGCGAAGTCCCCGGCAACATGGACACATGAACGATGTAATGTCCTTCGCGCAGCTCGGGCAAGAACTCCCCACCCAATCGGGTCAAGGCCAGCAAAGCCATGGCCGTGACGAGCACCGCGCCTGCGACCACAATGCGCCAATGGGATTCGGCCAGAGTGATCAGCTGTTGATAACGGGCCATGAGATTGATTACGAAGCGACTGGCTCGTCGGTCTGGTGCGTGCCTGGTTAGCAGCACCAAGGATAACGCTGGTGTGACGGTAATTGCGACCGCAAGTGAAGCCAGGGTGGCCAGCAGGTAACTGATTGCCAGAGGGGTGAACAGACGGCCCGCCAGGCCAGGCAATGTCAGGACCGGCAAGAACACCAGGCCTATGGCCAGCGTGGCGTAGACCACGGCGCTACGGACCTCCAGTGTGGCCTCCAGAACCACTTGCGGCAGGGACCGGGGAACTACCTCGTGCATGTTCTGCCCAAGCCGCCGGTGAACGTTCTCCACCACGATGATGGCATCGTCAACAAGCAGACCTATGGCGATTGCCAGTCCGCCCAGCGTCATGGTGTTCAGGCTTATCCCCCGTTCGATCAGCACCGTCGTCGCTGCGAGCAAAGACAAAGGTATGGCCGCCAAGGCAATCAGCGCGGTTCGCCAGTTACCCAAAAAAACCGCTACGACCACGACGACTAATGCCGCACCGATCGCAAGAGACTCCTTGACGTTGCGGGTGGCAGTCTCAATGAAGTTGGCCGGCCGGAAGATCTGTGGGTGCAGTTCTACCCCCTCAGCTTCCAACTGGCGCTGCAGACCTCGCAGAGCGCGTTCGGCGCCTTGGGTGACGGACATCGTGTCGGCTCCGTATTGCTCCGAAACCATCAATTGGACGGCCGCCAGACCGTTGACTGTGGCGGCCCCGACCGGCGGCTCCGGTGCCTCACGGATCTGCGCCACATCACCTAACGTCAGATTGGCACCCTCCTGCCGGCGCAGGACCACGGCCGCCAGAGATGCCGCAGTTGTAGGCTCGGTGCGCAAAACGACACGCTGATTGGCGTCCTCGAAGAACCCGGCGCCACGTAAACCGATGGCCTTGCGGGCTGCCTCGACAACCTCGCTCATGGCCAAACCATACCTGGCCGACTGATCCCGCCGTACTTGAATTTGCACTTCTTTCGCGTCACCGCCAAAAACGGAGACCTTGGCCACACCTGGTACAGCCAGCAAACGCGGTCTGACGGTCCAGTCGGCTAGTGTGCGCAAGTCCATGTTCGATCGTGAACTGGAGGTCAGGCCGACAACCAAGACCGTGCTCACCGACGATGTCAGGGGAGACATGGTGGGTGCTTGCACGCCTTGCGGAAGCTGGCCCGCCAGGGCCCCCAGACGTTCAGTGACATGCTGTCGGTCGATATGGATTTCCGTATCCGGATCGAAAACCACCGTTACCACGGACAGGCCTTGAATCGACTGGGATCGAAGACGGGCAACTCCCGTCACACCATTGATTGCGTTTTCGATGGGCTGAGTCACCAGCAATTCGACTTGCTCTGGAGCCAGGCCTGGCGCTTCGGTCTGAATGGAAATCTGTGGTGGTGCGAACTCCGGGAACACGTCGTATCGGGCATCCTGGAAGCGGAAAATCCCGTAGATCGCCAACAGAACCGCGACCGTGAGCGTGATTCCGCGGTATCGCAAAGACGCGCGGACTATGGAAACCAGAAGACCCGTCGTAGATGGTTTCATGGTCCCTCCTCGCCAACCTTGATGGAAGAACGCATTTGCTGGGATAGCAGGGCTTGGGCTCCTCGGCTGACGACGGTAACGGCCGGAAACCCGGGGATGAACCACCCATCGCCGGTCCTGCGTGCTGAGACGACAACACGCCGTTCAAAGCGCCCCGGCTCTGTCTCGACGTACAAGCATTGCTTGCCCTGCCACCAGATCAGCGCGTCCGTGGGCACGACTGCACCCGCCTGCGGTAGCTCTGTGTGAAAACGAGCGTTCAGCACCATACCAGCAGCCGTGTCGTGCGGCTCCATGACATAGAAATAGGCGGTGCCTTGAATTCGCGGATCTACCGATGGGGTACGCGAAATCAGCTGCGCGTGACGAGAAACGCCACTTGGGTCTTCCACGTCTATGGTTTTGGGCATCTGTACCTGCGTTACGTCGCTGGTCGCCACAACCCGCAGGAGTACCTTGTGTTGGGATTCCAGATGTCGGTAAAGCGTGGTTCGATTCACCAGTGCTTGCGTCAACTGAGAACCCCACCGGGTACGAGCAGAACTGACGGCAGCATCGATCGCGGCCCGTGTCGCAAGAACAGCCGCTTCATCCGAGCGCCACATCGCTTCGGCCGCTTCAACGCTTTTGTCCGATACATTGCGATCCTGCGCATGCAGCGCCTGGAGTCGATCCAGTTCACGGCGGGATGCATGCCGTTGTGCAGAGGCCCGGTCCGATTGGGCCTGCGCTGTTGCCACCGATGTGGCCGCCTCGACCAGTTCCTGGACCGATAACACCGTCGCCAGAGCCGTGAACTGCATCTGCTGAAAACCTGCCTGTGCTTGCCTCGTTTCGATGGCGGCTCGCTCACGCTCGGTTTGATCCATGGAAAGGGTCGCTGGATCCGATGCCTTCTTGATGGGATCTGTCATCGGCTGACCGGATTGAGTGACGGACCCCATCCAGAGCAGATAGGCTACAACCACACTGATGGCTGCGATCACGATCGCTAAGGTGAGTTTGCGGTTCATGGCTGGGATTCCTTCGAAGCGGTGGGGGACGTGGGCGGCAATGGCATGCGTAAGGCGTACTCGAGCCGCCCGGCTGCGGCATGCGCGGCCAGCATCAGGTCGTTTTGCGTGGATTCGGCTGTGATGGCCTCCAGGCGGACGGCTAGCAAAGCCAAACGATCGGTAGCACCGGCACGAAAGGCCAGTTCGGCCGATCGCGCAAGCGCCTTGGTGTCCTCGGCGGCGGCTTGGGCTATTGCGAGTGTGCGTATGGTCTGTCGGTAGGCAGCCAACGCACCCGTGATCTCGGCAATGGCTTGTTCCTGGACGACTCGAAAAGTTGCAGCCACCGCTTCACGCTGTGCCTCAGCTTCCGCTATTGGGCCGCGGTTTCGGTTGAGCAAAGGCAATGGGAGTGCAAATCCCAGGCTCCATTTGGAGTCTCCGGCGTCCCAGCTATAGCCCGGACCGATCGAAACATTGGGGTACTGACGAGCGATCTCCAACTGCAAGGCGGCCTGAGACGCCTCGTATTCCGCAAGGGCCGCCAGCACGTCGGGGCGGGCCTGCAAGGCGCTTTTTGCCAGTGCATCGAGGGTCTTGGCGTCTCGCAGGCTATCGGAACTGATGTCCGAGTACGAAAGATCAATCTCAAGGATCGCTCGCTCAGGAATTCCGATGGACGCTGCCAAACGCCGCAAAGCTTCTCCTCGGCGTCGACGGGCTTCTTCGAGTGACAGCGCTGCTTGTCTGGCAGCTAGGCGGGTTTGGAGGGCTTCGTTGCTGGATACCAGGCCCGCTTCCAGTCGCTTTTGCGTTTCCAACGCCAGCGCATCCAAGGTGTCAAGCCGTTGGGCCGCAAGCTCATCGGCTGGATAGGCGCCGATATATGCTTCGCGGGTGCGCAGCTGAATCCGCCATCGGACGTCGGTTTCGATGTAAGCGGCAGCCAGCGCGAGCCACTGCGAGCGAGCCTCTCTGCTGGCTCTCTTTCCAGCTGCTTCCAGCGGGATTTCCAGGGTCAGGCCATAGGTCCAAGGCTCCGCGCCTGGGCTTGCGCTGACGTTTTTCTGTATCACTCCGGCCAGGGATGGATTGAGACGTCCCCCTGCAGTGATGACGGCTGCCTCGGCGACTTTGCGCCTGGCCTCTGCCGCCACCGCCTCGGGGTGTCGCTGCCAAGCCGCGCGTTGCAAGGCCGGGGCATCCCAGGGTCCCGGGCCCAAGGCCTGGGCCTCGAATTTGGATGCCTCGACCTGAGGATCGATCGGCTTGGATTCGAAAGACGCGCAGCCGGCCAGCACCATGCAGAGCCCGGCCAAAGCCGAGCCCATGCGCAATACATCCGCCGCTGCGACGGCGAAACAGGTTTTCATGGAACTCCTCCAAAGAACTCACGGCCTGCGCCGCACTGAAGGCGCGCGCAGGATCAAGCGGCAGTCAAGCCACGAGTTCGTATCGAGGAGGTTTGTCGATTGAAGACAAGGGAGGGCACGGCGGACGAGATGCCACAGTCTCTGGTTTTTCACCCGACAGCTTGGCGAGCGAAACAGGTTGCGCCTCTTGCTGGGGCATCGGCACGTTGGCTAGCAACTCGTCGTAGATTGACGAGTAGGACTTGGTCACAACCTGAGCATGAGGATCTTGGGCCTGGTCCCCGGAGGCTGCGATCTGAACAGACGTGGTCGACGCTTGGGACATTTCCTCAATCAACTCATCCACATAGGGTGCGTCTCCCAGGTTGAGCACGACGCTCAACAGCAGCAGGCGCAACAGGGTGGAGCGGAAGAAAGCCGGCATCAGAGAGGCGGATTCAAACCTGAAGTGCAACACACTTCGTCAAGGAGAGTTGTTGCATGCAAGGCACCTATAAGCACCTGAGCGCCGAGGAACGGGGCGCAATCATGGCCATGAAGCTGCAAGAGTGCAGCGT
>JAJZUZ010000165.1 GCA_021845965.1 Pseudomonadota bacterium | reverse complement strand
GCAGCAGCAGCGGTGGCCCATAGATCAGGGCCTGCGGATTCTCGTCCAGCATGGCGGCCGCGCGGCCGATGCGGCGCGCCGAGCGGCCAGTGTCGTCCAGCGTCTGGTGCAGGCGCGGCAGGCTGCTCTGCTGCACCGTCTGCCCGGTGTCGGCCAGGGTGCCCACCCCTTGCTGCAGCTGGTCCACCGCACCGCCGGGCTGCTGCAGGCGCTGCGCCAGGCGCGCGTAGTCGGCCGCCGCCTGGCGCACCTGCGCGGCGCTGGCACTGACGTTGGCAGCCGCCTCGCGCATGGCCTGGAAAGATTCGCCGGCCTGGCGCATGGCGGGTGGCACGGCGGCGGCGGCGTCGCCCAGCGTCGTGAGGCCGCGGCGCAGCGCCTGCTGGTTTTCCGCGCCCAGCAGCTGGTTGACACGCCGCGTCGTCTCTTCCAGCTGCGTGAGGATGCGCTCGCCCTGACGTGACCACTGCTCCATCAGGCCAGGACGCATGGGAATGCGCGGCGCCGCGTCGCCCGCGGCCGGCAGCGGCTCGCGCGATTCCCCGCTGTCGTCCAGCTGCACAAAGGCGATGCCCGTCAGGCCCTGATAGCCCAGTGTGGCGTAGGTGGAGCGTGTGATGGGCGCATCCGCATCCACCTCCAGCCGGATCAGCACCTGGCCGGGGGTCACCGCGTCGAATCCCAGATCGGCCACCTTGCCGATCTTGACGCCGCGAAAGCGCACCGAGGCCTGCGACTGCAGGCCGGTGACGGCGTCGCGGGTGGACACCTCGTAGACGCGGACCTCGCCGGCCTCGCGCGTGAGCCAGACCGCCAGCGCCACCAGCATGGCCGCCACCAGCAACACGAAGGCGCCGGCAGCCAGCGCGTGGGCCTTGTTTTCCATAGCCTGTTTTTACCCTTGCTCCGGCGCGTCGTGCAACAGGGATTGCGCCCGCCGGCCGCGCTCGCCCTGGAAGAAGTCATGGATGAAGGGGTGTTCCACCGCCATCACCTCACGCGGCGTGCCGCAGGTGATGACGCGCTGTTCGGCCAGCACCGCCACGCGCGTGCTGAGTTCGAAGATGGTATCCAGGTCGTGCGTGACCATCACCACGGTCAGGCCCAGTTCCTGGTGCAGCGAGCGCAGCAGCGCGCAGAAATCGTCCGCGCTGTCGGGGTCCAGGCCCGCGGTGGGTTCGTCCAGCAGCAGCAGCGGCGGATCCATCACCAGCGCGCGCGCCAGCGCGACGCGTTTGACCATGCCGCCGGAGAGATCCGCCGGCATCTTGTGCGCCTGGGCCGGGTCGAGCCCGACCATCTGCAGCTTCACCAGCGCGACATCGCGCACCAGGTCCGCCGGCAGCGTGCGCAGTTCGCGCAGCGGGAAGGCGATATTCTCCAGCACGCTGAAAGCCGAGAACAGTGCCCCGTGCTGGAACAGCATGCCCACCCGGCTGGCCGCGCCGGGCGCCCCCAGCTCGGCCGCGGGCCGGCCCAGCACCGTGACGCGCCCGGCCGCCGGGCGCTCCAATCCCAGCATCTGGCGCAGCAGCACCGTCTTGCCGCTGCCGGAAGCGCCGACGATGGACAGCAGTTCACCCTCGGCGATGCGCAGGTCCAGCTGGCGATGGACCACGAACTCGCGCCCCGCGGTGATGAACACCGAGGACAAGGAGTCGATGTCGACCACGGGCGGCGGCGGCACGTTTGCGCTCATATGCCCACGTTGCGGAAGATGACGGCGAACATGGCATCGACCAGGATCACCGCCGTGATGGACACTACCACCGAGGCGGTGGTGCCCTGGCCGAGGCTCTCGGTATTGGGCTTGACGCGCAGGCCGAAATGGCAGCCCACCAGCGCGATCAGCACCCCGAAGACCATGGACTTGGAGGTCGCCAGCGTGAGGTTGGACGCCTGCACCGCGTCAGGCAGCCCCGAGACGAAATAGGCCGGCGACACCCCCATGGTCAGGTCGGCCGAGACCATGCCGCCCAGCAGGGCAGCCAGCGTGGTCCAGACCGAGATCAGCGGCATGGCCACGGCCATGGCCAGCACCCGCGGCAGCACCAGGCGGTAGCCACGCGCGATGCCCAGCACGCGCATGGCGTCGAGCTCCTCCGTCACGCGCATGACGCCGATCTGCGCCGTGATGGTCGAGCCCGAACGGCCGGCGATCAGGATGGCGGCCAGCACGGGGCCGAGCTCGCGGATCACGGAGATGCCCATCAGGTTCACAATATAGGGGTCGGCGCCGAAGAGGCGCAGCTGCTGCGCCATCAGGTACGCCAGCACCACGCCGATCAGGAAACCGACCAGCGCCGTGATGGGCAGCGCCGTGGCGCCGATGTGGTACAGGTGGCCGGAGAAATCGCGCCAGGGCCCCAGACGCGGCGCCCGCAACAGGCGGCCGATGTCCAGCGCGAGCTGGCCGACCAGGCGCAGCGCGCCCAGCAGATGGTTGAGCACCAGCAGCACCTGGCGGCCCAGCCGGTCCCACAGATGAAACAGGCCGTAGGACGCGGGCGGCGGCAGCGAAACGGAATAGCGCGCCACGCGCTCAAGCATGGTGCGCTGGCCCGGCAAGGCTTCCAGTTGCGCCGGCCAGCGCCGGCCCCAGGTGTTCCAAAGCAGCTGGGCACCGGTGTGGTCCAGACGCTGGACACCGCGCAGATCCCAGGCCGGCACGGCGTGGCTGCCCTGCAGCGCCGCCTGCAGCGCCGCCCAGGCGCGCGGCTCGGCCAGCCGCGCGGCCGTCCATTGCCCCTGCAACACGGCCGCCGCTCCCTGGGGCAGGGACTGCCGGCGCAGGCTGGGCGTGGAGTCGGCCATGACAGCTTGTTGTTGGGAGTGGGTGGGCGTCGCCTCCGATGGTAAGCGGGATTTCACGGCCACAATAGCGGCATTGCACGCAAGCCACAGGAGATCCGCATGAGCGCCACCCCCGCCACCGACGAGCTGCTGGTCGAACAGCGCGGCCCCGTGTTGTGGCTCACCATCCACCGCGAGGCGCGCCGCAATGCCGTCAGCCACGGCGTGCTGGCCGCCCTGGCCCGCGCCATCGATGAGGCCCAGCAGCAGCGCGAGGTGCGGGCCATCGTCATCACCGGTGCCGGCGACAAGGCCTTTTGTGCGGGGGCCGACCTGCAGGCCAACCAGGCCTTCACCACCGATTACTCGGAACCCCAGGGTCATGTGGCGCGCGTGCTGCGCGCGGCCAAGGCCAGCAACGTGCCGCTGATCGCACGCGTCAACGGCGCCTGCATGGCCGGTGGCATGGGCCTGCTGGCCATGTGCGACCTGGCGGTGGCCGCGCGCCACGCGGTGTTCGGCCTGCCCGAGGTGAAGGTCGGTGTGTTCCCGGCCCAGGTGCTCAGCGTGCTGCAGCACCTGATCCCCCGACGCAAGCTGGCCGAGCTCTGCCTCACGGGCGAGCCGCTCACCTCGGCCGAGGCGCTGGAATACGGCTTGGTGAATTACGTGGACGACGACCTGGACGGCAGGCTGCAGTGGCTGCTGGAGCGCCTGCTGGACAAGTCACCGGCCGCCATCCGCCGCGGCCTGTACACCATGAAGAAGATCGAGGCCATGGCCTTCGAGGAAAGCATGTCCTTCACCGAAAGCCAGATCGCCCTCTTCACGCTGACCGAGGACGCCAAAGAGGGCCAGGCCGCCTTCAAGGAAAAGCGCAAGCCGGTCTGGCCCGGGCGCTGAGGCCGCCATCGGCGGCCGCAGCCGCGTGGCTTGACCTGCGGTTGATCCCCGTCAAGAATGGTCGCCGGTGTGCGCGTAGCATGCCGCCACAACCATACCAAGACAGGAGGAGACCCCATGGCCACGACTGCCACCCCGGCGGGCAACCGCGATTCCGTTCACATCATCGGCCTGCTGGCCGCCCTGGCCGGCCTCATCGTCGTCATGCTGCTGCCACGTCCGGCAGCACTGCCGGTGGCCGGCCAGATCATGCTGGGCCTGCTGTTGTTCTCCGTCATCTTGTGGGTGACGGAGGCGGTGGACTACGCCATCAGCGCCGTGCTCATCACCGCGCTGATGGCCTTCCTGTTGGGCCTGGCGCCCAACGCCGCCAAGCCGGAAGCCCTGTTGGGCACCGGCCCGGCGCTGACACTGGCGCTCAACGGCTTTGCCAACACGGCGCTGGCGCTGGTGGCCGCAGCCTGTTTCATCTCGGCGGCCATGACCATCACCGGGCTGGACCGGCGCATCGCGCTCTTCATCTTGTCCAAGGTCGGCGCGCAGACGCACCGCGTGCTGGTGGGCGCCATCCTGGTGGGCATCGTGCTGTCCTTCCTGGTGCCCTCCACCACGGCGCGCGTGGCCTGCCTCGTGCCCATCATCATGGGCATCATCCACGCCTTCGGGGTGGACCAGCGCTCGCGCTTTGCCGGCCTGCTGATGATCGCCACCGCGCAGGCGGCCTCGATCTGGAACGTGGGCGTCAAGACCGCGGCGGCGCAGAACATGGTGGCCATCGGCTTCATCGAGAAATCGTTCGGCCAGACCATCACCTGGGGTGACTGGCTGGTGGCTGCGGCGCCCTGGGCCATCCTGATGTCCATCGCGCTCTACTTCGTGATGCTCAAGATGATGCCGCCCGAGATGGACGAGGTGGCCGGCGGCAAGGAGACCATCCGCCTGGCCCTGCACGCCTTGGGCCCCATGAGCTGGGCCGAAAAGCGCCTGCTCATCCTCATGCTCACCCTGCTGGGCTTCTGGGCCACGGAGAAGGTGCTGCACCCCTTCGACACATCGTCCACGACGATCGCCGCCATTGCCCTCATGTTCACGCCGGGCATCGGCGTCATGGGCTGGAAGCAGGCGCAATCGAAGATCCCGTGGGGCACCATCGTGCTGTTCGGCACCGGCATCAGCCTGGGCACGGCGCTCTTGCAGACCAAGGCCGCGGCCTGGCTGGCCAACATCATCGTCGCCAACCTGGGCCTGGCCGGCGCCTCGGCCTTCATGATCCTGGCCCTGCTCTCACTGTTCCTGATCGTGGTGCACCTGGGTTTTGCCAGCGCCACCGCCCTGGCCTCGGCCATGATCCCCATCATGATCAGCGTGCTGCAGCAGATCGCCGGCGGCCCCGATGCCGCGCCGCTCAACCTGGTCGGCATGACCATGCTGCTGCAGTTCGTGGTGAGCTTCGGCTTCATCCTGCC
>JAJZUZ010000014.1 GCA_021845965.1 Pseudomonadota bacterium | reverse complement strand
CCGGCAAAGCACTTGCGGTAGCGCGCCTCGTTGTTCAGGTAGCCGCGGAACATCGAAGGCCAGCCGGCTTTCAACGCCAGCTCGCCCTCCACATCCGGGGCGTCGATGACACGCACACGCGCCGGCTCGCCCTCGGCTTCCAGGTGTTCGACGATGCAGGCCTCGATGCCGGGCAGCGGCCGGCCCATGGAGCCGGGCTTGATGTCGAAGGCCGGGGTGTTGGCAATCATAATGCCGCCGGTTTCGGTCTGCCACCAGTTGTCATGGATGGGCAGGCCGAAGGAGTCCAGCCCCCACCACACCGCCTCGGGATTCAGCGGCTCGCCCACGCTGGCGACGAAGCGCAGGTCAGGGAATTTGTGCCGCTGCGCCAGTTCGGCCCCGGCCTTCATCAGCATGCGGATGGCGGTGGGTGCGGTGTACCAGACCGTGACGCGCTCCTGCTCCAGCAAGGTGTACCAGCGCTCGGCGTCGAACTCCTCGCGGTCGATGAGGGACGTTACGCCCAGCAGCAGCGGCGCCAGAATGCCGTAGGAGGTGCCGGTGACCCAGCCGGGGTCGGCCGTGCACCAGAACCGGTCGTCCGGGTGCAGGTCGAGCGCGTAGCGCCCGGTCGCCTGGTGCGCCAGCACGGCGCCGTGGACGTGGATGGCCCCCTTGGGCGTACCGGTGGTGCCGCTGGTGAAATGCAGCAGCGCCGGACTCTCGGCGTCGGTGGCCTCGACCGTGAACTGGTCGGACGCCGCCTGCATCAGCGTCGCGAGGTCGTGCGTGTCCGGCTCGCCGGTGGTGCCGCCATCCTCGGCCACCAGCAGCACGTGGCGCAGGCTGGGCATCTGTGCTCGCATGGCCTTGACCTTCTTGCGGTACAGCACGTCGGTGGTGACCAGCACCGTGCCGCCGCCGATGTTGATGCGCGTGGCAATGGGCTCGGGGCCGAAGGCCGAGAACATGGGCGTGACCACCGTGCCATTCTTCAGCGCGCCCAGCACGGCGATGTAGAGCTCGGGGATGCGCCCGGCCAGCACGTACAGATGTTCACCCCGCCCCACGCCCAGGCCGCGCAGCACGTGGGCAAAGCGGTTGGTGCGGCGCGCCAGTTCGGCGTAACTGAGTTCCAGCGCGGGGCCCGCGCGGCTGACGAAGCGCAGCGCCACGCGCTCGCGCAGCGGTCCGGCGGCGTGGCGGTCGACCGCCTCGTAGGCCATGTTGAGGCCGCCACCGGGCAGGCCGGCCAGCTGCTCACGCTCGGCCGCCCAGCTGAAGCCGTGGCATTGCGCCGCGTAGTCGGCCAGCTGTGGCGGCACACGCCAGTCGCGCTCACTCTTGCGGATGACAGCGTCCCGGTCCATGAACCCTCTCCTCCTCGTTCACACGGGCCGTTACCGCAGGCCCATGCATTGCCGAGCAGCTTAGTCGGCCAGTGCCGACCCATTTTGATGCAAATCAAGGCCCGCCCAAACTGCGGGCGGTTGATCTCAGGCCTGCAGTTCGAGTGTGATGGCGCAGCAGCGGTCGCCGTCCTCGGCCGCGGCCTCGACAAAGCCGAGCTCGTGGGCGAGCGCGCGCATGCGGCTGTTCTCCACGATGACCTCGCCCACCAGGCGCCGCGTGCCGCGCGCGCGCAGGTAGCGGATCAGCTTGTCCATCAGCAGCCGGCCCAGGCCCTGGCCCTTGAGGTCGGAGCGCACGATGATGCCGAACTCGGCCGCCTCGTTGTCGGGATCGGCCACGGCGCGCGCCACGCCCAGCGTCTGCTCCTGGCCGTCCGGGTCGGCAGCGACGGCGATGAAAGCCATCTCGCGCTCATAGTCGATCTGCAGCAGGCGCGCCAGCTCGCTGTGTTCGATGCTGCGGCGGCTGTAGAACACCCGCAGGCGCACGTCTTCGGGATCGAGCGCCTCCAGGAAGGCGCGGTGCTGCGCCTCGTCCTCGGGCCGCACGGGACGCAGGGTGAGCAGGCGATCGTCCCAGCGCAGGGACTCGCTCAGCTCCGCCGGATAGGGTCGGATGGCAAAGCTGCGGGCGCCGGCCGGACAGCGGGCGCTCACGCGCATGCGCGCATCCAGCGCGATGACACCCTCCTCGTTGACCAGCAGCGGGTTGATGTCCAGCTCGGCCAGCTCCGGCACGTCGGCCAGCAGCTGCGACACCGCCACCAGCACGCCATACAGCGCGTCCATGTCGGCGGCCGGCGTGTCACGCCAGGCCCCCAGCAGCCGCGCCACGCGCGTGCGCCCGACCAGGGCGCGCGCCAGCGGCACATTGAGGGGCGGCAGCGCCACGGCGCGATCGGCCAGCACTTCCACCGCCGTGCCGCCCTGGCCGAACAGCAGCACCGGACCGAACACGGCGTCGATGCTGGCACCCACGATCAGTTCGCGCGCGTGCGCGCGCCGCACCATCGACTGCACCGTGTAGCCCTGCAGGCGCGCGCGCGGCCGTGCTTCGCGCACACGCGCGAGCATGACCGCCGCGGCGCGCTCCAGCTCGACGGCATTGGCAATGTCCAGCATCACGCCGCCGACGTCGGACTTGTGCGTGATGTCGTCGGAGAGGATCTTCAGCACCACCGGATAGCCGATCGCCTCGGCGGCGGCCAGCACGGTGCGCGGCTCCAGGCCGACGCGCCGCGAAGCGGCCACCGGGATGCGATAGGCCGCCAGCACCGCCTTGGCTTCGGGTTCGGTGAGCAGCTCACGGCCGCTGGCGAGCACCTGCTGCACCATGGCGCGCACCGCGGCCACGTCCACCGGTGCGCCCGGCGCGCTGGCGGGCGGCGCCTCCAGCAGCTGCTCCTGGTTGCGGCGGTAGGTCACGCCCATGGCGAAGGCGCGCACCGCCTCCTCCGGCGTCTCGTAGGCCGCGATGCCGGCCTGGCGGAACAGGCGCCGCGCCTCCTCCACCGCGCCGTCACCCAGCCAGCAGCCCAGCAGGCGCGGCGGGTCGGTACGCGCCAGCGGCACCAGCGCGCGTGCAATGTCCATCGCCGGCACGATGGCCGTGGGCGCATGGATGAACAGCACGGCGCCGGCCGCGCTGTCACCCGCCAGCGTCTGCAGTGCATCCACGTAGCGCTGCACCGGCGCGTCACCGATGATGTCGACCGGATTGCCGTGCGACCAGTTGGCCGGCAGCTGCGCGTCCAGCTGCTCCAGGGTGGCCGGCGCCAGCTCGCTCAAAGTCACGCCCATGTGGGCCGCGGCATCCGCCGCCATGACGCCGGCACCGCCGCCGTTGGTCAGGATGGTCAGCGCCTCGGCCGTGTTGCCGCGAAAGCGCGCCAGTGTCTCCGCCGCCAGGAAGAGCTGCTGCAGGGTGTCCACCCGCAGCATGCCGGCACGCGCGATGGCCGCGTCGTACACCAGGTCCGAACCGGCCAGCGCCCCGGTGTGCGAGGCCGCCGCGCGCTGCCCCTGCTGCGAGCGCCCGGCCTTGACCACGATGACCGGCTTGTTGCGCGCCGCCGCGCGTGCGGCCGACATGAACTTGCGCGGCGCTTCGATGGACTCGATGTAGAGCAGGATGGCGCGCGTCTTCGGATCGCTGGCCAGGTAGTCGAGCAGGTCGCCAAAGTCCACGTCCGCGTGCTCGCCCAGCGAGACGAAGTGCGAAAAGCCGATGCCGCGCGAGCGCGCCCAGTCCAGCATGGCCGTCATCAGCGCGCCCGACTGCGTCACAAAGGCCAGCTCGCCCCGCCGCGCGTCGACATGCGCAAAGCTGGCATTCAGGCCCAGGTGCGGCGCCAGCACGCCGATGCAGTTGGGGCCCAGAAGGCGCAACAGGGTGGGCCGGGCGGCATCCAGCATGGCCTGCTTCTGCGCCGCGTCCAGCCCGGCGGTCAGCACCACGGCCGCACGCGTGCCGTGCGCGGCCAGCTCGGCCACCAGCTTCGGCACGGTGGCCGGCGGCGTGCACAGCAGCGCCAGCTCCGGCACGGCCGGCAGATCGGCCGCACGCGCGTAGACCGGCTGGCCGTCGAGTTCGCCATATTTGGGATTGACCGCGTAGACCGTCCCCGTGAAGCCGGTGCGCACATTGCGCCACACGGTCCCGCCCACGCTGTGGGGCTTGGGTGAGGCGCCGAAGACCGCCACGGAAGCCGGCGTCAGCAGATAGTCCAGGTTGCGGATGCTCATCGGTGTCTTTCCCCCCAACGTGGGGGCCTGTTCACACGTGAGTAAGCGGTGTGGACAGGCCCTGTACCCCGACTGTAACGGCCCGCGCTCAGAACGTCAGCTGCAATCCCGCTTTCAGGCTGCGGCCCGCCAGGGGCGCGCGCCCCGGCGCCGTCTGCGTCAGGATCGACGTCGACGAATAGGCCAGCGTGTCGCCCAGGTTGTCCAGCCGCGCGTACCAGAGCAGCTGTGAGCCGGCCGCGCGCGTGCGATAGGTCAGCGCGGCATTCCACAGCGTGTAGCCCGCCGTGGCCACCTGGCCGTCGGGCACGCGGTCCTGCGCCGCGTACTGGTCCACCCCCAGGCGCGCGCCCCAGGCTGCCTGCGCCCATTGCAGCGCGGCGCCCAGGCGCATGGGCGCGATGCGCGGCAGCGGCTGCCCGGTGCTGAGGTTGTCGGCGCGCACCATGTCGCCGCGCAGCAGCAGGTCCAGCGTCTGGCCGCGCTCGAGCAGGCGCAGCGTGCCCTGTGCCTCCATGCCACTGAAGCGGGCCTGCACCGGCGTGTACCGGTATTGCGGATAGGCGGTGCCGTTGACCGTCACCTGCGTCCCGGTGGATTCGAGCGAGATGTAGTTGCTGAACTGGTTCACGAACAGCTGTACCAATGCGCTGTCGGCGCCGCGCTTCCAGCGCGCGCCCACATCCATGCTCGTGGAACGCTCGCGGTCCAGCTGGGCGTTACCGACCTCGTAGGCATTGGTCGCCACATGGACGCCGTCGGCATACAGCTCATAGTCCTTGGGGGCGCGCTCGCTCCAGCCCAGGTTGGTGCTTAGCTGCCAGGCCGGCGCCACGTTCCAGGCAGCGCCCACCGCGGTGCTCAGCGGCGCAAAGCTGCGGCTCGCGGCGGCAAAGCGCGCCAGTGTCGGATGGCCCAGCGAATCGACCTGCACCGACTCCAGGCGTGCCGCCGCGCTGAGCTGTCCCCAGCCGGTGGCCAGTTGTTCATGGGCGAAGGCGGCGGCCGAGCGGGTCCGGCTATAGGGGGCGAAGGCCTCGTCCCCGTCCGCCGAGAACTCGCCGTAGTTGAGCTGCAGGCCGAGCGTGCCGTCCAGCGCCCCCTGCCGCGTGCCGACACGGGTCTGGCGTCCTTGCAGGCGCAGCTCCTGGCCGCGCGACTTGAATAGCGTGCCGGGCACGTCGGCGTCGAATTCGGTATGGCGGTAGTCGTTGTTGCTGTACTGCGCCTTCAGGCTCTGCAGGGCACCGCTCAGGCCACGCAATTCGCCTTCCAGCGCCAGCCGGGCGGAGCGCATGGCGATCGACACCTCGTCCTGCGCCACGGTGCCGTAGTTCGAGTCGTAGCTGGACAGCGCCGCACCAAGATAGCCGCGGTCGAAATACAGCGTGCCGCCCAGCGCGCCGCCCCAGCTCTGGCTGGCCGAGTTGCACAGGCGGCGCGCCGTGGTGGTGACGCCGCCACGGGTACAGCTGAGGTCGATCGGCACCGCCACATCCTGTGTGTTGCGCGACGTGCCATCGGCATGCAGGGTATAGCGCTGCGTACCGGCATCCAGGCGGACCGCGCCGCTTTGCTCCTGGTTGCCGGAGGCCAGGCTGGCATCGGCCTGGCCACTGAGGCCGCCGCTGGCGTCGAACAGCGGCTCACGCTGGATGCGGTTGTCGATCACGTTGACCACGCCGCTGGCGCTGCCACCGCCGTACAGCAGCGTGGCCGGCCCGCGCAGCACCTCGATGCGATCGACCAGCATGGGCTCGATGGTGACCGCATGGTCGTAGCTCAGGCCGGAAACGTCCTGGCTGGCGCCGCCGTTGTCCAGCAGGCGGATGCGGTCACCGTCCAGTCCGCGGATCACCGGTCGGCTGGCATTGGGGCCGAAATGGGTGCTGCTCACGCCGGGCGTGCCGTCGAGCGTGTCCCCCAGCGTGGTGCGACTGCGCAGCAGGAGTTCGTCGCGCTCCAGGTGCGCGACGGGCGTCGCCCCGTCGCCGTCGGAGGGGAAGGCGTCACCGCTCACGGTGACCGGCGCGAGGGTGGGTTCCGCGTTGCTCGCGGCGGTCTGGGCCTGCGCGTGGACAACGCCGGCCAGCAGCATCAGGGTCGCCAGCCGGCGGCCCGATGCGGATGAAAAAGTCTGAATGAAATGCATGCAAATCCCGATGAATCGAAAGCACGGACGCCATTCCGGGCAGGGCCCGGCATGGCACGGCGGCGAGACTCAAGGGGACGGCGGCGGCGCGCGGGCAACAAAGGCGGCACACGGGGGCGCATGGATCCCCACCAGGGGAGGCCAGGCCACGGCCAAGGGCAGCAGGGCCGCCAGCACGACCGGTAGGTCGAGCACGGGGGCGCCGTGCGCCAGCTGGTCATACAGGCGGCACTCGCCGTCGTCGCCGGCCGGCGCCAGCAGGTGGGCCAGCGGGCCAGCACCGAAGGCCTTCTGCACGGCCACCGTCGTGGCCTGGCCGGAATTGAACCCGCCCGCGTGCCGCACGCCATGCGCCAGCCCCAGCAGCTGTGCCCACAGCAGGGCCAGCACGAGCACCACCACGCCCGGCAATCGCCGTAGCGGGTTGAAGGCCGGGGAGGGATGCATCACCATGGAAAGTTGCGTGAGGCGCGATTATTTCATTTCCGCGCGGGCGGCCGAGCGGCCCAGCGCGTCGCCTCAGGCGGCGGGCTTGAGCAGTTGCTGAAACTGCTGGCGGAACTTGGCCACCTTGGGGCCGACCACAAAAGCGCAGTAGCCCTGGTTCGGGTGCTTCTGGAAGTAGTCCTGGTGGTAGTCCTCGGCTGGCCAGTAATTGGCCAGCGGCCGCACCTCGGTGACGAGGGGCGCCGCAAAGACCCGCGCCTGCGCCAGCGCGGCCATCAATTCGCGCGCCACCCGCTCCTGGTCCGGCTGGGTGAAGTAGATGGCGCTGCGGTACTGCGTGCCCACGTCGTTGCCCTGGCGGTTCAAGGTGGTGGGGTCGTGCGTGCCGAAGAAGATCTCCAGCAGCTGGCGCACGCTCACCTGCGCCGGGTCATAGACCAGGCGCACCACCTCGGCGTGGCCGGTGTCGCCGCTGCAGACCTGTTCGTAGCTGGGCTGCTCCGGCTCGCCGTTGCTGTAGCCGCTTTCGACATCGAGCACGCCCCGCACGCGGTCGAACACGGCTTCGGTGCACCAGAAGCAGCCGCCACCCAGAACGAGGACTGGAAATTCAGAGGACATGACGTGGACCGGAAAAGGATGAACACTTGATCTTAATCAGCACGCGGATCCGCCGCTTTACCGAGGCTTTACCCCGGGCTTGCCATGCAGGCACGGCAGCCGACGACCATACGCCTTGACGGCCGACTGGCCTGCCATTACATTAATAACCAACCAGTCATTAAAAGGCCGATGATCACGAAAATCCTCTCCGATACCTGTGCCAAGGTCCACGCCAAGCGTGAACGGCGCAAGGAAGCCCGTCCCGGCGAACTGCTGGCGGCGGCCCTGGAGCTGTTTGTCGAGAAGGGCTTTGCCGCCACCCGCGCGGAGGAAGTGGCGCATCGCGCCGGTGTGTCCAAGGGCACGCTGTTCCTGTATTTCGCCAGCAAGGAAGAGCTGTTCAAGGCCGTGGTGCGCGAAAACCTGGCCGGCCGTTTCCCGGAATGGGAGGCGGAATTCGACGCCTATACCGGCGGTACGCCGGACATGCTGCGCTATGCCCTGAAGATGTGGTGGCAGCGCATCGGCGCCACGCCCGCCTCCGGCATCACCAAGCTGATGATGAGCGAAGCGGTCAATTTTCCCGAACTCGCGGCCTTCTACGAGAAAGAGGTCATCGAGCCCGGACGCGCGCTCATCCGCCGCATCCTGCAACGCGGCGTCGACCGCGGGGAATTCCGTCCGGTGAACATGGAGCACGCGGTCTACATGGTGCTGGCGCCCATGCTCTTTCTCATGTCGTGGAAACACTCCTTCGGCGCCTGCGGTAACCGGGCCGCCACCGTGGACCCGGAGAAATACCTCGACGTGCAGGTGGAAACCCTGCTGTACGGCCTGTGCCCGCGGGATACGGGCGGTACCCCGACAAGCAACTAGCAAGCGATGCAGAACAAGATGAAACGCTGGATCCAATGGGGCCTGCTGGCCCTGGTCGTCGTGCTGCTGGCACTGGGCATCCTGCGCGCGCTCTCGGCGCGCAAGGCGCAACAGGCGGCGCTGGCCGAGCAGACGGCGCGTGGCGCCCAGGCCGTGGTCGAACTCACGGCGGCCGACGTGCTGACGCTGCAGACCGTGGAGCTGACGCGCGGCCTGCCGGTGTCGGGCACGCTGAAGGCGGTGAATTCCGCTTTTGTGAAGGCGCGCGTGGCCGGCGAACTGCAGGGCATGACGGTGCGCGAGGGTGACGCCGTGCGGGCCGGCCAGATCATCGCGCGCATCGATCCCACCGAATATGAAGCCCGGCTGCGCCAGGCCCAGCTGCAAGCCGATGCTGCCAAGGCGCAGATCGACATTGCCCAGCGCCAGTACGACAACAACAAGGCGCTGGTCAACCAGGGCTTCATCTCCAGGACCGCGCTGGACACCTCGCAGGCCAGCCTCAACGGCGCGCGCGCCAGCTACGAGGCGGCGGCGGCGGCCGCCGACGTGGCGCGCAAGAGCCTGAGCGATTCGGTGCTCAAGGCCCCCATGAGCGGATTCGTGTCGCAGCGCCTGGCCCAGCCGGGTGAGCGCATGGCGGTGGACGCAAAGATCGTCGAGATCGTGGACCTCTCGCGCATGGAGCTCGAGGCGGCGCTGAGCGCCGCCGACTCCGTGGGCGTGCGTGTGGGCCAGCAGGCCCAGCTGCAGGTCGAGGGCTACGCCCAGCCCGTCCCGGCGCGCGTGGCGCGCATCAACCCCAGCACCCAGGCCGGCAGCCGCAGCGTGCTGGTCTACCTGCAACTCAAGCCCGTGCCCGGCCTGCGCCAGGGCCTGTTCGTCGAGGGCACCCTGGGCACGGACAGGCTCAAGACACCGGCCTTGCCCCTGCTGGCCGTGCGCACCGACAAGCCCGTCCCTTACGTCCAGGTGGTCGACGGGGAGCAGGTTCGCCACGTCAGCGTCACGCTGGGCGCGCGCGGCCAGGTGGGCGGCGAGGACATGGTGGCGGTCAGCGGCCTGGGCGAAGGTGCCCGGGTCCTCGCCGGTTCCGTCGGGCCGCTGCGCGAAGGGACCCTGGTGCGCTACACGGCGGGCCAGACCGCACAGCCGCAGACGCGCTGAGGCCTGGTCATGTGGTTCACCCGCGTCAGCCTCAAGAATCCGGTCTTCGCCACCATGGTCATGCTGGCGCTGGTGGTGCTGGGCCTGTTCTCCTACCAGCGCCTGCAGGTCGACCAGTTCCCCAACGTCGACTTCCCGGTCGTCGTGGTGAGCACCGACTATCCCGGCGCCTCGCCGGAGATTGTGGAGAGTGAGGTCACGAAAAAGATCGAGGAAGGCGTCAATTCGGTCGCCGGCATCAATGCGCTGACCTCGCGCAGCTATGACGGCCAGTCGGTCGTGATCATCGAATTCCAGCTCTACGTCGATGGCCGCAAGGCGGCGGAAGACGTACGTGAAAAGGTGGCGGCCGTGCGCCCCAACCTGCGCACCGAGGTCAAGGAGCCGCGCGTGCTGCGCTTCGACCCGGCCAGCCGTGCGGTCTGGTCGCTCGCCGTGCTGCCGGACGCGTCGGCCGGCCGCGCCCCGACGGCGGTGGAGATGAGCAACTGGGCCGACCAGGTGCTCAAGAAACGGCTGGAAAACGTGCGCGGCGTCGGCGCCGTCACGCTGGTCGGGGCCACCAAGCGCGAGATCAACATCTACCTGCGCCCCGATGCACTGGAAGCCTATGGCATCACGCCGGCCCAGGTGGTGGCGGCCGTGCAGAGCGAGAACCAGGACCTGCCGGTGGGCGCGGTGCGCTCGACCGCGCAGGAGCTGATCGTCCAGGTGGACGCGCGCATGCAGCGCCCGGAGGACTTCGGCCGCATCATCGTCACGCGCAAGGGCACCACGCCGATCCGCCTGGCGCAGGTGGCCACCGTGCAGGACGGTCCGCAGGAGATCGACACGCTGGCGCTGTACAACGGCCAGCGTACCCTGCTGCTGTCGGTGCAGAAGGCGCAGGACGAGAACACCATTGCCGTCATCGACGGCCTCATGGGCACCGTGAACGAGATGAAGTCGCAGCTGCCCCCGGGCGTGCGGCTGGAGCCGATCTACGACGGCTCGCGCCAGATCCGGGTGGCGGTGGAGAACGTGCGGCGCACGCTGATCGAGGGTGCCCTGCTCACCGTGCTCATCGTGTTCCTCTTCCTCAACTCGTGGCGCTCCACCGTCATCACCGGCCTGACGTTGCCGATCGCGCTGATCGGCACCTTCCTCTTCATGTACTGGTTCGGCTTCACCATCAACATGATCACGCTGATGGCGCTGTCGCTGTGCGTGGGCCTGCTGATCGACGACGCCATCGTGGTGCGTGAGAACATCGTGCGCCACGTGCAGATGGGCAAGGGCGCCTATGACGCTTCGCTGGACGGCACCCAGGAGATCGGCCTGGCGGTGCTGGCCACCACCTTCTCCATCGTCGCCGTGTTCCTGCCCATCGGCTTCATGGGCGGCATCATCGGCAAGTTCTTCCATGAATTCGGCGTCACCATCGTGGCCGCGGTGCTGATCTCCATGTTCGTGAGCTTCACGCTCGACCCCATGCTGTCCTCGGTCTGGCACGATCCGAGCATCCACGCGCACGGCCACCGATCCGGCCCGCCGCTCACGGTCTATGACAAGACCATCGGTCGTGTCACCGGCTGGTTCGACCGCACCACCGACCGCCTCGCCGAGGCCTACCAGGGCATCCTGCGCTGGGCCCTGGCCCACAAGCTGGCCACCCTGGCGCTGGCCTTCGGCGTGTTCGTGCTGAGCATCGTGATGGTGCCGCTGCTGGGCACCGAATTCGTGCCCAAGGCCGACTATTCCGAGACCACGGTCAACTTCTACACGCCACAAGGTTCCTCGATCGAGGCCACCGAGGCCAAGGCACGCCAGGTGCAGGACATCCTGCGCGAGTTCCCGGAGGTGCGCTACTCGCTGGCCACGCTGAACACTGGCAATGCGCTGGGCAAGAACTACGCCAGCATCTTCGTGCGCCTGGTCGACCGCAAGGACCGCACGCGCAACGTGGACCAGATGTCGGCGGCGCTGCGCGAACGGCTGCAGCGCGTGCCCGGCATCACGGTCACGCACTCCGGGCTGCTCGACCCCGTGGGCGGACAGAAGCAGATCGAGTTCTCGCTGCAGGGCAGCGACCTGAAGGAGCTGGAGCGCCTCAGCCTGCTGGTGCAGCAGAAGATCCGCGACATTCCCGGCCTGGTGGACCTGGACTCCAGCGTCAAGGCCGGCAAACCCACGATCGACGTGGTCGTCAAGCGCGACGCCGCCACCGACCTGGGCCTGAACGTGAACCAGATCGCCAGCGCGCTGCGCATCCTGGTGGCCGGCCAGACGGTGGGCAACTGGCGCGCCAGCGACGACCAGACCTACGACGTCAACGTACGGCTGGCACCGCAGGCGCGCAACAGCCTGGCCGACCTGCAGCGCCTGCCCTTTGCCCTGGGCAGCAATGCCGACGGCAGCTCGCGTGTAGTACGCCTGAACCAGGTGGCCGAGCTGCGCGAGGGCACCGGCTCCAACCAGATCAACCGGCGCGACCTGATGCGCGAGGTGGCCATCAACGCCAACGTCTACAACCGTTCCGCGGGCGAGGTCTCGGCCGACATCCGCAAGGCACTGGACGGCATCGCCCTGCCACCGGGCTATCGCTACCAGTTCAGCGGCTCCACCAAGAACATGCAGGAATCCTTCGGCTATGCGCTGTCGGCGCTGGCGCTGGCCATCATCTTCATTTACATGATCCTGGCCAGCCAGTTCAAGAGCTTCTTCCAGCCGCTGGCACTGATGACCTCGCTGCCGCTCACGCTGATCGGCGTGGTGCTGGCGCTGATGATGTTCCGCTCCACCCTGTCCATGTTCTCCATCATCGGCGTGGTCATGCTCATGGGCCTGGTGACCAAGAACGCCATCCTGCTGGTGGACTTTGCCATCCGCGCGCGGGAAGATGGCATGGGGCGCACCGAGGCCCTGCTGATGGCGGCCAAGGTGCGGCTGCGCCCGATCCTGATGACCACCCTGGCCATGATCTTCGGCATGGTGCCGCTGGCCTTTGCGCTGAGCGAAGGCTCGGAGCAGCGCGCCCCCATGGGCCAGGCCGTGATCGGCGGTGTCATCACCTCTTCGCTGCTGACCCTGGTGGTGGTGCCTGTGGTCTACTGCTATATGGACGACCTCGGACAGTGGCTGCGCCGGCGCTGGCGCGGGGAAAGAGCGCCCACCCGGTAAAATTTTTCAGGATCCCCTACAATACCCCGTGGAGTATATGAAAATGAACTTCGAACAAGCCCGCTTCAACATGATCGAGCAGCAGATCCGCCCCTGGAACGTGCTCGACGCCGGCGTGCTGGAACTGCTGTCGGTGGTGCGCCGCGAAGATTTCGTGCCCGTGGCCCACAAGGCGCTGGCCTTCGCCGACCTGGAGCTGCCGCTGCGGGGTTCGGGCGAGAACGGCCAGTGCATGCTGGCACCCAAGGTCGAGGCCCGCATGCTGCAGGACCTGGCGGTGCAAAAGCACGAGAAGGTGCTGGAAATCGGCACCGGTTCAGGCTACATGGCCGCCCTGCTGGCCCAACGTGCCCAGCGCGTCATCTCGCTGGAGATCGACGCCGAGCTGGCAACCACGGCCCGCACCAATCTGCAGAAAGCCGGCATCTCGAACGTGGAAGTCCGCCACGCCGATGGCGCCAAAGGCGTGCCGGTGGAGGCGCCCTTCGACGTCATCGTGCTCAGCGGCTCGGTCGCCGAAGTGCCGCACAAGCTGCTGGAGCTGCTCAAGACTGGCGGTCGCCTGATGGCCATCGTCGGCGAGGCGCCAGTCATGCGCGCCAACCTCATCACGCGCACCAGCGCCGTCGAATACCTGACCAGCCAGGGCTGGGACACGCTGGCACCGCGCCTGCTGAACTTCCCGGAACACCCGCGTTTCACCTTCTGAGGGGCCGCGCGCGCGGCTGAATACACCATGATCGATCACATCTACCCCGGCGACCTGAGCGAGTGGATCCAGAAGGTCAAGGCCTTTGGCCGCCCCCTCGTGCTGGATGTGCGCGAACCGTCCGAGTTGCAGCGCGCCAGCATCCAGGCGGGCCCGGACTTCGATCTGGTGCACATCCCCATGGGCGTGATCCCGCCGCGCCTCAATGAGCTGGACCCGACGCGCCCCGTGGCCTGCATGTGCCACCACGGCGGACGCAGTGCGCGTGTGGCCGCCTTCCTCGAATACCAGGGTTTCAAGCACGTGGCCAACATCAGCGGCGGCATCAACGCCTGGTCGATGCAGGTCGATCCGACCATCCCCCGCTACTGAGCACGGCTGTTTCCCGTATACACCCCCGGAGTACCCCGCCATGAAGACCTTCCGACTGCTGCCCCTCACGCTGGCCATCGGCACTGCGCTGGCCCTGCCGGCACACGCGCAGAGCCTGCAGGAGCTCTACGAAGCCGCGCGTGGCTACGACGCCGCCTACCAGTCGGCCAAGTCCCAGTACGACGCCAACCTCGCGCGCGCCGACCAGGCCACCGCCGGTCTGCTGCCGTCGGTGAACCTCTCGGCCGGCGCCACCACCAACCGCATCGACTACCAGGAGCCGGCCGGCACCCCCAGCCGCAGCTTCGACAACCAGAACGCCACCCTCAGCGCCACGCAGCCGCTGTACCGCTCGGCCAACTACGCCACCTACGAACAGGGCAGGAAGCAGGTCGAACTGGCGCAGGCCCAGCTGCAGGCGGCCGAGCAGGACCTGATCGTGCGCGTCAGCCAGGCCTATTTCGACGTGCTGGCGGCGCAGGACACCCTGACCTTCGTGCAGGCGCAAAAGACGGCCGTGGCCGAACAGCTGGCCTCGGCCAAGCGCAACTTCGAGGTCGGCACCGCCACCATCACCGACACCCGCGAAGCCCAGGCCCGCTATGACCTGGTCATCGCACAGGAAATTGCCGCCGACAACGACCTGCGCGTCAAGAAGCTGGCGCTGAACCAGCTGGTCGGCAAGACCGACACCGCCCCGTATCCGCTGGCCAGCGGCGCGGCGCTGCCGCCGCTGCTGCCCGAAGACGTGAACGCCTGGATCCAGCAGGCGCTGGATCAGCACCCGTCCATCCGCCAGGCCCGCCTCGGCCTGGAGGTCGCCGAGCTGGAGACCGACAAGGCCAAGGCCGGCCACAAGCCCACGCTGGACCTGACGGCCAGCTACGGCTGGAACCGCAATATCAACGGCAATGCCCTGGTGGCGTCGACCAGCACCTACAACGTGGCCTCGGTGGGTGTGCAGTTCAACATGCCACTGTTCGCCGGCTTCGCGACGCAGAACCGCGTCAAGGAGACGGTCTCGCTGGAAGAAAAGGCCCGCTCCGATCTGGACAATGCCCAGCGCACCGTCTCGCAGGCCACCCGCAGTGCCTACTTCGGCGTGGTCTCCGGCCTGGGCCAGGTCAAGGCGCTGGAAGCGGCCGAAGCCTCCAGCCAGAGTGCGCTGGACGCCAACAAGCTGGGCTACCAAGTGGGCGTGCGCATCAATATCGACGTGCTGAACTCGCAGAGCCAGCTCTACCAGACCAAGCGCGACCTGGCCAAGGCGCGCTACGACGTGCTGGTGGGTGGCCTCAAGCTGCGCCAGGCCAACGGCTCCCTCAAGACGGATGACCTGCAGACCGTCAATGCGCTGCTGGTGCCGCCGACTGCGCCTGCTGGCGGCACGCCCGCTCCGGCCATGGCCCCGACGACCACGGCACCCGCATCACCCGTGGCTCCGGCTCAGCCCAGGTAAGTCGCCAGCGCCGCGCATGTGCGCTGCGCCGCGCCGCGGTGCGCGTGGGCAAAGTCGCTGGCGGCGCCCGCCATGGCCTGCTGACGGGCCGCGTTCTGCACCAGCGTCAGGCCCCGGTTGACGGCATCCCCCTGGTCTGTACAACGCTCGGCCGCACCGGCCTCCAGCGCCAGGCTGGCGGCCTCCTCGAAGTTGAAGGTGTGCGGGCCCATCAGCACCGGACAGCCGCAGGCCGCGGCCTCGATCAGGTTCTGCCCGCCCAGCGGCGCAAAGCTGCCGCCCAGCAGCGCCGCATCGCTCATGCCGTAATACAAGGCCATCTCACCCAGCGTGTCGCCCAGCCAGACGTCGGCTGACAGTTCCACCAGCGTGGGCTGCTCGCCCCACTGGCTGCGCCGCGCCAGGCTGAAACCCTGGCCGGCGATCAGTGCCGCTACTTCGTCAAAGCGCTGCGGATGGCGCGGCACGATGAGCCACTGCACCTCGCGCGCGGCCGCGCCCGTTGCGCGCAGGCAGCGCAGCAGTTCGGCTTCCTCGCCTTCGCGCGAGCTGGCAAACATGAGCACCGGCCGCGCCAGTGCTGCGCGCCAGGCATGCCCGCGCTCCAGCAGGGCCGCGTCGGGGGTGGCATCAAACTTGAGGTTGCCGAAGACGCCCTGCACCGGTGCACCCAGCGCGGCCAGGCGGGCAGCATCGTCCTGCGTCTGCGCCCAGACTGCCGCCAGGCTGCGGTACGCGGGCCGCGCCAGCCAGGCGATGGACTGCGCCCGCCGCAGCGACTTCTCGGACAGGCGCGCGTTGGCCAGCACCAGGGGTACACCCGCGCGCACGCACTCGGCCGCCAGATTCGGCCAGACCTCGGTTTCCAGCAGGATGCCCACGCGCGGACGGAAGTGCGCCAGGAAGCGGCGCGCCGCCGCCGGCGTGTCCCAGGGCTGCCAGACCTGCACGTCGCCTGCGCGCAACAGGCCGGCCCCCTCCGCACGGCCGGTGGCTGTGCCATGGGTGAGCAGGAGGCGCAGCTGTGGGAATTGCCGGCGCAGCGCCGCGATCAGTACGGCCGCCGCGCGCGTCTCGCCCAGCGAGACCGCATGCACCCAGACCGTCCGCCCGTCATCCGGCAAAGCCGCCTGCGTGTAGACGCCGAAGCGCTCGTCGATCGCCACCAGATAACCCGGCTCCTGCCGGCCGCGGCGCTGCAGCTTGCGCCGCAGCAGCGGCTGCAGCAAGCTCATCAGCACCGAGTAGAGGACGCGCATCAATGGGCCTCGACCACGGCGCAGACCTGCAGCCAGGCCTGCCAGACGGCCGCCACCGCCGGCGCCGGCTGCGCGTAGACGCTGAGCTGGCGCGCCCGCTGCACCGGGCCGGTGCGCCAGGCGGTGTCGAAGTTGTAGATCTGCACATGCGGCAGGTCGAGCGCGACGGCGATGTGGCTCAGGCCGCTGTCCACGCCGATGACGCCGGCGCAGCCGGCCAGCGCATCCGCCAGGGCATCAAGGGCCAGGCGCGGCCAGACCACGGCGCGGGGCATCTGGCGTGCCATGGCCTCGCTGCGCTGCTGCTCGTCGTCGGTGCCATGCAGCAGGGCCACGTCATAACCCTGGGCATCGAGCCGGTGCGCCAGTTCGATCCAGTGCTGTGCCGGCCACTGCTTGTCGGCGCGCGAACTGCCATGCACCAGCGCCACACAGGGCCGCGCCGACAGGGCACCCAGCGCGACCCGCTCTGAAGCGGATCCGTCTTGCGCACCTTGCCGCGGCCGCAGCCCGTAGACCTCCGGCACCGGCAGGGCATAGCCCAGCGCGCGCGCACACAGTTCACGCGAACGCTGCACCGCATGCACATGCGGTTCGATGTGCACCGCCACGTCGGCGACCCAGCGCGTGGGTGCCTCGTAGCCCGAGCCCTCGGTCTGGTTGGCCAGGGCATAGCGCTGGCCACGCGGAGCCAGCCGCGCCAGCCAGGCGATCAGCGCCGACTTGCTCAGGCCCTGCAGGTCGATGACGGCGTCATAGGCCTCGCGCTGCAGCTCGGCCTTGAACGTCTTCCATTCGGCGCGCGTGCGGGTGGAGAACGGCGCCTTGCGCCAGCGCCGCAATTCGCAGGGGATGGCGCGGCGCACCCCCTCGCAACGTTCCACCAGCGGCGCGAAGGCCCGCTCGACGACCCAGTCGATCTGCACCTGCGGCAGCGCGCGGCGGATATCCTGCACCGCCGGCATGGCATGCACCACATCCCCCAGCGAGGACAGCTTGACGATCAGGATATTCAAGCCAGCATTCCCGCGGCGGTGCCGGACTCAGTGCGCCGCCGCGCCCAGCTGCGCATCCGGCTTGACGCTGCGCAGCAGGGCCAGCATGTCGGCCTCGATACGGTGCAGCGCGGCCGGCGTGTGACCTTCGAAGCGCAACACCAGCACCGGTGTGGTGTTGGAGGCACGGATGAGGCCAAAGCCATCGGGCCAGTCCACGCGCACGCCATCGATGGTGTTCACCTGCGCCGGCGCGGCAAAGCGGGCCTTCTGCTGCAGTTCGGCCACCAGCCGGTGCGGCTCGCCCTCGGCGCAGGCCACGTTGAGTTCCGGCGTCGAATGGCTGGTGGGCAGCGCGTTGAGCACGGCGCTCGCATCGGGCGAGCGGCTCAGGATCTCCAGCAGGCGGCAGGCGGCGTAGGTGCCGTCGTCGAAGCCGAACCAGCGCTCCTTGAAGAAGATATGGCCGCTCATCTCGCCGCCCAGCGGCGAATCGACCTCCTTCATCTTGGCCTTGACCAGCGAGTGGCCGGTCTTGTACATCAGCGGTTGGCCGCCCGCGGCCTCGATGGCCGGCGCCAGGCGCTGCGAGCACTTGACGTCAAAGATGATGGTGCCGCCCGGCACGCGTGCGAGCACATCCTGCGCAAAGAGCATGATCTGGCGGTCGGGGTAGATGTTGTGGCCGTCCTTGGTGACGATGCCCAGGCGGTCGCCGTCGCCGTCAAAGGCCAGGCCCAGTTCGGCATCGGTGGTCTTGAGGGCCTGGATCACGTCGCGCAGGTTTTCCGGCTTGCTCGGGTCGGGATGGTGGTTGGGGAAGGTACCGTCCACGGCACTGTGCAGCTCGATGACCTCGCAGCCGATGGCACGCAGGATGGCCGGTGCCGAAGCGCCGGCCACGCCGTTGCCGGAATCGACCACGATCTTCATGGGGCGCGAGAGCTTCACGTCGCTCACGATGCGGTCACGATACGGCGCAAAGACGTTGAGGTTGCGCACCGAACCGCCCGGCTGCAGCTGCCACGCTTCCGCCTCCATGGTGCGGCGCAGCGCCTGGATCTCCTCACCGTAGATCGCGCGTCCGGCCAGCACCATCTTGAAACCGTTGTAGTCGGCCGGGTTGTGGCTGCCCGTGACCTGGATTCCGCTGCTGCACACGGTGCTGGCGGCGAAGTACAGCATGGGTGTGGTCACCATGCCGACATCGATGACCTCGATGCCGGCCGCCACCAGGCCGCGGACGAGGGCCGCGCTCAGGGCGGGACCACTCAGGCGTCCGTCGCGCCCCACGGCCACACGGGTTTCGCCGGCCTGGCGCGCAGCCGTGCCAAAGGCCCGGCCCAGCCCCTCCGCCACGGCTTCATTCAGGGTGGAGGGCACGATGCCACGAATATCGTAGGCCTTGAAAATCGAAGTGGAGACTTGCATACGGGATGGGTGAGCGGTCTGTGGACTCGATTGTAGGCGGCTGGCTCTCATGCCCCTCTCACCCGTCCTGTCTCGGCCTCCCACCCGCACCCATCGCATGACGCCTGCCCAGCCACTCCCGACCTGCCGCAGCCTCACGCCGCTGGTGCGGTGACGTTGGCCACCGGACCGCCGGGACTGGCGGGTGCCCGGTTCGACGACGACGTGCGGCGCCCCGACGCTGGCTTCGCCGCCGGCCTCCTCGCTGGTGCTGGAACAAACCAGCGATCGCGCCTGCTACATTGCCAGCATCATGACCTCCGCCCGCAAGACCAAGCTCATCGTCAAGCATCACCCGCCGCGCAACCCGCTGGTGGTCCCGGCGCTGCAGCGCAAAGCGGGCGCCCACCTGGCTTCGCGCAAGCAGCGGCGCCAACAGGAAGAGCGCGCCTTGCGCCGTGAACTGCAGCGCGCCGCGCGCTGATGCCGCGCTTGCCAGGAAGTCGTCGCCCGCGGCCGGAGCGCCGGGCGGACGCAAGGCCAGGACCAAGGCCCGCACCACCGGCGCCGCGATCGGGCCACGCGCAGATGCTCTCGCAGGCTCTCAGGCCAGGGCGCGCTGCGACCACCAGGCGAGGCTGGCGACCGCGCCGAGAAACGCCCCCAGTTGCAGCACCGCCCAGCCCAGGTAGCGGCGTGCCAACTGCTCGGGCTCGTGGTTGCTGATGAGGTAGAGGCTGGCGGCCGCACCCTGCACCAGGTGCAATTCGGGATGCTGGCGCAATTCGCGGTGACGCTGCTCGATGTGCCCGCGCGCCAGCCGGCGCGCCAGCTCCCACTCGCGGGCATTGATCTGGCCGTCGCGGTCCAGGTCGAACCGGCGCAGCAGGCCGGCCTGGTCCTGCTTCCACTCGGCCAGCAGGTCACGCAGGTCGGCGCCGGCGTCCAGTCCCTGGCCCGGATGGCGGGTGAGGAAATTGCCCAGCACAAGTATGCGATCCTGCTGCTGCAGCGTCCATTCGACGTAGCGGTAGCTGCCGTCGTTCCAGCGCCTGCAGTGGCGCGTCACGATCTCCGCCCCCTCGGGGTCGACCAGGCAGGTCCCGCTGCCATCGTCCAGCACGAAGCTGGTGTGACTCTGGTCCTGCTCCACCACCTCCCACTTGTTGTCACCGGTCCGCCGCTCCACCTGGTAGCGGTACCACAGGCAGGCGGCACCGCTCACCGGCGAATGCAGGGGGTTGATATCGAGCGGCCGGCCGACGCCGTGCAGTTCGACATAGCCCTGGGCCGCGCTGGCGATGCGGGACGTCGCGGTCCCTGTGATGGCACGGCGGCGGCGCAAGGCCGCAACCCAGGCCAGCAGCGCGAGCACCGCGATCGCGGCCAGTGCGCCCAGCCAGACTTCGCGCCGGCCGACCTTGAGCGCCAGCATCAGCAGAATCAGCTGCACCATCGCCAGGCCGGCGTGCAGCGAAACACCCAGCCGGCCCAGGGTCAGTTGCCAGGCCATGGTGATGCGTCAGATGGGCTCAGGGCTTGAACAGCTCGCGCACGTCCACATCGGCCTTCTCGTGCTCGGCAAACTCCAGCAGGGCCTGCGGCTTGAAGCTGAAAAGGCGCGCGATCAAGGCGTCCGGAAAGGATTCGATGCGGATGTTGTTCAGGTTGACCGACTCGTTGTAGAGCTCGCGCCGGTCCGAAATCAGGCTCTCCAGGCTGCTGATGCGCTGCTGCAGCTGCATGAAGTGCTCGTTGGCCTTGAGCTCCGGGTAGGCTTCGGCCACCGCAAATATCTGCCCGAGGCCCGCTCGCAGCGCCCCCTCAGCGCGGCTGAGGGCGGGCACGTCGTGCGCTTCGCGCGCGCTCTGCACGCGGCTGCGCGCCTCGATCACGGCCTGCAGTGTGGCCTGCTCGAATTGCCGGTACTGCCGGCAGACCTCGACCAGCTTGGGCAGCTCATCGTGGCGCTGCTTGAGCGCGACGTCGATATTGGCCCAGGCCTTGGCCACGTTGTGCTTGAGCTGCACCAGGCCGTTGTAGAGCATGACGCCGTAGATCACGGCGACCACCACCACGCCCCAGAAAATCGCGGAACCAACTGACATGCGCTGCCCTCCTGCAAGTTCGGAGGTTCATCATACGTTGCGGTCCCGGCCCCGGTCGCGCAAACCTGAAAAAAGGGAACCGTGCCGGACCGGCCTGTCCCCTTTTGGCGACGCGATGCTGCTTACGCCGCCACCGCCTCCGCCACCGGGGTGCGGATCAGGTGATCGAAGGCGCTGAGCGCGGCCTTGGCCCCCTCGCCGGCGGCGATCACGATCTGCTTGTAGGGCACGGTCGTGCAGTCGCCGGCGGCGAACACCCCCGCCGCACTCGTGTGGCCTTTGGCGTCGACCATGATCTCGCCGAAACGGCTCAGCTCCAGCGTGCCCTTGAGCCACTCGGTATTGGGCACCAGGCCGATCTGCACGAAGACGCCTTCCAGCGGCACCAGCTGCTCGGCGCCGCTCGTGCGGTCCCTGTAGCGCAAGCCATTGACCTTGCTGCCGTCACCGGTGATCTCGGTCGTCTGGGCGTTGACGTGGATGCTCACGTTGGGCAGGCTCTTGAGCTTGCTCACCAGCACGGCGTCGGCCTTGAGCTGGTCGGCGAACTCGAAGAGAGTCACGTGCTCGACGATGCCGGCCAGATCGATTGCCGCTTCCACGCCCGAGTTGCCGCCGCCGATCACAGCCACGCGCTTGCCCTTGAACAGGGGGCCGTCGCAATGCGGGCAGTAGGCCACGCCCTTGTTCTTGTACTCGGCTTCGCCCGGCACGTTGACATTGCGCCAGCGCGCGCCGGTGGAGAGGATGACGCTCTTGGCCTTGAGCACGCCGCCGTTGGCCATATGCACCTCGGCCAGGCCGCCCGGCTCGGCCGCGGGCACCAGCTTGTCGGCGCGCTGCAGGTTCATGATGTCCACCTCATAGTGGCGCACCTGCTGCTCCAGCGCGGCAGCAAAAGCTGGGCCGTTGGTTTCGAGCACCGAGATGTAGTTCTCGATCGCCATGGTGTCGTTGACCTGACCGCCAAAGCGTTCGGCTGCCACACCTACGCGGATGCCCTTGCGTGCCGCGTACACGGCCGCTGCCGCGCCGGCCGGGCCGCCGCCGACGATGAGCACGTCGAACGATTCTTTGGCCGATAGCTTGGCCGCTTCGCGCGCTTCCGACTTGACGTCGAGCTTGGCCACGATCTCTTCCACGCTCATGCGGCCGGAGGCAAACACCTCGCCGTTGAGGAAGGTCATGGGCACTGCCATGATCTGGCGCGCCTCGACCTCGCTCTGGAACAGGCCGCCGTCGATGATGGTGGTCCTGATGCGCGGATTCAGGATGGCCATCAGGCTGGTGGCCTGCACCACGTCCGGGCAGTTGTGGCAGCTCAGGGACATGTAGACCTCGAAGTTGAAGTCACCGTCCAGCGACTGGATCTGCTCGATCACGTCGGCCTCGACCTTGGGCGGGTGGCCGCCAGTCCACAGCAGGGCCAGCACCAGCGAGGTGAACTCATGGCCCAACGGGATGGCGGCAAAGCGCACGCCGGTGGTCTCGCCTTCGCGGGCAATCACGAAGGAGGGCTTGCGCGTGTCGCTGCCGCTCGCGTCGAACTGCACCTTGTCCGACAGGCCGGCGATGGTCTGCAACAGGGTGCGCAGTTCGCCCGATGCCGCGCTGTCATCGAGCGAGGCGATCAGGCGGATGGGGCGCTGCAGCTTGGCCAGGTAGGCCTGCAGCTGGGATTTCAGATTGTCGTCGAGCATGGCGGACTCCGTTGAGCGTGCGGGGTTGAGCGTTGAGCGAGGGACGCTCGGCGCTTTCACGCCGAACGCCCAACGCTAAACGTTCTACCGTTTAGATCTTGCCGACCAGGTCCAGCGAGGGAGCGATGGTCTTGGCGCCGTCGTTCCACTTGGCGGGGCAGACTTCACCCGGGTGCTTGGCCACGTACTGGGCGGCCTTGAGCTTGCGCAGGGTTTCCTTGACATCGCGGGCGATGGCGTTGTCGTGGACTTCCATGGTCTTGATCATGCCTTCCGGGTTGATGATGAAGGTGCCGCGCAGGGCCAGGCCTTCTTCCTCGATGTGCACGCCGAAGGCGCGGGTCAGCTGGTGAGTGGGGTCGCCCACCAGCGGGAACTTGGCCTTGCCGACGGCAGGAGAGGTCTCGTGCCACACCTTGTGCGAGAAGTGGGTGTCGGTGGTGACGATGTAGACCTCCGCGCCCAGCTTCTGGAACTCGGCGTAGTTGTCGGCCGCGTCTTCCACTTCGGTCGGGCAGTTGAAGGTGAAGGCCGCCGGCATGAAGATCAGCACGGACCACTCACCCTTGAGCGTCTCGTCGCTGATTTGCACAAAGCGGCCGTTGTGGAAAGCCTGTGCCTTGAAGGGCTGAACCTGGGTGTTGATCAGAGACATGAATTAACTCCGTTTGGTTGATAAGAATTCGTTGAAAGATTTACCGGCTGTTTTTCTGAACCGATGGAAAATTATAGACCGATACTATTGGAAATCAATTTTTGATTTACCAATGATATTGATAGACCGCTTATATTGCGGCGCAGCACGGACGCCCCGCAGGCCGCCCGGCGTCGGTCCGCACTGGCGCGCGCCTCAGGGCAGCGCTGTCTTGAGCAGCAGGCCGATCAGCGCGCAGGCGCCAATGACGTGCATGACATTGCGCTTGTAGCGAAACAGCGCCACCACAGCACCCAGCGCAACCAGGGCAGACAGCCCGTCAAGGGGGCCGCCCAGACCGGCCGGCCAAAGCACGTGGTAGCCGAAGAAGAGCGCCAGGTTCAGGATCACGCCCACCACGGCGGCGGTGATGGCGGTCAGTGGCGCGGTGAACTTGAGGTCGTCGTGGGTGGATTCCACCAGGGGCCCGCCGACCAGGATGAACAGAAAGGAAGGCAGGAAGGTGAACCAGGTCACCAGCGTGGCCGCCAGGGCACCGGCGAGGAAAGGATGGTCCGGCCCCAGCAAGGCCTGCCCGTAGCCGCCCACGAAACCGACAAAGGCCACCACCATGATCAGCGGGCCCGGCGTCGTCTCGCCCAGCGCCAGGCCATCGATCATCTGTTCCGGCGTGAGCCAGCCATAGTGCGTGACGGCCCCCTGGTACACATAGGGCAGCACGGCGTAGGCTCCGCCGAAGGTCAGCAGCGCCGCCTTGGTGAAAAACCAGCCCATCTGCGTATAGGCATGGTCCCTGCCCCACAGGACCATGAGCAGGGCCATGGGCAGCAGCCAGAGCAGGACACCCGCCGCGATCACGCGTGCCAGGTGCGCCCAGCGAAAGCGCGCGTGGGTGGGCGTGGGCGTGTCGTCGTCGATCAGCGCCCGTCCGTAAGACGGCGCTTGGCCAGCGTGGCCGCCGCCCGTCTTGAATTGGGCCGGCGCCAGCCGGCCGCCCAGATAACCGGTCAGCGCCGCCGCGCCGACGATGAGCGGGAACGGCACGTTCAGGGCAAAGATGGCGACAAAGGCCGCCGCGGCGATGGCCCACAGCACGCCATGCTTGAGTGCACGCGAACCGATGCGCCATGCCGCCTGCACCACGATGGCCGTGACCGCCGGCTTGATGCCATAGAAAAGCCCGGCCACCAGCGGCGTCTCGCCCCAGGCCATGTAGAGCCAGGACAAGGCAATCAGGATGAAGAGCGAAGGCAACACGAAGAGCGCACCGGCCACGATGCCGCCCCAGGTCCGATGCATGAGCCAGCCGATGTAGGTGGCCAGCTGCTGCGCCTCGGGGCCAGGCAGCACCATGCAATAGTTCAGCGCATGCAGAAAGCGCCGCTCGGAGATCCAGCGCTGCCGTTCCACCAGCTCCTCATGCATGATGGCAATCTGCCCCGCCGGGCCGCCAAAGCTGATGAAGCCCAGCTTGAACCAGAAGCGCAAAGCCTGGCGGAATGAGACGGCTGACGGGGCCGGCGCCGCCGGCGCGCCGGGCGTGCTGCCTGGTTGAACGTCCATGGAACCTCCTCTTGAGGGCGCAAGGCGCCCAGGATGGGAGCAGTCCTTGGACGCCAGGCGTCTTGCTGCGGGGAGGCTGCGGAGTCCCCGAACGGAACCGCGCCAGTGTACCCGTGAAGCGGGTCATGCTTGCGCGCGGGGCACGACCCGTGGCGCAGCGACAATCGCCCCATGTTCGTCGCCGCCAAGCTCCTCACCTTCATCACCCAGCCGCTGGCCTGGGTCGCACTTCTTCTGGCCATGGCGCTGTGGCTGCCGCACCGCTGGCGCCGCGCCAGCACCGCCCTGTCGTGGGGCGCACTGATCGTGCTGTTGCTGCAGGGCTGGGAGCCCCTGCCCGATGCGCTGCTGCGCCGGCTCGAGCAGCAATATCCCGCGCCGGCCCGGATAGACCTGCAACGCTACGCCGGGGTCATCGTGCTGGGGGGCGCCACCGACTCTTCCTACGTCTGGGAGGGCCACACCCAACCGGCGCTGAACGGCGCTGCCGAACGCATGACCGCCGCCCTGCCGCTGCTGCAGCAGGCACCGCGGCTGAAGCTGCTGTTCACGGGGGGCGAGGGCGAGCTGATTGCCAAGGGGCTGACCGAAGCCGAACGCGCGCGGCGCTTCTACGCCAGCATGGGCGTGGATCCGCAGCGCCTGCTGCTGGAGTCCGCCTCGCGCACCACCTACGAGAATGCCGTGCTCAGCGCGCAGTTGCCAGGGGTGGACAAGACGCAGCCCTGGCTGCTGCTCACCTCGGCCTGGCACATGCCGCGTTCCATGGCCACCTTCCAGAAAGCCGGCTGGAACGTCACCCCCTGGCCGGCGGACTACCGTGCCGGGCTGGAAACGCCCTGGATGCAGTACTCGCTGGTCCAGGGTGCCGAGAAGTGGCGCACCGCCCTGCACGAGATCCTGGGCCTGTGGGTCTACCGCCTCAGCGGGCGCGCCTGATCGTCGGGCGCAGCCACTAGAATGGCAGCGCTTCGTATCGCACCCTGAAGGAATCCTCGCATGCCCAAGAACAACGCCTGGTGGATCCGCTACCTGCTGGTCATGGTGGTGACCCTGGTCCTGGGCGCCGCGCTGGGCGAGCTGAGCTTCTTCCAGAAGACCAGCCTGGGCGCGCTCAAGCTCAGCGCCGCGAACCTGGTGCGCTTCCTCGGTTATGGCAGCGCCCTGGTCCTGCTGTGGCTGCTGGGGCAGCGCGGCGCGCAGGAGTTGCGCAGTCGCGGCGGCTGGCAGGCGCAGGCCAGCCATTTCATCCTGCCCCTGACCACCGTCATCATCGTGCCCGCGGCACAACCCGTGCTGCTGCTTGTGCTGGGTGGCGTGCTGGGGCCGGACCTGCGCAATCTGTACGACTGGCTCTTCATCCTTGGTACGCTGGGTTCAGCGGTCTGGCTGGTGCTGTCGCTGTATCAGCGTCTGGAGCCGCTGCTGGACAGCCTGCGCGCCACCACGCAGCCGCCCAAGGCAGAGTAGGCCTTTGGGAGCAGGCCCTGCATGTCCAGCCCCTCGGAAGAACTTAAAAAACGCGGCGATGCGCTGACGGAACGCTGGCGCCGCTTTGCCGCCGCCCCGGCCACCGATCCCCTGCTGGAGTTCGCGGTTGCCATCTCCAGCTTCACCGAGTTCCTGAACGTCAGGGGACTTTCCGGCCTGCACCAGATGGCGCGCAGCGTGGAGCAGCAGACGCTGCCGCTGCTGGACGCCGCCGCCGGCCCGCCCGCGGCAGCGGCCCTGTCCGAGCTGACCCAGCGCGTGCAGGAGCTGACCCAGCGTGTGGCCGACTACCTGGAGACCCGGAACCGGCCGGTGATCGAGCGCCGGGCCCAGCACGATGTCTCGGTCGCGCCGGAGCTGGCACCGCGCCAGCGCGTCTGGTTGATCGGCAGCAGCGGCGCCGCCTGGCAGGAGCTGGTGCTGCAGCTGGGCTACTTCAACATCGATGCCCAGTTCCACCAGATCGCCAACCTGCCCGCGCAAACCGACGAGCCGGTCATCGTGCTGCTCAATGCCGGCGGCACCAGCGTCCAGCAGACGACGGCACAGATCCAGGCGCTGCGCTCGCGCTTTTCGGCCATCACGCTGCTGATCCACGAATTCGCCGATGACTTCGACAGCCTGCGCGGTGTGCTGAGCGCCGGCGCCGATTTCTGCTTCCCCGCTGGCGCCACCCCGGCACAGCTGCTGGCCAAGATCATCGAGCTGGGCAGCCACCCGCAG
>JAJZUZ010000164.1 GCA_021845965.1 Pseudomonadota bacterium | reverse complement strand
TGTTGTAGCGCTCGGTCTTCTCCTCCTGGTTGTAGAGCAGCATCGAGACATTGGCGCCACCGTGCAGGTCGGTGATGCGCAGCGTGTTGCCACGGCGCAGCAGGCCCGACCAGTGCACGCCGCCGGGGATGAGTTCTTCCCACAGCACCTTGTCGCTCGAGAAGGTGGCGGAGTGTTCCGGCACCTGGACGCGCGCCAGCGGGGTCAGTGAGGCAAGGGAATCGAGGGTGGCTTCCATGTCGTGCTCCTTCATGCGCTGGTCGCGCCCATGTTCAGGCGCTCCAGCAGGTCCTGGTCGGTGTTGACGCCCGCGCTTTCGCGGATGCGCGCGAGGATCTCGTTCTTCAAGGCGCGGAACTCGGTGCCGTGCTTCATGTCCTGGGTACGCTGCGCGGGCAGCGGGACGTCGTAGATGCTGTGGATGCGGCCCGGGCGTGGCTGCATGAGCACCACGCGCTGGCCGAGGTAGACGGCTTCTTCGACGTCGTGCGTGACGAAGACGATGGTGGGTTTTTCCACGCGGTGGATGTGGAGGATCAGGTCGTGCATCACCTCGCGCGTCTGTGCGTCCAGCGCGCCGAAGGGCTCGTCCATCAGCAGCATGTCGGGCCGGCCCATGAGCGCACGCGCGATGGCCACGCGCTGCTGCATGCCGCCCGAGAGCTGGCTCGGATAGGCCGCGGCGACTTTCGACAGGCCGATCAGGTCGAGCAGCGCGTCGGCGCGGCCGGAGGCGGCCTCGACGTCGGCCGAGGTCAGCGCTTCGCGGTTGACCTTGAGGCGGCGGCTGAACTTGATGTTGTCCATCACGTTGAGCCAGGGGTAGAGGCTGTAATGCTGGAACACCATGGCGCGGTCCGCGCCCGGACCGTGGATGGGGCGGCCGGCGCACAGCACGCGCCCGCTGGTATGCGTCTCCAGGCCGGCCAGGATGCGCAACAGGGTGGACTTGCCGCAGCCGGAGGCGCCGACCAGGGTGACGAATTCGCCGTCGGCGATGGACAGGTCCACGCCTTCGAGCGCCGCGGTGGTCGAGGCGCTTTTGGCGAAGCGCTTGCCCAGTTGTTCGATGAGGACGTTGGCCATGATCAACCCTTTGTGTGCATCCAGGGGAAGCTGCGACGGTGCAGCCAGCGGAAGGCCTGGTCCATCAGCAGGCCGATGAGCCCGATGAGCACGATGCCGGCGAAGATGGTGTCGGTCTTGAGGTAGCGCTGGGCTTTCAGGATGGCGTAGCCCAGGCCGCTGTTGGCCGCCACCAGCTCGGCCACTACCAGGTAGGTCCAGGCCCAGCCCATGGTGATGCGCAGCGTGTCCAGCATGGCCGGCTTGGCCGACTGGAGCAGCACGAGCTGCACGATCTCGCCGCGGGTGGCGCCCATGGTCTGCGCCGCCTCGATCTGCGCGCGCGGCACGAGGCGCACGTTCTCGGCCACCATGAGCACCATCTGGAAGAAGGTGCCGATGAAGATGATGGAGATCTTGGCGCTCTCGCCGATACCCAGCCAGAGCATCACCAGCGGGATGAAGGCCACGGCCGGCATGTAGCGGATGAAGTCGGTCAACGGCTCCAGCAGCGCCTCGATGGGGCGGTATGCACCAATCAGGAGCCCGATCGGCAGGGCCAGCGCGGCGGAGATGACGAATCCCGCACCAACCCGGTACACACTGATGAGCGTATCGCCCAGCAGGTCGTCCTGCACCAGCCAGCTCCAGAAGCGCTGCAACACCCGCAGCGGGCCCGGCATGAAGACGGGGTCGATCCAGTTGCCGGCCGTGAGCGCGGCCCAGGCCAGCAAAGGCAGCAGCAGGCCGATGCTCGCAAACAGCCAGTACTGGCGGCGGGAGATGGTGGCGCCGATGGCCCAGATGCTTGGGCGCGGGGGCGCGGTGTTGTTGTCGTTCATGTCAGGCTCCAGCAGTGGCACACGCAAGAGAGGCAACGCCGGCATCCGCCGTGACCTCCCGGGCTTTTGTCCCTCCGTGGAGCCGCACCGAAATGCGGCCGACTGCTCTCGGACCAGACGGTCCGGCTGCACGCCGGACCCGGAACCCTAGCGGTCTTGACTGACGGGCCACTGCGCTCGCACGCAGCGGTCACCTCTCCGACAGGGATGAGCAAGTTCGGTGCCAACCGGCACGGCACCATGAAAAAAGCCCGCGGGAGCTTGCGCTCGCGCGGGCATGAACCAGAGGAGACTCTCGTTGCTCTGTGCGGCAGCCGGCACAGAAGCCGGCTGCCGTCCATTGCTTCTTGCTTAGCGGTTGTAGGCGCTCTCGCCGTGGGCGGTGATGTCCAGACCCTGGCGCTCGTCTTCCTCGCTGACACGCAGGCCGATGGTCAGGTCCACGATCTTGTAGGCGATGAAGGAGACCACGGCAGACCAGACGACGGTGATCAGCACGGCCTTGGCCTGGATCCACACCTGCGCGGCGATGGAGTAGTCGGCGGCGGGCACCATGCTGGCGGTCACCCAGTCGCCCACGGCGCTCGGGCCACCCAGCGAGGGGCTGTTGAAGACACCGGTCAGCAGCGCACCCAGAATGCCGCCCACGCCGTGCACACCGAACACGTCCAGCGTGTCGTCGGCGCCCAGCAGCTTCTTCAGGCCGGTCACACCCCACAGGCAGGCGAAGCCGGCGATCAGGCCGATGATGATGGCGCCGCCGATGCCGACGTTGCCGGCAGCCGGCGTGATGGCGACCAGGCCGGCGACGGCACCGGAGGCGGCACCCAGCATGGAGGCCTTGCCCTTGTGCAGCGCCTCACCGACGGACCAGGCCAGCACGGCGGCGGCGGTGGCGACAAAGGTGTTGGCGAAGGCCAGGGCGGCGAAGCCGTTGGCTTCCAAGGCGGAGCCGGCGTTGAAGCCGAACCAACCCACCCACAGCAGGGCGGAACCGACCATGGTCAGCGTTAGGCTGTGCGGGGCCATGGATTCCTTGCCGTAGCCGATGCGCTTGCCGATCATGAAGGCACCGACCAGGCCAGCGACGGCGGCGTTGATGTGCACCACGGTACCGCCGGCGAAGTCCAGCGCCCCCATCTGCCAGATGTAGCCGGCCTTGGCGTTCATGGCGTCGACCACTTCCTTGCCGGTGTAGGCATCCGGGCCCATCCAGAACCAGACCATGTGCGCGATCGGCGCATAGCTGAAGGTGAACCACAGCACCATGAACAACAGCACGGCAGAGAACTTGATGCGCTCGGCGAAGGAGCCGACGATCAGCGCGCAGGTGATGCCCGCGAAGGTGGCCTGGAAGGCGGCGAACACGATCTCCGGAATCACCACGCCCTTGCTGAAGGTGGCGCCGTTGGCGAAGGTGCCGGCGACGTTGTCCCAGATGCCTTTCATGAACAGCCGGTCAAAGCCGCCAATGAAGGAATTGCCTTCCGTGAACGCGATGCTGTAGCCATAGATGAACCACAGCACGACGATCAGCGAGAAGGTCACCATGACCTGCATCAGCACCGACAGCATGTTCTTGCTGCGCACCAGGCCGCCGTAGAACAGCGCCAGGCCGGGGATGGTCATCAGGATCACGAGCAGGGTGGACACCATCATCCAGGCGGTGTCGCCCTTGTTGGGCACGGGCGCGGGCGCCGCGGCGGCTTCCGCGGGTGCGGCAGCGGGGGCAGCAGCGGGGGCAGCAGCCGGCGCAGCGGCCGCAGGTGCGGCCGCTGCAGGGGCGGCAGCCTCGGTGGCCGGAGCCGGGGCGGTCTGTGACCAGACCGCGGCCGAGCCGGCCAGCAGGCCCAGGCCCAGCACGAAGGAGACAATCAGTTTTTTCATGTCAGTGTTCTCTCTGTAGTGGGAGCCTCAGAGCGCTTCCTTGCCGGTCTCGCCGGTACGGATGCGCACGACCTGCTCAAGGTTGTAGACGAAGATCTTGCCGTCGCCGATCTTGCCGGTGCGCGCCGAGCTCTCGATCGCCTCGATGACGCGCTCGACCAGTTCGTCGGCCACCGCGGCCTCGACCTTCACCTTGGGCAGGAAGTCGACCACGTATTCGGCACCGCGGTAGAGCTCGGTGTGGCCTTTCTGGCGACCGAAGCCCTTGACCTCGGTGACGGTAATGCCCTGCACCCCGATCGCCGACAGGCCTTCGCGCACCTCATCCAGCTTGAAGGGTTTGATGATGGCTGTAACGAGTTTCATGGGTTCTCCTCTGGGGTTGGTTGAGGGATTAGAAGCTGTATTTCACGCCCACCACCACGCCATTCTTGGCCAGGAAACGGGCGTCACCGCCATTGCTGACGGATTGGGTGTAGAAGGCCTCGTCCGCGTTGGTGGCGACATAGGCGAGCGAGCCGGTCACGCCGCCGCCGAAGTCCTTGGTCAGGGTCAGGGCGTAGTCGGTGTAGCTGGCGTTGTCGGACGCATTGCCGATGTTGGCCGGGATGGTCTGACGGCCAACATGCGGCACCAGGGCATAACCGCTGCCGAGGTCGAAGTTGGCGCTCAGGTCCCAGTAGCGGCTGCCATTGGAGTCCCGCACGCCCAGGAAGTCGCCCACGCTCTGGTTGTACTTGAGGGTGACGATCTTGTAGGTCAGGGCGCCGTAGATCTCGTAGGTCGTCGCGTTGGTGAGGGACGTGCTGCCGCCCGGAGAGGCCGCGTCGCCGGAGTCGTTGCCCGGGTATTGGTACGTGATCGCGCCCACGTCATAGCTCAGCCCGGGCATGATCTCGGACTTGTAGCCACCGTACAGGTCGACCTCGTAGTCACCCTTGGTGGCGCCATTGAATTCCTTGATCCACTTCAGGTTGCTGGCCGCCCAGGCACCGGCGTAGAAGCCGCTGGCGTGGGAATAATCAATGCCGCCCTGGATGGAGGGCTGGTTGGCGGTCTGCGTGATGCCGCGCACGCGGTAGTCGCTGACGGCGCCGATGTTGTAGCTGAGGTCGGCCATGGCAGCAGAGCCGGCGGTCAGGGCCAGGACGGCCAGAGCGATTTTGGATTTCATGTTCATCGTGCACTCCATAGGTGGTTGAAAAGGACGCAAGGTCATAAGCAGGGACCGTGCCAACCCCAGGCGAACGAGGAAATTCATGCCATTACAGATGAGGGCAGCGTCTTTGTCCACTTTGGAGCGGCGCAGGCGTTAAGATATCTGTACAAATATCCAGCCCGCACCGCTTGTGTGCATCGTTGGGATCAGCAGGCGCCAGATCTGCACCGATATGTGGAGGAAA
>JAJZUZ010000163.1 GCA_021845965.1 Pseudomonadota bacterium | reverse complement strand
GCCGACGCCTTGAAGGCGTCGGCCGGCAGGCTGGCTGGCTTGAGACTGCGGCGGATGCCGATGCCGGGCTGGCTCTCCAGGTCCAGGATCAGCGCCTCGTGCTTGGGCACCGTGGGCTCGTGCACGATCACGCGCGGCTTGAGCGGCCGCACCGAGTTGACCGACACCACCAGCGCATAGCGCCCGTCGATCAGCTGCACCACCGAACCGGGCGGATACACCCCCATCATGCGGATGAAGGCGCTCAGCACCATGTTGTCGAAGCGCGCCTTGTGCTGCGCAAACAGCAGCGACAGCGCCTCGTGCGGCGTCAGGGCCGTGACCAGGCGCACCGGATTGCACAGGTTGTCGTAGCGGTTGACCAGCGCCAGGATGCGCGCCGGCACCGTGACCTCCATCGCCGGCGGGCGCATGGGAAAGCCGCTGCCGTCCATCATCTCGTGATGCTGGGCAATCGCCATCAGCGCCCCCTCGGAGAGCTGCATGCGGTTGGCAATCGCCACGCCCTTGCTGACGTGTTCCTGGTACTGTTTGAAGTCCTCGATCGAGAAACCGTCCTCGAACCAGCGCACACGCTGGGGCAGCTGCAGCTTGCCCACGTCGTGCAGGAAGGCGGCCACGCCCAGGTCGGCCAGCTCCTGGCCACCCAGTCCCATGGCCCGGCCCAGCAGAAGGCACATCACCGTGACATTGACCGGGTGCATGGCGGCGCGCTCGCCCACGCCCTCGGACAGCAGCCGTATCGCCGCCTCGCCGTCACAGCTCATCTGCTGCACAAACTCGGCCACCAGGGCCGCGCAGCGCTCACGCGCCGCAGCCGGCTGCTCCAGCACCTCCTCCATCACCTGGCGGTAGGCCTGTTGCGCCGCGCCGAACTTGCGCTCGCAGGCCTGCAGGCTCTTCTGTTGCGCGGCGATCAGGTCCGAGCGGCGCTTGCGAAACTCATACTCGCGCGCCAGCGCCCGGGCGGCCGTGGCCTCGTCCATCGCCGGCCGGCTCGTCATGCCGGCGTCCGACGCCGCGTCGCTCTTGCCCGGGACCCAGCGCACCTGCCGCAACCCCAAGCCGCGGATGGTCTCGATCTGGCGGTTCGAATTGATCTTGAAGCTGCCGGTAGGAAAGGGGTGCGCCATCCAGCCGAGCTCGAGTTCGACATACATGCCGACGTGCAACTCGTTGATATCGATCAGTTCTGACTCGGTAGGCTTCATAGAAATGGGGGCGTCCGCCGCATACGGCGTGCTGCAGACAGACGCCGCGATTCTAGTCCATGCAGGCGCAGGCGCAGGCGCGCAAACCGTCAGGATTGCGCAGTTTCGCTATGAATCCTGCAGCGTCGCAACGCCTGCTGCCCGCCATTTGCCACCGGCCGGCGTCATCTGGGCGTCAGACTATCATGCTCCCATGTCAGGGACTGAGGATACGAGGATATGAACGCCAGCACCGAAGCGCCGCCCGCCGTCTTCACCGCCCGCGACCTGTGCAAGACCTACCAGATGGGCGAGGTGCAGGTGAAGGCGCTGCAGGACGTGGACCTGGAGATCCGCCGCGGCGAGTTCATCGTGTTGCTGGGCCCCTCGGGCAGCGGCAAATCCACCCTGCTCAACATCCTGGGCGGGCTGGACCGCCCCAGCAGCGGCAGCGCCCGCTTCGCCGACCACGAACTCACCGGCGCCAGCGACGCCGAGCTCACCCGCTACCGGCGCGAACACGTGGGTTTCGTGTTCCAGTTCTACAACCTCATCCCCAGCCTGACCTGCCGCGAGAACGTCGAGCTGGTGACCGACATCGCGCACAACCCCATGCCGGCGGCCGAGGCGCTGCGCATGGTGGGCCTGGAAGAGCGCCTGGACCACTTCCCCTCGCAGCTCTCCGGCGGCGAGCAGCAACGCGTGGCGATTGCGCGCGCCATCGTCAAGCGGCCGGAGGTGCTGCTGTGCGACGAGCCCACGGGTGCGCTGGACTACGTGACCGGCAAGCTGGTGCTGGAGGTGATCGAGCGCATCAACCGCGAACTCGGCACCACGGCCATCGTCATCACGCACAACGCGGCGATTGCCGGCATGGCCGACCGCGTACTGCACCTGGGCGGCGGGCGTATCCAGCGCGTGGACGTCAACACGCACAAGATCAGCCCTTCCGATCTGTCCTGGTAATGCGCATCAGGGACGAAGCATCATGAAAGCCCTGGACCGCAAGCTGCTGCGCGACCTGCGCCTGATGTGGAGCCAGGCCATCACCATCGCCCTGGTGGTGGCCAGCGGCGTGGCTGGCTTCATCGCAACCTTCAGCGCCTATGACGCGCTCTCCTGGTCGCGCGAGGTCTACTACACCGAGGCCCGCTTCGCCGACGTCTTCGCCGCCGTCAAGCGCGCCCCGCTGGCACTGGAACGCCAGCTCGCCGCCCTGCCCGGCGCCGCGCATGTGGAGACCTCGCTGAGCGAGATCGTGCAGGTCGACATCCCCAACGTCTCCGACCCCATCATCGGCCGCCTCATCGGCATCGACCCGCAGCGCCCGCCGCAGCTCAACCGCATCCACCTGCGCGAAGGGCGCATGGTCACGGCCCGGCGCGACCATACGCTGGAGGTGCTGGTATCCGAGGGCTTTGCCATCGGGCGCAAGCTCAAGCCGGGCGACCGCATCCGCGCCCTGGTCAATAGCAAGCGCGAGGACCTGCAGATCGTCGGCATCGCCCTGTCGCCCGAATACGTCTTTGCCGGCATGGGCGGCTCGCCGGATCTGCGCGGCTTTGGCGTCTTCTGGCTGGACCGCCAGGCCCTGGCGGCCGCCTACAACATGGAAGGCGCCTTCAACCAGGTGGCCGTGCGGCTGGCGCCCGGCGCCAGCGAGGGGCAGGTGATTGCCGGCCTGGACCGCCTGCTGGCGCCCTACGGCGGCACCCGCTCCTACGGCCGCGACGAGCAGATGTCGCACCGCATGCTCAGCTCGGAGATCAAGGAGCAGCGCGTCATGGGCACCGTGCTGCCCAGCATCTTCCTGGCCGTGGCGGCCTTCTTGCTCAACGTGGTGCTGAGCCGCCAGATCGCCACCCAGCGCGAGCAGATCGCCGCGCTCAAGGCGCTGGGTTATGACAACTGGGCCATCGGGCTGCACTACGTCAAGCTCGTGCTGCTCATCGTCACACTCGGCATCCTGCTGGGGCTGGCCGTGGGCGGCTGGCTGGGCCACTGGTTCTCGGGCCTGTATGCCGACGTGTTCCGCTTCCCCGAACTGCGCTACCGCGTGCGGCCGCTGCTGGTGCTGGCGGCCACCGGGCTCACCCTGCTGGCGGCGCTGGGCGCCACCTGGCACGCGATCTCGGCCACCGTGAGCCTGGCCCCGGCCGAGGCCATGCGCCCGCCGTCTCCCGGGCGAATTCGGCCCAGCTTCGTCGAGACCTGGGGCCTGCGCGCCTGGTTCAGCCCGGCCGTGCGCATGGTGCTGCGCACCATGCAGCGGCGCCCGCTGCGCACGGTGCTCACCATCCTCGGCATTGCCGCCTCCATGGCCATCGTCATCAGCGGCACCTTCTGGCGCGACACCATCGACCTGCTGCTGCACACCCAGTTCCGCCTGGTGCTGCGCGGCGACGTGATCATCTCCCTGGTCGAGGCGGCGCCCGCCCGCATCACCCACGAACTCGCGCGCCTGCCGCATGTCACGGCCGTCGAGGGCACGCGCAGCGTCAGCGTGCGCCTGGTCCACGGCCCGCTCGACTGGCGCGGCAGCGTGCAGGGACGCACGCCCGATCCGCAGCTGCAGCGCATCGTCGACGTGGCCCACCGCAGCTTCGAGCCCCCCGCCGACGGCCTGCTGCTCACCGACCGGCTGGCCGAACGCCTGCACCTCAAGCCGGGCGACACGGTGCGCGTCGAGCTGCTCGAAGGCCGGCGCCAGGTGCTGGAGCTGCCCGTCATGGGCACGGTGCAGGAGATGATGGGCATGGGCGCCTACATCGAGCGGCGCAGCCTCAACCGTTTGCTGCAGGAGGGCGATGTGATCAACTCGGCCGCCCTGCTGGTGGAGCCGGGCCACGAGGCCGAGCTGCTGGAGCGCCTCAAGAGCCTGCCGCGCGTGGCCGCCGCCTTCAGCAAGAGCGTGATGCTGCGCAATATCGAGGAGATCACGGCGCGCAACGTGCTCGTCTTCAGCGCCATCCTGACCGTCTTCGCCAGCATCATTGCCGTGGGCGTGGTCTACAACCACGCCCGCATCGCCCTGGCCGAACGGGCCTGGGAGCTGGCCAGCCTGCGCGTGCTGGGCTTCACGCGCGGCGAGGTTTCATCCTTCCTGCTGGGCGAGCTGGCGCTGGAGATCCTGCTCGCCATCCCGCTGGGCCTGACGGGCGGCTACTGGCTCGCCGCGGGCATCGTGCAGCTCATCAAGACGGACGAATTCTTTTTCCCCCTCATCATCCGCCCTCCCACCTATGCCTACGCGGCCATCACAGTCGTGGCCGCCGGCGTGGCCAGCGCACTCATCGTGCGCCGGCGCATCGACACACTGGACCTGGTGGGCGTGCTCAAGACGCGCGAATAGCAACAATACTAGGGAAGCTCAAGCATGAAGATGACCAAGAAGCAACTATGGATCGCCGCGGCGGCGCTGCTCGCCGCGCTCCTGCTGGTCTGGGCCTTCTGGCCGCAGGCCACCGAGGTGGAGTTCGGCGCCCTCAGCCGCGGCCCGTTCGAGCGTGCCGTGCAGGAAGACGGCAAGACCCGGCTGCGCGAGCGCTACGTGGTCTCCACGCCGCTCACCGGCCGCGTGCAGCGCATCGCGCTCAAGGAGGGCGACACCGTCGTGCGCGACGCCGTGCTCGCCACGCTGTGGCCCATCATGCCCGGCCTGCTGGACGAACGCACCCGCCGCGAGCAGGACGAGCGCATCGGCGCACTGGAAGCTGCCGTGCGTCGCGCCGGCACCAGTGCCGAGCGGGCCCGCGCCGCGCTGGACCAGGCCGTGGCCGACCTCAAGCGCAGCGAAACCCTGGCCCAGCAGGGCTTTGTCTCGCCCACACAGAACGAGACCGGGCGGCTCACCGTACGCCTGCGCCAGAAGGAACTCGACAGTGCCCTGCTCGATGAGCATGCCGCGCAACACGAGCTGCAGCAGGCCCGCATCGCCATCCGCACCTTCGGCCAGGGCGGCACCGGCCTGCGCAGCTGGGCCATCAAGTCGCCCATCGCCGGCAAGGTGCTCAAGATCAAC
>JAJZUZ010000162.1 GCA_021845965.1 Pseudomonadota bacterium | reverse complement strand
CGGCCCTGGGCCTCGTGCACGGTGGCCACGCCGTACTTGGCCAGCTTGTCGGTGGCGGCAGCGTCGGCGCGCACGATGTTGCGCTTGACGATGCCCAGGGGTGCGTTGACGCTCATGGTGTTTCCTCTTTCAGTCTGTCGGTCTAGTCAGTTGGGGACAGAGCTGGTCCGCTGCGCAGACTGCGATCTGTCCCGCAAAGTCACTTGGCTTCCTTGGCCTTGAGGGCGGCGTCCAGGCGTGTGAAGACGCGGCGGGCGTTGCCTTCGTAGACCTTGTAGCGCTGCTCCTCGTTCAGGTGCGGCGTGGCCTGGATGTAGCGCTTGGTGTCGTCGTAGTAGGCGCCGGTCTCGGGGTCGATGCCGCGCACGGCACCGATCATCTCGGACGCAAACAGGATGTTGTCGACCGGAATCACCTTGGTCAGGAGGTCGATGCCGGGCTGGTGGTAGACGCAGGTGTCGAAGTAGATGTTCTTCAGCAGGTGCTCGGTGAGCAGCGGCTTCTTCATCTCCTGCGCCAGGCCGCGGTAGCGGCCCCAGTGGTAGGGCGCGGCGCCGCCGCCGTGCGGGATGATGAACTTCAGCGTCGGGAAGTCCTTGAACAGGTCGCCCTGGATCAGCTGCATCACCGCCGTCGTGTCGGCGTTGATGTAGTGCGCGCCCGTGGTATGGAAGCACGCGTTACAGCTGGTCGACACATGGATCATGGCCGGGATGTCGTACTCCACCATCTTCTCGTAGATGGGGTACCAGTGGCGATCGGTCAGCGGCGGGCTGGTCCAGTGGCCACCGCTTGGGTCAGGGTTGAGGTTGATACCCACATTGCCGTACTGCTTGACGCATTTCTCCAGCTCGGGGATGCAGGTCTTGGGATCGACGCCGGGCGACTGCGGCAGCATGGCAGCGCCGATGAAGTGATCCGGGAACAGCTGGGTGACGCGGTAGACCAGCTCGTTGCAGATGGCGGCCCAGGTGCTGGAGACATTGAAGTCGCCGATGTGGTGCGCCATGAAGCTGGCGCGCGGGCTGAAGATGGTGAGGTCGGAGCCGCGCTCCTTCATCAGCTTGAGCTGGTTGGTCTCGATGGCCTCGCGCAGCTCGTCGTCGCTGATCTTCAGGTCGGCGACCTTGGGCATGAGCGCCGGGTCCTTGATGCCGGCGATCTGCTGGTTGCGCCAGTTCTCCAGTGCCTTGGGCGCGGTGGTGAAGTGGCCGTGGCAGTCGATGATCATGGGGTTCTTTTTCATTACAGTCTCCGGGAATTCAAATCGGGTTCAGGCCGGCTCCATGCCGTGGCGCCGCTTGATGTCGGCCGTCTCGGGCGCACTCATGGCCGCCAGCAGGGCGCGCACCGCCTCGGGCTGGCGGCTGGTCGTGCACACGCCGGCCGAGAAGGTGGTGATGATCTGGATGGCCGGCGGCAGCGGGCCCAGCACGGTGATGCCCTGCAGGTGCATGAGTTCGCTCAATTGCTGGAAGCCCAGCTCCACCTCGCCCTGGGCCACCAGCGAGCCCACGGGCACGCCCGGCGGCGCGGTGACGATGCGGTCCCGGATCTGCTCCGAGATGCCCCAGCGCTCGAACAGCCTGGCCAGCGCCACGCCGCTGGGACCGGTGGAGTAGCTCAGGCTGCGCGCGCCCAGCACCGCCTGGCGAACCGCGTCCTCGCTGGCAATGTCGGGTCGCGGCGCCCCTTCGCGCACGGCCACGGCCACGCCGGAGCGCACCAGATCGACGCGGCTGCCGGGCAGCACCTGGCCGGAGGCGATGAGCCTGTCGATGGCATCGGCCGCCAGAAACGCGACATCGAAAGCCTCGCCGGCCTGCACGCGTTTCGCGGCATCCACGCCACCGACGGACTCGATGGCCACGGGCTGGCCGCCGTGCTGCGCCCACGCCTGCGCCAGATCGGCCAGCACCAGCTTGGTCGCCATGGAAGATATGCCCTGGAGGGTAGTGCTCATGAAGAGAGGATGGAGGACAGCAAGTTCATAAGAATAGACACGAATTGTGGCCACGCGGGCGCGCCACGCCAAGGCGGGGCGCTTACTAGCAGGTATCGCATTTCGGCATAATGCAATCCAAGCTATCCCGCAAACCATGGACCTGAAGCAACTCGAATATTTCGTGCGTGTGGCCGAACTGGGCAGCTTCACCCGTGCCGCCGGCGTGCTGAACATCGCCCAGCCGGCGCTGAGCCGCCAGGTGCGCCTGCTCGAAGTGGAACTGCGGCAGAACCTGCTGCTGCGCAACGGCCGCGGGGTCACCACCACCGAAGCCGGCAAGCTGCTGCTGGAACACGGCCGCGGCATCCTGCACCAGGTGGAGCGCGCGCGCGAGGACCTGGGCCGCGTGCGCGGTGCGCTGGCCGGGCGCGTGGCGCTGGGCCTGCCGCCCAGCATCGCCAAGATGATGACGGTGCCACTTACGCGCGCCTTCCGCAAGCGCCTGCCCAATGCCGCGCTGTCCATCAGCGAGGGCCTGACCATCTCCATGCAGGAAGGCCTGCTGACCGGCCGCCTGGACATCGCCCTGCTCTACCATCCCGCGCCCAGCCCCGACCTGGAAACCCTGCCGCTGATGGACGAGGAATTGCTGCTGATCGGGCCGCGCCCGCCCAAGGGCAAGACGGCGGCCGAGGCCATCAGCCTGAAGGACGTCAGCACCCTGCCCCTGGTCATCCCCAGCCGCCCGAATGCCATCCGCATGGTGGTGGAGGCGGAGATGGCGGCCATCGGCTGCAAGCCCGAGATCAGCCTGGAGATTGACGGTGTGGCCGCCATCCTGGACCTGGTGGCCGATGGCGCCGGCTACGCCATCCTGCCCAAGTATTCACTGGCCATGAGCAGCCGCCCCGAGGCCTACCAGGCCCGCCCCATCGGCCAGCCGCCGCTGGTGGGCCGGCTGGCGCTGGCCACGGCCGCCGGCCGCACGACCACGATGACGCAGCAGGCGATGATCGAGCTGATCCAGCAGGTCGCCTCGGACATCTTCGGCGCACCCGCGCCGGCGGCCTGAACCCAGAACATAGAACAACACCCCATGGTTACCGACAAGCCCTTTATCCTGGCCGGCGTGATGGGCTGGCCCGTGGCGCATTCGCGCTCGCCCGCCATCCACAACTACTGGATCCGCCACTACGGCCTCAACGGCAGCTATGTGCTGCTGCCGGTGCAGCCCGAGCGCATAACCGACGCCGTGCGCGGCCTGCGCGCACTGGGTTTTGCCGGCTGCAACATCACCATCCCGCACAAGGTGGCGGCCATGCCGCTGGTCGACCGTATCGACCCGCTGGCCGCGCGCATCGGCGCCATCAACACCGTCGTCGTGGAAAAGGACGGGACCCTGGCCGGCTACAACACCGACGCCTACGGCTACATCCAGAGCCTGCTTGACGCGCAGCCGGCCTGGCGCGCCGATGCCGGCCCGGTCACGGTGCTGGGCGCGGGCGGTGCGGCGCGCGCCATCCTGGTGGCGCTGGCCGAACGCGGTGCGAAGGACATCCGCCTGTGCAACCGCAGCCTGGACAAGGCGCAGGCGCTGGCCGCCGAGTTTGGTGCCCCCATCCGCGCCGTGCCCTGGGAACAGCGCGAGGAAGCGCTGGAAGACGCCGCACTGCTGGTCAACACCACCAGCCTGGGCATGAAAGGGCAGGACCCGCTGGACATTCGGCTGGAACGCCTGCCGCGCCACGCCCTGGTGTCGGACATCGTCTACGTGCCGCTGGAGACGCCCTTGCTGGCCGCCGCCCGCGAACGCGGCCACATCGCGGTCGATGGGCTGGGCATGCTGCTGAACCAGGCCCGGCCGGCCTTCCAGCACTGGTTCGGCCTCCTGCCGGAACTGACGCCCGAATTGCGGCGCCTGGTCGAGGCCACGCTCTAGCCATCGTCCCGGCCCATGGCCGAGTTCCATCACGGATCGTGATGGCCTGATCGTTGTCCCTGCTTGCCCTCGCCGGCCGCCGCGCCTATGCTCGGCCGCTACGCCCACAACAAGAGAGACAACCACGCGCCACCACCTGCTCCGCCTGTCCATCGCCCTGGCCGCCACCCTGCTCACGGCGGCGTGCAGCACCCTGGCGCCGCCACCCGCCACACCGCCCGCCCAGGGCCAGGCCGAACTGCTGTGGCTGGGCCAGTCCGCGTTCCGGCTGACCACGCCCAGCGGCAAGGTGATCGTCACCGACCCCTGGCTGCGCAGCAACCCCAAGACCCCGGCCGGCTACAAGGATCTCAGCAAGCTGGGCAAGGTGGATCTGATCCTGGTCACCCATGCCCACTTCGACCACATCGCCGACGCACCCGACCTGGCCCTGATGAACAAGGCGCGCGTCTATGCGCCGGGCGACCTGAACATGACGCTGAACACGCTCGGTGTGCTGCCGCCCGAGCTGACGCCGCGCATGAACAAGTCCGGCACCGTCGTGCCCTTCCCCGACGTGCCCGGCCTGAAGATCACCGCCGTGCGGGCCGAGCATTCCTCGCTCTACGTCTGGAAGAACCCGGCGACGAACAAGAACGAATCGCACTATGGGGGTGAGCCGATCGGCTTCATCATCGAGCTGGAAAATGGCCAGAAGATCTACCACATGGGCGATACCGGCCTGTTCTCGGACCTGCAGTTCATCGGGTCCTACTACAAGCCGGACGTGCTGCTGATCCCCATCGGCGGCAACTTCACCATGGACCCGAAGGACGCCGCCTACGCCACCCGCGAGTGGATCAAGCCGCGCGTCGCCATCCCCATGCACTACGGCACCAATCCGCTCAACCAGGGCACGCCCCAGCAGTACCAGCAGGCGCTGGGCAACACCGCCACCCGCGTGGTGCCGCTGCAGCCGGGTGAAACGTTCCGCTTCTGACCACACCACCCCTGATTCGAGCCACCATGATCCAGCTCTCCAAACGCGCGCTGCTGCTCGGCACCGTGGCCCTGTGCGCCGCGGCCGCCGTCCAGGCCCAGGCCTGGCCGAGCAAGCCCATCCATCTCGTCGTGCCCTTCGCGCCCGGCGGCACCTCCGACATCCTGGGCCGAGCGATTGCCCAGAAACTGCATGACGCCTGGGGCCAGGCGGTGGTGATCGACAACGTACCGGGCGCCGGCGGCTCACTCGGCGCGGATCGCGTCGCCAAGGCTGCCCCCGATGGCTACACGCTGCTGATGGCGCACATCGGCAACCTGGCCGTGGCACCGGCCATCTATCCCAAGCTGCCCTACGACCCGGTGAAGAGCTTCGCCCCGGTCGCCTGGGTCGCCAGCGTGC
>JAJZUZ010000161.1 GCA_021845965.1 Pseudomonadota bacterium | reverse complement strand
CGATGCGCTCGGTGTCACCGCCGCCTTCAACCGCAACCTGCTGCTGCACGTGAACCGCCTGATCGGCAGCGACTTCCACCTGCCCGACTGGCAGCACGTGGCCTTCTTCAATGAGGCGGCTTCGCGCATCGAGATGCATCTGCAGGCGGCGCGCGACGTGGCCGTGCGCTGGGACGGCGGCGCGCGCCGCTTTGCGCAGGGCGAGCGCATCCACACCGAGAATTCCTGCAAGTACCGCCTGCCCGACTTTGAGACCCTGCTGCATGAGGCCGGCTTCGCGCACACGCAGGTCTGGACCGACGAGCACCACTGGTTCGCCGTGTTCTGGGCGCGCGACTGACCCTCGTTTCTGCCGCATGTCCCTGCCCCTGATCCTCATCGCCAGCCCGGCGCTGGCCGACGCCAACAATGGCAACTGGCAGACGGCGTGGCGCTGGTCGCGCCTGCTGGCCGGCCAGTACCGCACGCAGATCGTCAAGGCCTGGCAGCCCGGCGAACACCCGCAGGCGGTGGCGATGCTGGCCCTGCACGCGCGCCGCACGGCAGCGTTGATTGCGGCCTGGGCCGAACACCATCCGGGGCGCGGCCTGGCAGTGGTGCTGACCGGCACCGACCTCTACCGCGACATCCACGAGGACGCCGCCGCCAAGCGCTCGCTGGCGCTGGCGCAGCAGCTGGTGGTGCTGCAGGAGCAGGGGCCGCTGGAACTGCCCGATGCCTACCGCGCCAAGACGCGCGTGCTCTACCAGTCCACCACCACGCGCCAGCCGCTGGCCAAGACGGCGCAGCACCTGCGCGCCGTGATGGTGGGCCACCTGCGCGAGGAGAAGTCGCCCCAGACCCTGTTCGAGGCCGCGCGCCTGCTGCGTGACCGCAGCGACATCCACATCGACCACATCGGCGACGCGCTCGACCCGGCCCTGGGCACGGCGGCGCGCGCCACCATGGCCGAGTGCCCCCACTACCGCTGGCTCGGCGGCGTGCCGCACGAGGCTGCGCGCCGCCGCATCCAGCGCGCCCACCTGCTGGTGCATTGCAGCCGCATGGAGGGCGGTGCCCACGTGCTCATGGAGGCGGTATGCAGCGGCACGCCGGTGCTGGCGTCGCGCATCCCGGGCAATGTGGGCATGCTGGGCGCGGACTACGGCGGCTACTTCCCCTGGGGTGACGCCGCGGCGCTGGCGGATCTGCTGCGCCGCGCCCGCGACGACATGAATGCCGACGCCAGCACGGTTTCCCGCTTGGAGGCACAATGTCGCCTTCGCGCGCCGCTGTTCGCGCCCGCTGCCGAGCAGGCCGGCCTGCTGGCCTTGCTGCAAGATCTCATCCCATCATGAATGCTGTCCTCGCCCCCCAGTCCGAACCCCGCCTGACCTCGCTTTCGCACGGCGGCGGCTGCGGCTGCAAGATTGCGCCGGGGGTGCTGTCGGAAATTCTCAAGAGCGGCAGCGGCATGCCCGTGCCGCCCGAGCTGCTGGTGGGCATCGAGACGGCCGACGACGCGGCCGTCTACCAGATCAATGACGAGCAGGCGCTGATTGCGACCACCGACTTCTTCATGCCCATCGTCGACGATCCGTTCGACTTCGGCCGCATCGCCGCCACCAACGCCATCTCCGACGTCTACGCCATGGGCGGCAAGCCCATCATGGCGCTGGCCCTGGTGGGCATGCCCATCAGCGTGCTGTCCACCGACACCATCGGCAAGATCCTGGCCGGCGGGCAGGCCGTCTGCAAGGCCGCGGGCATCCCGATCGCCGGCGGCCACACCATCGATTCCGTCGAGCCCATCTACGGCCTGGTGGCCATGGGCCTGGTGCATCCCAAGCGCGTCAAGCGCAATGCGGACGCCCGCGTGGGTGACCGCCTGATCCTGGGCAAGCCACTGGGTGTGGGCGTGCTGTCGGCGGCGCTGAAGAAGGAGGCACTGGGCGCCGAGGGCTACGCGCAGATGATCGCCACCACCACCAAGCTCAACACGCCGGGCCCCGAGCTGGCCGAGCTGAGCGGTGTGCACGCGCTCACCGACGTCACCGGCTTCGGCCTGGCGGGCCATGGCCTGGAGCTGGCGCGTGGCGCCAACTGCACGCTGCAGATCGACTGGGCCAAGGTGCCGCTGCTGCCGGGCGTGCGTGAACTGGCCGCGCAGGGCATGGTGACCGGCGCCTCCGGCCGCAACTGGGCGGGTTATGGCAGCAATGTCACGCTGCCTGCGGGCTTCTCTGCCGTGGACCAGGCCCTGCTGACCGACCCGCAGACCAGCGGCGGCCTGCTGGTGAGCTGCACGCCCGAGACGGTGCCGCAGGTGCTGGCCATCTTCCGCCGGCACGGCTTCGAGGCCGCGGCCGAGATCGGCGAGATCACGGGCGAGGCGCCGGGCCGCCTGCTGGTGCGCTAAATACGCTGCCTGGCCGGTGTGAGCACCGGCCAGCCCGGGCGGCTCGCCAGGGCTTCGAAGGCATCCACCGGCAGCGGCCGGCTGTACAGATAGCCCTGGTAGGCATGGCAACCCTGCGCCTGCAGCGCCTGCTGCTGCTCCACCGTCTCCACGCCCTCTGCCATCACCTCCAGGCCCAGGCTCTCGGCCAGCACGATCACCATGCGCGCGATCGCCGCGTCGTTCGGGTCGACGAGGATGTCACGCACAAAGCCCTGGTCGATCTTGAGCTGGTCCAGTGGCAGGCGCTTGAGGTAGGCGAGCGAGGAATAGCCGGTGCCGAAATCGTCCAGCGAGAAACCGACGCCGTGCGCCTTGAGCGCATCCATCTTGCGGATCACCTCGTCGACGTTGGCAATCAGCAGGCTTTCGGTCAGCTCCAGCTTGAGGCGCTGCGGCGGTGCGCCGCTGCGCGCCAGCGCGCCCAGCACCTGCTCGACGAAATCCTCCTTCTGGAACTGGCGCGGGCTGACGTTCACCGACAGCGTGAGATGGCTCATGCCCGGGCGGGTCGACCAGTGCGCGAGCTGCGCGCAGACCTGCTCCAGCACGAAAGCGCCGATGGGCACGATCAGGCAGGTCTCCTCCGCCAGCGCAATGAAGTCCGCCGGTGGCACCAGGCCGCGCTGCGGGTGCGGCCAGCGCAACAGCACCTCCACCCCGCTGACCAGGCCACCGCGCTGCACCTGGGGCTGGTAATGCAGCGTGAACTGCTGCGACTGGATGGCCAGCCGCAGATCGCGTTCCATCGCCGCGCGCTCGTTCATCACGGCCTGCATGCGCGGGTCGAAGAAGCGGACCGTGTTGCGCCCGGCGCCCTTGGCCTGGTACATGGCCAGGTCGGCCCGCTTGATCGGTTCCTCCGCGCTCTCGTGCCGCGTTCCGAACAGCGTGATGCCCACGCTGGGCGTGCTGTGAAAGCTCAGCGGGCGGATATCGTATTTTTCGTTCAGCGCGCTCATGATCTTGCGCGCCACCGTCTCGGCCTGCGTGGCGGCCTCCACGGCGTCGGCGTGCAGGTCTTCCAGCATGACCACGAACTCGTCACCGCCCAGCCGCGCCACCGTGTCGTCCTCGCGCACGTGGTCCACCAGCCGCGTGGCGACCTGCTTGAGCAGCAGGTCGCCCTTGTCGTGGCCGTAGCTGTCGTTGAGGGTCTTGAAGTTGTCCAGGTCGATGAACAGCAGGGCACCCTGGCGCTGATGGCGCAGGCAGGCGGCCATGGCCAGCTCCAGCCGGTCCATCAGCAGGCGGCGATTCGGCAGGCCGGTCAGCGGGTCGTAGAAGGCCAGGCGCTGGATCTGCTCATCTGCGGCCTTGCGCGCCGTGATGTCCGTGGTGTAGGCGAGGATGCAGCGCTGGCCGTCGATTTCGATGATCTCGCCCGAAATGCTGACGTTGCGCAGCTCGCCGTTGCGGTGCCGCCAGATCGTTTCGAAGTTCACGGTCCGTCCGTGGCGCAACAGCAGATCGGCAAAGTGCTGCCGGCGCTGGATGTCGGGCCACAAGCCGACCTCCACCGCGGTGCGCCCGACCACGTCGACCTGGCTCCAGCCGAAGTCGCGCTCGAAGTTGGCATTGACCTCCATGATGCGGCCTTCTTCGAGCGTGGCCATCGAGGCCGCCACCGGGCTGGAGGCAAAGGCCGTGGCGAACTTGAGCTCCGACTGTCGCAGCACCGCGTTGGCGTGCGCGGCTTCCCGATTGGCGCGCTCCATGTCCTCGAGCTGCCGGCGGTAGGCACGGACCAGATAGATCACCAGCGCGGCCGACAGCAGCAGCACGGCCACCTGGATGATCGCGTGCAGGATGGGCGGGGCCTGCGGCGTGTCCGGATGCCAGCCCAGCCCGGGCGCCAGCACGAAGCCCACGATGGAGGCGGTGGTGATGGCCGCCGTGATCAGCGCTGCGCGCGCACTGACCACCCAGCCGAGGAAGAAGACGATCAGCGGATGCACGAAAAAGATGGGCGTGCGCAGGCCCTCATGGAACAGGGCAATGCCCGTCACGCAGAGCCAGACGCCGGAGGCCATCCAGGTCACCGCCGCCATGTAGCGCTGCAGCCGCAGCAGCACCGCGCCGACCAGGGCCACCACCGCCAGCGCCATGGCGCCCCAGGCCTGCCCCATGTGTTGCGGCATGAAGCCGACCACCACGAATACGAAGCTCACCGCCCCGGTGACGATGGTGATGATGGCGTAGCGCAGGAAGGTCAGCGTGGGCTGCCAGGAGATGCGGTCGGCAGCGACTTCCTGGGGCGACGGCTCGGAGCGGGCGGATGTGAAAATTTGGCGGACCTCTCGCGGGCCTGCGTGCACCTGCGGGAACGGGGCAGGTCGGACGGGCGCAATCCATTCTGCCGCGCCTGCGCAGGCGCGCAATACGGCAAGCGCTCACACCGTGCGCCGATGTGAGGAATTTCCGTGAACTAATGCCGCGAACCGGCCTTCTTGCTCAGTCCAGCAGCGCCTGTGCGAACTCGCGTGCCTTGAAGGTTTCCAGCTCGTCCAGCTTCTCGCCCACGCCGATGAAATACACCGGCACCGGCCGCTCGCGCGCAATGGCGGCCAGCACGCCACCCTTGGCCGTACCGTCCAGCTTGGTGACGATCAGGCCGGTCAGCTGCAGCGCCTCGTCGAAGGCGCGCACCTGCGCCAGCGCATTCTGCCCGGTGTTGCCGTCGATGACCAGCAGCACCTCGTGCGGTGCGGAGCTGTGGACCCCCACGCTTGCCACGTCGTGTGCTGCGCTGCCCCCCGAGGGGGCGGTGCCACCTTGGGGCGGCCCGGCGGTGGCACTGTCGGCCTTCGCAATGATGCGCTTGATCTTCTTCAATTCGTCCATCAGGTGCAGCTGCGTCGGCAGGCGCCCGGCCGTGTCCACCAGCACCACGTCCTTGCCGC
>JAJZUZ010000160.1 GCA_021845965.1 Pseudomonadota bacterium | reverse complement strand
TCGGTTGGGCACTCACCATCTCGCGGCCCTTCTTTTTCTTCTTGGGCCAGCTCACGGCCAGCGTGCGCTGGGCGCGCGTGATGCCCACGTACATCAGGCGGCGCTCTTCCTGCAGGCGTTGGGCGATGTTGTCGTTCGCGCTTTCGTGCTCGCGCGTGGAGCCACCCAATGAATCGGCACCGTCGTCGAGCTTGAAGGGCAGCATGCCTTCGGTCACGCCCACCAGCATCACGTGCGGCCACTCCAGGCCCTTGGCGGCGTGCAGGGTGGACAGCGTCACCACGTTCTGGTCCTGCTCGCGCTCGCTGATGGTCGAGAGCAGCGAGATGGTCTGCGCCACTTCCAGCAGCGATTTCTTCTCGCTGGTCAGCGTCACGCCGGCCGTGTCGTCGATCTGGCCGCCGCAGCGCTTGGCCATCCAGTCGCAGAAGTCCATCACATTGGTCCAGCGCGAGGCGGCGAGCTTCTCGTTGTCTTCGCTGTCGTACAGGTGCTTCTCGTAGCCGATTTCCTTGAGCCAGTCCATGAGGAAGGCCATGGCGTCTTCCGCCCCCTCGGTGTGGCGGGCCCGGTATTCGAGGTCGTTCACGTAGCGGCCGAATTCGTGCAGGCTGCCCACCGCGCGCGCATTGAGCACCGACGGCAGCGAAGAGGAAAACAGCGCCTCGAACAGGCTGACCTTGTACTGGCTGGCGAACGTGCCCAGCTGCTGCAAGGTCTGGTGGCCGATGCCGCGCTTGGGCGTGGTGACGGCACGCAGGAAGGCCGGGTCGTCGTCGTTGTTGACCCACAGGCGGAACCAGGCGCAGAGATCGCGGATCTCGGCGCGGTCAAAGAAACTCTGCCCGCCCGAAACCTTGTAGGGGATCTGTGCCTTGCGCAGGGCCTGTTCGAAGACCTTGGCCTGGTGGTTGGCGCGGTAGAGCACCGCGAAGTCCCTGAACTCCTTGTGCTGCGAACTGGAGCGCAGGCTCTGGATGCGGGCCACCGCGCGCTCGGCCTCGTGCTCCTCGTTGTCGGCGTCCACCACGCGCACCGGCTCGCCTTCGCCCAGGTCGCTCCACAGCTTCTTGGGGAAGAGCTTGGGGTTGGGGCCGATCACGTTGTTGGCCGCCTGCAGGATGGCGCCGGTGGAGCGGTAGTTCTGCTCCAGCTTGATGACTTTCAGGCTCGGAAAATCGATCGGCAGCTTCTTCAGGTTGTCCAGCGTGGCGCCGCGCCAGCCGTAGATGGACTGGTCGTCGTCGCCCACGGCGGTGAAGCGCGCCTGGGCCGGGTCAGCGGGCACCAGCAGCTTGAGCAGCTCGTACTGCGTCGCGTTGGTGTCCTGGTATTCGTCCACCAGGATGTGGCCCATGATCTGCTGCCACTTGCTGCGGACCTCCGGGTGGTCGCGCAGCAGCTTGAGCGGCAGGCCGATCAGGTCGTCGAAATCCACGCTCTGGTAGGCGGCCAGCCGCTCCTCGTAGCGCGCCATGATGCGCGCGGTGATGCGCTCGTTGTCGTCAGCCGCCTGCGCCTCGGCCTGGGCCGCGTTCAGCCCCAGGTTCTTCCACAGGCTGATGGTCCACTGCCACTGGCGCGCGGTAGCGGCATCCGTGCTGCCGCCGGCGTCCTTCAGGATGCTGGTGACGTCGTCGCTGTCGAGGATGGAGAACTGGGGTTTCAGGCCCACGGCCTCGCCGTCTTCGCGCAGCAGGTGCACGCCCAGGGCGTGGAAGGTGCAGATGCGCACCTCCTTGGCGGCCCTGCCGATCAGGCCCTTGGCGCGCTCGCGCATCTCGGCAGCGGCCTTGTTGGTGAAGGTGATGGCGGCGATGCGCTTCGGTTCCAGCCCGGCCTGGATCAGGCGGCCGATCTTGTGCGTGATGACGCGCGTCTTGCCGGAGCCGGCGCCGGCCAGCACCAGGCAGGGACCGTGCAGGTAATTGACGGCGTCCTGCTGCGCGAGATTGAGGCCGTGGGAGGGGGATGACGACATGCGGAATTGAGGTACTTCCGGGAATCATACCGAGCGATTTTTTCGTAGCAGCGACAATAGAGCCCGTGCTGCAAATCTTCTCGGTCACCTTTCCCTTCTTCGCCCTGGTCCTGTGTGGCTATATCGCCGCCCGCCGTCGCATGCTGGCGCTGGAGGCCATTCCCGGCCTGAACGGCTTCGTCCTGTTCTTCGCCCTGCCCTGCATGCTGTACCGCTTCGGTGCCACCACGCCGATTGCGGAGCTGCTGGACTACGCCGTCTTCAGCGTCTGGCTGCTGTGCGCCTTCATCATGGTGGGCTTCACGATTGCCGTCACCTTGAATGCGCACATCCGCTGGAACGACGCCTCCTTCGGTGCGCTGGTGGCCGCCTTCCCCAACACCGGCTTCATGGGCGTGCCGCTGCTGGTGGCCCTGCTGGGTGCGGCAGCGGCCGGGCCGGCCATCGTGACCATCGTGGTCGACATGGTGATCACCACCTCGCTGTGCATCGCCCTCTCGCGCCTGGACGGGGCGGACAAGCATGGCATGGCGGTGGCGGTGCAGAAAGCCCTGCGCGGCATGCTCACCAATCCCATGCCATGGGCCATCCTGCTGGGCGGGGTGGCCTCCTCTGTGCAGCTGGAGCTGCCCGCCGTCGTCAACAAGACCGTGGGCCTGCTGGCCGACGCCGCCTCGCCGGTGGCGCTGTTCACCATCGGCGCCGTGCTGGCGCGTTCGCAGATCGTCACTGTGGAGAGCAAGCATCCGCCGATTCCGGCGCGTGATTTCGTGCCGGTGGCTGTGTTCAAGCTGCTGCTGCACCCGCTGCTGGTGCTGCTGGTGGGCATCGGTGCCATCCAGCTGGGCGTGCCTTTGAACCGTTTTGCCCTCACGGTCATGGTGCTCATCGCCGCCCTGCCCAGTGCCAGCAATGTCTCGATGCTGGCCGAGCGTTTCGGCGCCGACAACGGGCGCATCGCCCGCATCATCCTGGTCTCCACCGCGGTCGCCTTCCTGACTTTCTCGGGCGCGGTCGGTCTGATGACCTGAGGCGCTCCTCCTGCCGCGACCCCGGCAACGACAGATAGCTTTTCGCTAATCAATAGATATCGACAATCAAATTGTCGCATCAATAGCCGGCGCCTAGACTGAACCCACTTTCAGCAAGGAGTCGTTCATGCAGCAGTACAAAAACCCCGGCACGGCCCGCGCATGGCTTGAATATCTGGCTGCGCTCGCGCAGGCCCACTGAGGCTCCTGGTCCGAAAGTGACACCCCCCGAGTCAACGTCCCAAGGAGAGAACCATGTCCAACGAAGCCAAATGCCCCTTCCACGGCGCCGCCGGCAGCGGCACGCAAAACAAGGATTGGTGGCCCAACCAACTGCGTCTTGATCTGCTGACCCAGCATTCGGAGAAGTCCAATCCGCTCGGCAAACGCTTCAACTACGCGGCGGAATTCAAGAAACTCGACTATGCGGCGCTCAAGGCCGACCTGAACAAGCTGATGACCGATAGCCAGGACTGGTGGCCGGCCGACTTCGGCAGCTACGCCGGCCTGTTGATCCGCATGGCCTGGCACAGCGCCGGCACCTACCGCGTCGGTGATGGCCGCGGCGGCGCCGGTCGCGGCCAGCAACGTTTCGCCCCGCTGAACTCCTGGCCCGACAACGGCAACCTCGACAAGGCCCGCCGCCTGCTCTGGCCCATCAAGCAGAAGTACGGCCAGAAGATCTCCTGGGCCGACCTGATGATCCTGGCCGGCAACGTGGCGCTGGAGAACGCGGGCTTTCGCACCTTCGGCTTCGCCGGCGGCCGCGAAGACGTGTGGGAACCGGACCAGGACGTGTACTGGGGCAAGGAGACTGCCTGGCTGGCCGGCGAGGCCCGCTACAGCGGCGAGCGTGACCTGGAGAACCCGCTGGCGGCCGTGCAGATGGGCCTGATCTACGTGAACCCGGAAGGCCCCAATGGCAATGGCGACCCCGTGGCCGCTGCCAGGGACATCCGCGAGACCTTCGCGCGCATGGCCATGGACGACGAGGAGACCGTGGCCCTGATCGCCGGCGGCCACACCCTGGGCAAGACCCACGGTGCCGGTCCGGCCGACAACGTCGGCGCCGATCCGGAAGCGGCGCCGCTGGAGACGCAGGGCTTCGGCTGGGCCAACCAGTTCGGCAGCGGCAAGGGCAAGGACGCCATCACTTCCGGCCTGGAAGTCACCTGGACCACCACGCCGGCGCGCTGGAGCAACGACTTCTTCCAGTTCCTGTTCAAGTACGAGTGGGTCCAGACCCGGAGCCCGGCCGGTGCCATCCAGTGGGAAGCCAAGGACGCCGCGGCCATCATCCCCGGCCCGACGCCGGATGCGCCCAAGCGCAAGCCGACCATGCTGACGACCGACCTGTCGCTGCGCTTCGACCCGGCCTACGAGAAGATCTCGCGCCGGTTCCTGAACGACCCGCAGGCTTTTGCCGACGCTTACGCCCGCGCCTGGTTCAAGCTGACCCACCGCGACCTGGGGCCGAAGGCGCGCTACCTGGGGCCGGAGGTGCCGAAGGAAGACCTGCTCTGGCAAGACCCGCTGCCTGCGGCCATCCACAAGCCCACGGCCGCGGACATTGCCGACGTCAAGGCGAAGATCGCCGCGGCGGGCATTCCCGTCTCCGAGCTGGTGACCACGGCCTGGGCCTCGGCCTCCACCTTCCGCGGTGGCGACAAGCGTGGCGGCGCCAACGGCGCGCGCCTCCGGCTGGCGCCGCAGAAAGACTGGGCCGTCAACCAGATCGCCGCCCGGGTGCTGCCCAAGCTGGAGGCGATCCAGAAGGCGAACGGCAAGCTGTCGCTGGCGGACGTGATCGTGCTGGCCGGCGGTGTCGGCATCGAGCTGGCGGCCAATGCTGCTGGTTCCGCAGTGGAGGTGCCGTTCGCGCCGGGCCGTGTGGATGCCACGCTGGAGCAGACCGATGTGGATTCGTTCAAATACCTGGAGCCCCTGGCTGACGGTTTCCGCAACTACGTCAATGCGAGCATGGCCAAGTCGGGCATCCCGGCCGAACACTTGCTGGTGGACAAGGCGCAGTTGCTCACGCTCACCGCGCCCGAGATGACGGCGCTGGTCGGTGGCCTGCGTGTGTTGGGCGCCAACTACGATGGCAGCCAGCAGGGCGTGCTCACGGCGAAACCCGGCGCCTTGACGAACGACTTCTTCGTCAATCTGCTGGACATGGCCACCGAGTGGAAGCCCGTCTCGAAGAACAGCGACCGCTTCGAGGGCCGCGACCGCAAGACCGGCGCCGTCAAGTGGACCGGCACGCGCGTCGACCTGGTGTTCGGCTCCAACTCCGTGCTGCGCTCCCTGGCCGAGGTTTATGCCCAGGCGGACGGCCAG
>JAJZUZ010000159.1 GCA_021845965.1 Pseudomonadota bacterium | reverse complement strand
CCGCGCAGCGTCAGATCCACGTCCATGATCATGGCGCGCACACGGTCGCCGGTGCGCAGGTTTTCCTTCGGGATCATCTCGCCGCGGCGCAGGCGACCTTCGACGCGACCGGACTCGACGATGATGTCGCCCTTGTCCATGCGCTTGACGGTGCCCACGAAGATCTTCTCGCCGCGCGACATGAAGTCATTGAGCAGCATCTCGCGCTCGGCGTCGCGGATCTTCTGCAGAATGACCTGCTTGGCCGCCATGGCACCGATGCGCCCGATCGGCACGGACTCCACCGGCTCCTCGATGTATTCATCGACCTCGATGTCCGGAATCTGCCCCTTGGCTTCGAACAGCAGGATTTCCTGGTCGGGCAGCTGCAGGCCGGCCTCGTCGGGGACGACGTGCCAGCGGCGGAAGGTTTCGTAGTTGCCGGTGTCGCGGTCAATCGCCACGCGGATGTCCACGTCGCCCTCGTACAGCTTCTTGGTGGCCTGCGCCAGCGCCGCTTCCACGGCACCAAACACCACATCGCGCTCGACGTTCTTCTCGCGCGAGATGGCTTCCACCAGCATCAACAGTTCGCGATTCATGCTTAACCCTCCAGTACCCTCAATGACCTGCGGCCCCAGCATCCCTGCGGCCCTTGAAATCCACGATCGGCGCCAGTCGCGCCTCGCGCAATTCGTCCAGCGTAAAACCCAGCGCCTGCAGCGGCGCCGGGGCGCGTTTTTTGCTTACCTTCTGGCCCGGCTTTACCGCCGGCTCGTCACTCCAGACGATCTGCCAGCCCGACTTGCCGTCGGCGCCCGCCACGCGTTCCAGCGTGCCGCGGAACTTCTTGCGATTGGCCGCCACCTGGCCGCCGGCCGCCGCCCCCATGGGCGCCTTGAGCGTGATGTCGACCACGTGACCGGCAAAGCGCTCGAAATCCTGCTCGTGCCGCAGCGGGCGGTCGATACCCGGCGAGGACACCTCCAGGCGCTTGTACTCGATGCCCTCGACCTCCAGCGCATACTGCAGCTGGCGCGTGACCTTTTCGCAGTCCTCGACGTTGACGAACTGCTCCGGGGCGCCGGGCGTCCAGGGCAGATCGATCGTCACACGCAGCAAACCACCGGCGGAGCGCTCGGTCTCCACCAGGTCGTAACCCAGTCCGGTCACGGTTTGTTCGACGATCTGCTGCAACGCCATGGGGTGTGCTGATTCCTGCCCTTAAAAGCGATTGACCATGAAAAAAGGGCGGTTGATATCCGCCCTTTTGGTCAAGATGGCCGGTATTGTAACCGAAAATCGGGCTAAGTGCCTTGATTTGCAAGGCGATTTCACATGCCTGCCCCGCCTTCAGGCGGCTGCCTGCACCAGCGTGCGGGTGTAGGGATGGGTCGGCGCGTCCAGCAGGGCGGCCACCGGGCCGGATTCGACGATCTCGCCCCCTTTCATGACCAGCACCTCGTGGGCCATGGCCCGGATCACATCCACGTCGTGGGTGATCAGCAGATAGCTCAGGCCGCGTTCGCGCTGCAGGCGCTGCAGCAACTGCAGCACCTGCTTCTGGATGGTGACGTCCAGCGCGCTGGTCGGTTCGTCCAGCACGAGCAGGCGCGGCTCCACGATCAGCGCCCGGGCGATGGCCAGGCGCTGGCGCTGGCCGCCCGAAAACTCATGTGGGTAGCGCTGCAGCAGACCGGGGAACTGGCTTTCGCCCAGGCCGACCTCCGCCAGCGCTTTCTCGACCGCCCCCCTGCGCTCCGCTTTCGATAGCAATGGTCGATGGATGGACAGCCCCTCCCCCACAATCTCCTCCACCGTGAGACGAGGTGAAAGGGAGGAGAACGGGTCCTGGAACACCACCTGCACCCGCTGCCGCAGGCCGCGGTCCAGCGCCGGCTTGCCGCTCCAGGTGCCGCCGTCGACGGCCAGCTCGCCGCGGAACGGCAACAGGCCCAGGGCGGCCAGCGCCAGCGTCGACTTGCCGGAGCCGGATTCGCCGATCACGCCAAGCGTGTGCCCGGGCGGAATGCTGAAATCCGCGCCGCGCACCGCCACGAACTCGCCGTACCGGAACCAGCCGCGCACGCCCGGCAACGGCGTGCGGTAGCCCACCTGCAACGCCCGGGCCTGCAATACGGGCGGGCCACCTGCCGGTGGCTCAGCCACGTCGCGCACCGGCCGGCTGTCGATGAGGCTGCGGGTGTAGGGATGCTGCGGACGTGCGAAGACCTCGGACACAGGGCCCTGCTCCACGATACGGCCGTTTTCCATCACGATCACGCGGCTGGCGAAACGCCGCACCAGGTTCAGGTCATGCGTGATCATCAGCACGGCCATGCCGTGCCTGCGCTGCAGGCCGTCCAGCAGGTCCAGGATCTGGCCGCGCAGGGCGACGTCCAGCGCCGTCGTCGGTTCATCGGCCAGCAGCAGGCGTGGCTGGCAGGCCAGGGCCATGGCGATCATGGCGCGCTGGCGCTGGCCGCCACTGAGCTGGTGCGGAAAACTGTTGACCCGTTGCTCGGGCTGCGGGATGCCGGTGTCCGCCAGCAGCTGCACGGTGCGCGCCAGGGCCTCGGGCCGGGGCAGCCCCAGCTTGAGCTGCAGCACCTCCGCAATCTGGTCGCCGACGGTGAACAAGGGGTTGAGGGCCGTCATCGGCTCCTGGAAGATCATGGCGATGTCGCGCCCGCGGATACCGCGCAGTTGCGCCTGCGGCAAGGCCAGCAGGTCAACCGGCCCCTCGCTGCCGCTGAAGCGGGTCGCCCCCCGCACCTCGGCGTCGTGCAGCAGGCGCAGGAGGCTGAGCGCCGTCACCGTCTTGCCGGAACCGGACTCGCCTACCAAGGCGACCTTCTCGCCGGCTTCAACTTGAAAATCGATGCCGCGCACGACCTCCTTGCCGCCGAAGGCGACACGCAAGTCCTGGACATCCAGCAGCCTGTGGCTCATCGGTCAGCCTTGCGCGGATCGAGGGCGTCGCGCAAGGCGTCGCCCATGAAGGTCAGCAGCAGCAGCGTGACCACCAGTACGCCGAAGGTGGACAGCGAAATCCACCAGGCATCGATATTGTTCTTGCCCTGCGCCAGCAACTCGCCCAGTGATGGCGTGCCCGGCGGCACGCCCAGACCCAGGAAATCGAGCGAGGTCAACGCCAGGATGGCCGCGCTCATGCGAAACGGCAAAAAGGTCACGACCGGCGTCAGGCTGTTGGGCAGGATGTGGCGCCAGATGATCTGCCCGTTGGACAGGCCCATGGCGCGGGCGGCGCGCACGTAGTCGAGCTGGCGGTTGCGCAGGAACTCCGCACGCACGTAGTCCGACAGCCCCATCCAGCCGAACAGGCTGAGCAGGATCAGCAGCAGCGCCACACTGGGCGCGAACATGGCGGAAAAAATGATGAGCAGGTAGAGCTCGGGCATGGAGCCCCAGATCTCGATGAAGCGCTGGAACCACAGGTCGGTCTTGCCGCCGTAGTAGCCTTGGATCGCTCCCGTCAGGACGCCCAGCAGGACGCCGATCAGTGTCAGCGCAAGCGCGAACAGCACCGAAATGCGAAAGCCGTAGAGCAGGCGCGCCGCCACGTCCCGTCCACGGTCGTCCGTGCCCAGCCAGTTGTCCGCCGACGGCGCGGCCGGGTTGGGCTCGCGGGCGAAGTAGTTGATCGTGCTGTAGTGGTAGGGGTTGAGCGGATAGACGGCGAAGTTGCCCGGCTGCCGGAACTGCTGCCGGATGAACGGGTCCAGGTAGTCCGTGGGCGTCTGGAAATCGCCGCCGAACGCCGTCTCCGGCACATTCTGCAGGATGGGGACATACCACTGGCCGTTGTAGCGCGCGAGCAGCGGCTTGTCGTTGGAAATCAGCTCGGCGCCCAGGCTCAGCACGAAGAGTACGCAGAACAGCACGAGGCTCCAGTAACCGAGGCGGTTGCGCTTGAAGCGCAGCCAGGCGCGTCGCGATGGAGAGGGAGAAATCTCGCTCATCAGTCGAACTTGACCCGAGGATCGACCCAGACGTAGCACAGGTCGGAGATCAGCTTGGTTACCAGGCCGATCAGCGTGAAGAGGTAGAGCGTACCCAGCACCACCGGGTAGTCGCGCCGCATCACCGACTCGTACGACAGCAGGCCCAGTCCGTCGAGCGAAAACAGGGTCTCGATCAGCAGCGAGCCGGTAAAGAAGGCACCGATGAAAGCGGCCGGGAAGCCCGTCACGATGGGAATCAGCGCGTTGCGAAAGACGTGCTTCCAGAGCACGGTGTTCTCGCCCAGGCCCTTGGCCCGTGCGGTCAGCACATATTGCTTGCGGATCTCCTCCAGGAAGGCGTTCTTGGTGAGCATGGTGGTCACCGCGAAAGCGCCCAGCACGCTGGCGGTGACTGGCAGGGTGATGTGCCAGAGGTAGTCGGTGATCCTCGCGCCCCAGCTCAGGCTGTCCCAGTTGGCCGAGGTCAGGCCGCGCAGGGGAAACCATTGCAGCTGGCCGCCAAAGATCACCAGCAAGGCCACGCCCAGCACAAAGCCCGGGATGGCGTAGCCCACCAGCACGATCAGGCTGGTCAGCGTGTCGAAGCGGCTGCCGGCCCGCACCGCCTTGGCGATGCCCAAGGGGACCGAGATCACGTAGCTCAGCAGGAAGGTCCACAGGCCCAGGCTGATCGATACCGGCAGTTTTTCCTTCACCAGCTCCCACACGGTCTTGGGATAGAAGAAGCTCTTGCCCAGGTCGAAGCGCGCGTATTGGCGCAGCATCTGCCAGAAGCGCTCGGGCGCCGGCTTGTCAAAGCCATAGAAGGCACGGATCTCGGCGATGCGGGCCGCATCCACGCCCTGGCGGCCGCGGTAGGCGCCGCCCCTGGCGGCCGTCTCGCCGCCGGTGTCGCGCCCCTCAAGCTGTGCCACCATCTGCTCCACCGGCCCGCCCGGAACGAACTGGATGACGACAAAGGTCAGCAGCAGGATCCCGAGCAGGGTCGGGACCATGAGCAGCAGGCGCTTGAGGATGTAGGCGTACACGGCTAGCGTCCCTCCCCCGCAGAGCGGGCCGCCGCCGATGCCCACCAGCAGCTCAGCACCCAGCCCTCGGGCTGGTAGTAGCGCGGCAGCAAGGCCGGATGCTCGAACAGCCCGGCGCGGTAGGCCACCCGGTGCACGGCCGAGTACCAGTGCGGTACCGCGTAATAGCCATGCCGCAGGACCCGGTCCAGGGCGCGCACCGCAAGCGTGAGCTCGTGCCGGTCTTGCGCCGCCATGACGCGCGCCAGCAACTCGTCCACCACCGGATCGGCCACCCCGCCCAGATTGGACGAACCCTCGGTGCGGGCCTGCGACGAACCGTACATCTGCAGCAGCTCGGAGCCCGGCACCAGCCGCCCCAGCGTGCGCGAG
>JAJZUZ010000158.1 GCA_021845965.1 Pseudomonadota bacterium | reverse complement strand
CCGATCTGAGCCTGAGTGGTTCACCACCGCCCCAGTGGGCGCCACGCAGAAGGCCCTGGCCCAGGCCGGCTGGAGCGTGAAGGACGTGGACCTGTGGGAAGTGAACGAGGCCTTCGCCGTCGTGCCCATGGCGCTGATGGAAGAGCTCAAGGTCTCGCACGACATCGTCAACGTCAACGGCGGTGCCTGCGCGCTGGGCCACCCCATCGGCGCCTCGGGCGCGCGCATCATGGTCACGCTGATGTACGCCCTCAAGGCGCGCGGCCTCAAGCGCGGCCTGGCCACGCTGTGTATTGGCGGCGGCGAAGGCACGGCCGTGGCGCTGGAAATGCTCTGAACTAGGTAGTTCCACCTAGCCCCGATGCTGAAATGCCCCCGGGGGTATAACTTTTATCACTTAAGTGGCCGATGATGTATCCGTGTTCCACGGACATCGTCGGCCATCATGAAATTCAGCGCCAAACTCCTGCTCTGCACCATCCTCCCGGCGGTGCTCTTCATTGTTGCCCTGGCCGTCGGCATCGGTGGCCTGGTCTATACCAAGGGGCAGTTCTCGCACTACATCCAGACCGAGCAGCGCATCCATACCGGACTGACCGAGATGTACGCCCAGGGTCTGCAAATGGGGCAGGCGCTGCGCAACATCGTCCTGGACCCGGCCAACCCCCAGGCCTACAAGAACCTTGACGCTGCACGCCAGGCCTACGAGAAGGCCTACAAGGAAACCGACGGCACGGCCCGCGGCACGGTGTTCGCCCCCGGCTTGAGCAAGTTGCCGCCGTTGCGCGCCGCGCATGCCGAGGCTCAGGACAAGGTCCTGGCCTTGGTGAAGGAGCAGGCAGCCGATACCGTCAAGCAGCTCAACAGCAGCGAGACGCCGGCCTGGCGCAATCTGCGTGCAGAACTGCTCAAACAGATCGAGGCTGCGGACAAGATCGCCGGCGAAGTCGAGGCCAGCGTCAACAGCCAGGTCAACCGGGTCATCGTGATGTCCATCTCGCTGGCCGTGCTGGCAGCCCTGGTGGCCGCCGGCTTTACCTGGTATCTGCGCAACACCGTCTGCAATGAGCTGGGCGGCGATCCGCGCGACGCGCGCGACGCGCTGGCGCAGATCGCCGAAGGCAATCTGGCCTATCAGGTGCCGCCCACGCTCTATCCGGACAGCCTGATGCAGGGCCTGGTGCGCATGCAGGACTCGCTGCGCCAGCTGGTGGGTGAAGTGCGGCACGCGACCGACAGCATCACCACGGCCAGCAGCGAGATTGCTGCCGGCAGCCAGGATCTGAGCGCGCGTACCGAGAGCCAGGCCAGCGCGCTGCAGGAGACCGCGGCTTCCATGGAGGAATTGGGTTCCACCGTGCGCCAGAACGCCGACAACGCACGCCAGGCCAACCAGCTGGCCCAGAGCGCCTCCACCGTCGCCGTCCAGGGCGGCGACGTCGTGGCCCAGGTGGTCGACACCATGAAGGGTATCAATGACAGCTCCAAGCGCATCGCCGACATCATCAATGTCATCGACGGCATCGCCTTCCAGACCAATATCCTGGCCTTGAATGCCGCGGTGGAAGCGGCACGCGCCGGCGAGCAGGGCCGCGGCTTCGCGGTGGTGGCCGGCGAGGTGCGCTCCCTGGCCAGCCGCAGCGCGGAAGCGGCCAAGGAAATCAAGCAGCTCATCACCGACAGCGTGGGCCGCGTCGAGCAGGGCACGGCCCTGGTGGACCGCGCTGGCGCCACGATGGAAGAGGTGGTCGCCAGCATCCGCCGCGTGACCGACATCATGGGCGAGATCAGCGCCGCCAGCAGTGAGCAGAGCCAGGGCGTGAACCAGGTGGGCGAAGCCGTCACCCAGATGGACCAGGCGACACAACAGAATGCCGCGCTGGTCGAAGAGTCCACGGCGGCGGCCATGAGCCTGCGTGAACAGGCGCAAGTCCTGAACCAGCTGGTCGGCACCTTCCGGCTCTGATGGCCACCGTTCTGATCATCGGTGCCTCGCGCGGCATCGGCCTGGAGTTCGTGCGCCAGTACGCGGCCGGCGGGGACCGCATCATCGCCACGGCCCGTGACGCCTCGGGGCTGGCACGCCTGCGCGAACTCGGTGCGACCGCGCTGAAAGTGGATGTGGCCGACCCGGCCAGCGTCAGCGGCCTGGCCTGGCAGCTCGACGGCGAAGCGATCGACGTGGCGGTCTACGTGGCCGGTGTCTGGTCGGGCGAGGGCGCCACCACGCCGCCTACCCAGCCCGAATTCGACCGCGTCATGCACACGAATGTGCTGGGCGCGATGCAGGCCATTCCGCAGGTGGCGCCCCTGGTGGCGGCCTCGCGCGCCGGCGGGCGCTTTGCCTTCATCACCAGCGGCATGGGACAGATCGGCACCGTGGCCTCCAGCTACGGCTGGACCTACCGCGTCAGCAAGGCCGCGCTCAACATGGCCGTGGCCGCGGCCCAGCCGGACTACCCGGACGTGATCATGGTGGCGCTGTGCCCTGGCTGGGTGCGCACCGACATGGGTGGCCGTGGCGCACCCCTGGCGGTGGAAGACAGTGTGGCGGCCATGCGCCGCACGCTGGCGGCGTTGACGCCGGCGCAGCGCGGCGCCTTCCTGCACCACGACGGCACGCCCTACCCGAGCTGGTGACCGGCATAATTGACGTTGACGTAAACGTCAATTGAACAAGGCCGACCATGCTGCTGACCCCCGACCAGGAAATGATCCGCGAGGCCGTGCGCGACTATGCGCGCGCCGAGCTCTGGCCCCATGCCGCGCGCTGGGACCGCGAGCACCACTTCCCCCGCGAGGCGCATCGCGGCCTGGCCGCGCTCGGGGCCTATGGCATCTGCGTGCCCGAGGCGCTGGGCGGCGCGGGGCTGGACTACCTGAGCCTGGCGCTGGTGCTGGAAGAGATCGCCGCCGGCGACGGCGGCACCAGCACGGCGATTTCCGTCACCAACTGCCCGGTCAACGCCATCCTCATGAAGCACGGCAACGCGCAGCAGCGGGAGAAGTGGCTGACACGGCTGGCGCGCGGCGAACTGCTGGGCGCCTTCTGCCTGACCGAGCCGCACGTGGGCTCGGACGCCTCCGGCCTGCGCACCACGGCGGTGAAGGAGGGCGACAGCTATGTGCTCAACGGCGTCAAGCAGTTCATCACCAGCGGCCAGCACGGGCAGGTGGCCATCGTCATCGCTGTGACGGACAGGGCCGCGGGCAAGAAGGGCATGAGCGCCTTCCTCGTGCCGACCGACACGCCGGGTTATGTGGTGGCGCGGCTGGAAGAGAAACTGGGCCAGCACAGCAGCGACACGGCACAGATCAACTTCGAGAACTGCCGCATCCCGGCCGAGAACCTGATCGGCGCGGAGGGTGAGGGCTACAAGATCGCGCTGGGCGCGCTGGAAGGCGGGCGCATCGGCATCGCGTCCCAGAGCATCGGCATGGCGCGCAGCGCGCTGGAGGTGGCAATCCAGTACGCCAGGGAGCGCGAGAGTTTCGGCCAGCCCATCTTCAACCACCAGGCGGTGGGCTTCCGCCTGGCCGAGTGCGCGACGAAGCTCGAAGCTGCGCGCCAGCTCACCTGGCATGCAGCGGCCTTGCGCGACGCCGGCCGCCCCTGCCTGAAAGAGGCCGCCATGGCCAAGCTCTTCGCCAGCGAGATGGCCGAGCAGGTCTGCAGCGCGGCGATCCAGACCCTGGGCGGCTATGGGTATGTGCAGGATTTTCCGGTGGAGCGCATCTACCGGGACGTGCGCGTGTGCCAGATCTACGAAGGCACCAGCGACGTGCAGAAGATCCTGATCCAGCGAGCGCTCTAGCGGCCTCCGCCGTCAGTCGCCGTGCAGGACCAGTGCATCCAGCTGAGTCAGGCGCACGTGCAGGTGCTTCTGGCGTTGCACCAGCGCTGTGGCATGGGCCGTGCCACCATCCTCCGGCTTGCCATCCCCCAGCAGCTTCTCGCAGCGCTCGGACAGGCGTGCCAGTTCAAGATGGATGCTGCGCACCTCGGCCATGTATTCGTCTACCTGCATACCAACGACGTCGTGGGCTTGAGCCCTTGTTTGATTGAGGCCGAAGTATAGGGGGAATGTGTCGGCGTTTCTCCCCGGTGTTAGCCCCTATGAACGCCGCCGCTTAATACGGCGCGGCACCTCCCTGCGCCTGTCGGCACCGGCGGCACCGATCGCGGACCGTTAGTCCCTGCGCACGATGCCCCGTGCGAAAATTGCGCCCGGCGCGACATCCCGGAGACACGCATGCCCATCACCAAAGGCTACAAGACCCTCGTGGCGCAGGCCATGGCCGAGGTCCACACCCGCACCGTGCCCGAGGTGCTGGCCATGCTGGGCGACCCCCAGGTGCACATCGTGGACATCCGCGACGTGCGCGAGCTGAAGGATGGCACCATCACCGGCGCCACCCACGCGCCGCGCTGCATGCTGGAATTCTGGGTCGACCCCGAGTCGCCTTACCACAAGCCCATGTGGGCCGACGAGAGCAAGCATTTCATCCTGTTCTGCGGCGCCGGCTGGCGCAGCGCGCTGGCCACCAAGACCCTGCAGGACATGGGCATGACCAACGTCTCCCACATCGAGGGCGGTTTTGCCGAATGGGTCAGGCACGGCGGCCCGACCGAGACGCTGGAGCAGCGCAAGGCGAACAAGGGTGGCTGACCTGGCTGACTGCCCTTGCGGCCGGCGCGATGCCGCCGGCCGCCCACTGCCCTATGCGCAGTGCTGCGGCCGCTATCTGGAGAATCTCGCCGGCACGCCGGCGCCCGACGCCGAAGCGCTCATGCGCTCGCGCTACAGCGCCTTCGTGCTGCAGCGCGCCGACTACCTCCTGTCCACCTGGCACGCCAGCAAGCGGCCCTCCAAGGTGAGCTTTGAGGCCGGCGCGAAATGGCTGGGGCTGGAGGTGCGTGATTTCAAGGTGATCGACGCCACCCATGCCGAGGTGGAGTTCGTCGCCCGCCAGCGCGACGCGGGCGGCCGCGCGGTGCGCCTGCATGAACGCAGCCGCTTCGTGCGCGAAGACGGCCGCTGGTATTACCTGGATGGGGACTGGAAGTGAGGCGACGCCGATGAGATTCGAGGCCGTGCTGTTCGACTGCGATGGCGTGCTGGTCGATTCCGAGCCCATCGTCAACCGTGTCTTGCGCGACATGCTGGCCGAGCGCGGCTGGGACCTGAGCGAAGAGGCGTGCATGCGCATCTTCGTCGGCAAGATGGTGCGCGATGAGAAGGCACGCATCGAGCGCGAGACCGGCCAGCCGCTGACCGAGGAGTGGCTGGCGGCCTTCCGCGCCCGGCGCAATGCGGCGCTGGAGCAGGAGCTGCGCGTGGTGCCCAACGCGCAGGCGGCGGTGCATGCGG
>JAJZUZ010000157.1 GCA_021845965.1 Pseudomonadota bacterium | reverse complement strand
GCTACCCGGCCGCCTTGCTCCACATTGAAGACCCACCGCCGCTGTTGTATCTGATGGGGCGGCTGGACCTGCCACTGGACCCCATGCACTGCCTGGCCATCGTCGGCAGCCGCAACCCGACACCACAAGGCGCGCTCAATGCGCGCCAGTTCGCACAGTCCCTGGCCGAGGCCGGGCTCACCATCATCTCGGGCCTGGCGCTGGGCATCGACGGCGCGGCGCACGAAGGCGCCCTGGCGGGCCATTCCGACGCGCCGGAGCGGCTCGCGACCGTCGCCGTTGTTGGAACGGGGCTGGACCGTGTGTACCCGAAGAGCCATTACGCGCTCGCGCACCGCATCGCCGAGCGGGGACTAATCCTCAGCGAATACCCCTTGGGCACCCCCCCGCTGGCAGCCAATTTCCCGCGCCGCAACCGTCTGATCGCCGGCCTGTCCGGCGCGACGCTGGTGGTGGAGGCCGCGCTGCAGTCAGGCTCGCTGATCACGGCGCGCCTGGCGAGCGAGCAGGGCAAGGAGGTCTTTGCCATTCCAGGCTCGATCCACGCGACCCAGTCGCGCGGCTGCCATGCCCTGATCCGCCAGGGCGCCAAGCTGGTGGAATCGGCGCAGGACGTGCTGGAAGAGCTGCCTGGCCTGAGTCGTAGCGCGCCCGTCGCGGCCGACGCGATCGCACCGCAGGACGACGACGCCCTGCTGCAGGCCCTGGGGCTGGATCCGGTCAGCCTCGATGCCCTGCAGGCCCGCACCGGCCTGGACATCGCCGCCTTGCAGGCGCGCCTGATGGCACTGGAACTGGACGGCCTGGTGGCTCGCCTGCCGGGTGGCCTGCTGCAGCGTCTGGTGCGTACCTGAATCGCAACAATCGGCGCTTCCCCCGCCATTTCCGGCTTTGCCCTTGCGCCATCTGCGCTATATTGGGTCCATGTTCGAAGTACTTGTGTACGTGTACGAAAACTACTGGCGCGGCGATGCCTGTCCCGAATTGCCGCAACTCGAACGCAAGCTCAGCGCCATCGGCTTTGATGCCGACGAGATCCGCGATGCGCTGCTCTGGCTTGACGGCCTGAATCTAGCGGCACAAAGCACCTTGTGGCTGGACCGACCCGCCACGGCGGAGGAAACGGCCTGCGTCAGCCCCTCGGCGCTCAGCATGCGCGTCTATTCGGTGGCGGAGCAGAATCATCTCGGCGCGGACTGCCTGGGTTTCATCAGTTTCCTGGAATCGGCCGGCGTGCTGCCCGCGCCCCTGCGTGAAGTGGTACTGGACCGCGCCATGGCCGTGCCCGGTGAGCCCATGGCGCTGGACGACCTGAAGATCATCATCCTGATGGTGTACTGGAGCTTCGGCGAAGAGCCCGATGCCCTGGTGCTGGACGAGCTGTACGACGACAGCGCCGAGCGCATCGCGCACTGATCTCCGACAACAGCGGCGGCCGGTGCGGGCAGCGGCGGCGGCCCTCGGTGGTCAGGCCAGCAGACGTTCCGGATTGGCTTCCAGCCGCGTGAGCGCCTCCCGCGTGGCGCGCACGGTCAGCGTCTCTTCTTCCTGCGGCAACAGCAGACCGGCCTGCAGATAAGCGGCCAGACGGCCCGCCTGGATCAAGTAGCTGTGCCCCTCGCCGGAGGCGAAGAGATTGAGGTGTTTGCGGTCGCTGCGCCAGACAAACTGGACCTGCGTCACCTTGCCGTTGTGGTCCAGTGTGAACCAGGAACCCGGCTGCAATTCCTGCGCCCAGGCCACCATCGCCGGCGTGGGCTTGGAGCCGCCATTGGTGACCACGTCGATGGTGGAGGCGTCGATGCCCAGCATCATCTCGATGCTCTCGGCATCCAGCGGCAGGTCGCCCAGGCCGTCCTCGCTGACAAAGTCTTCCAGATTGGCCAGGCGCTGGGTCATGGCATCGATCTGCGCCTGCGGGATGGCCTGGGTCTTGGCCATGAAGGCATCGGCCATGGTATCGCTGACGATCTTGATGTGGGCGTCCTGGTCGGCCTGCGGCATACCCAGCAGGTTCATGCCCGAGCGCAGGCGCTGCAGCAGTTGCGGCAGATCCTGGATGACGCGCGCACGGTCATTGCGGTTGGGCTTGGCGCTGGCCGACCAGACCAGGTCGGCCGCCGCTTTCTTCAAGGCCACGGTCTCGGTGTCCTTCGGACCCTTGCGCACGGCCGAAACGGCCAGTACCTCGGCCCAGACCTTGAACAGGAAAGTGCGGATCTCGTCGCGCACCGGAATGTCCTTGAGCATGTTGCGCAGCTCGATCGTGTACTGGATCGCCAGCGTCTCCTTCTGCTCGACCTGCTGCGCCACGCTCACCACCTTCTGGGTCTGCTCTTTGCCGGTCAGGAACTTGGCGAGGAACTTCTGGAACTCGTCGTAGACGATCTGGAAGACACGCTTGCCGGTCTCCGGATACTGCTCGATCACCTGCACGACGCGCTTGATCTCGGCCTCCATCGCGCTGCCCGAGATCCCGCTGGCATCGAAGCCCATCACACAGGAACCCATGCGGTCGATGAGCTGGCGCGCCGGATGGTTGATGGAACCGAAGAAATCCGGGTCGGACAGTGCCACGCGCAGCACCGGCATCTGCAGCCGCGCGAACCAGACCCGGATGGCCGGCGGGATGCGCTCCTCGGCCAGGATGGCCTGGAACATCAGGGCCACCATCTCGATGATGGCCTTCTCGCTCTTGGTTTCGGCCTTTTTCTTGAGCTCGTCAGTCTTCTCGCGCAGCTTGTCGGCGGCCTTGACCACGCCCGCCGGGCTGTAGTCCTCGAAGACCGTGCCGGTGCCGCCAGCGGCCGCGTAATATTGGGGCCCGGCCGCGATCGCCGCTGCCAGCGCTGGCGAGGGCGGATGCGGCGCCGTGGAGCCGAAATCTGCCGCGCCCTGGCCCACAAGCAGACGCTTGAGCTGGCCGAACATGCCCTGCGCGCGGCTGCGCGAGCGCGCCAATGGCGTCGTCTGCGTCATCAGGCGCGTCTCTTCATGGGCGCCACCGAAGTTGGACGGCATGCCCGCCATGGCCTGCTGCATTTGTGCCGGCGTCTGGCCGACCATGCCTGCGGGAGCGACTGCAGCACCACCGGCCAGCGGTGCGCGAGGTGCCGGCTGCGGTCGCGATCCGCCATCATCCCAGCCCAATCGGCCCCCAAACAGTCCGCCGCCACCACGAGTCGGCGCCGCGCCCTGTGGCGGCATGGGGGCCGCAGATTGTTGTGTGTACGGCATACCCGGCGGCGCCGCCTGTGGCGCATAGTGTGGCATCGCCTGCGGCGTAGATGCGGGCGCCATGCCGGGTGCCAGGGGTGCCGGGGCGGACGCGCGCGGCATCGAAGGCACAAAGCCGCCGGGGGCCGGACCCGACTGACCAGGAAAGCCGGAGGGCGTGCTCCAGCCCTGGCTACCGAAATCGGACTGGAACTGCGAATCCGGCAATACCGAATCCGGGCCCGCCGCACCAGCCGCAGCCGGCGGCCGGCGCCCCACGGCCGCGCGCTTGACGCGATCCTTGAGATCGATCGTCGGCATGACGCCTTCCTGGATCAGAAACTCGTTGCCATTGGCATAGGCCGCCTTGAGCTTGTCGATCAGGTGTCTGAGCACGACCTCGCTGACCATGGCCCAGGATGCGCGCGGCATGCCGCAGGCCGTCCACTGATCCACCAGGTGGTGGAGCAGTTCTTCCGGGCGCAGGATGTCGTGCGCCTCCAGGTCGTCGCGGCTCTCCAGTGTCTTGACGCGTACGCGCAGGTCATCGAACTCCTGCCCGACTTTCTCGGCAATCGCCATGGCCAGGCGCGACACGAGAATCTTGTTCTCCACCGCGTCCGTGCCCACCAGCGACAGGCCGCCGTCACCCTCCAGTGCCAGATCGTCAAGCTTCTTCTCGGGCTTCTTGCCCGCCTGCGGCTTGAGCGCCTGCTGCCAGGCCTTCATGGTGCCGTCGATCCAGACCGGGCGCAGCTTCTGGAACAGCATCCAGGCATCGCGCCGATCCTGCATCTCGCGCGTCAGGCCCTTCTCGCCCAGCAGGGTCGTGAGACGGTCCTGGATGAGTCCGCCCAAGTCCACCAGCGCCCGCTCGGCATCCGCGACGAAGCGCTGGCGGGCCTTCTCGGCCACCTGCATGCGCTGCATGTAAGAGAGCGGCGTCGCCATGGCGTGGGTTCAGTACCTCAGGTCAGACTACCGCACCCGCATTCGGGTCGTTGGGATCGGTCTCGCGCCGGGCGCCGCCGGTCTTGATCAGATCCTCGCGTTTGACCCCCAGCCACATGGCGATGGCCGCGGCCACGAAGACCGAGGAATAGATGCCGAACAGGATGCCGATGGTCAGCGCCAGGGCAAAGTAGTGCAGCGTCGGGCCGCCAAACAGCAGCATGGACAAGACCATGAGCTGCGTGGAGCCGTGCGTGATGATGGTGCGGCTGATGGTCGAGGTGATGGCGTTGTCGATGATGGCCACCGTCTCCATCTTGCGCAGGCGGCGGAAGTTCTCGCGGATGCGGTCGAAAATCACCACCGACTCGTTCACCGAGTAGCCCAGCACGGCCAGCACAGCCGCCAGCACCGGCAGCGAGAATTCCCACTGGAAGAAGGCGAAGAAGCCCAGGATGATGACCACGTCGTGCAGGTTGGCGATGATGGCCGCCACGGCGAACTTCCACTCGAAGCGCAACGCCAGGTAGATCATGATGCCCACCACCACGAAGGCCAGGGCCTTGAGGCCGTCCAGCGCCAGCTCGTCACCGACCTGCGGACCGACGAACTCGTTGCGGCGCAGCGTGGCACTGGCGTCCGCCGCCTTCAGGGTGGCCATCACCTGCTCGCTCTGCTGGCCCGAACTCACGCCCTTGACCGCCGGCATGCGGATCAGGACATCGCGCGCAGTGCCGAAGTTCTGCACCTGCACATCCTTGTAGCCCAGCTTGGCGATGCCGCCGCGCAGGGCTTCCAGGTCGACCGCCTGGGCGTAACTGACTTCCATCAGGGTGCCGCCGGTGAATTCCACCGACAGATGCAGGCCGCGCGTCGTGAGGAAGAACACCGCTGCGACGAAGGTCAGCGCCGAAATGACGTTAAGCACCAGCGCATGCCGCATGAACGGAATGTCGCGCCGGATCTTGAAGAACTCCACTCGATTACTCCTTATCTGGGGTTCTTCAGTGCAGGCTCATATGCGCCTGCGCATGTGATGCCGGAACCAAAAACTCCATGTCTTTTTCCCTCAATCGTTCTTGGCCACGACCTGGCCTTCAGGCCGCCAGACGGTGCCGATGGAGACGGTCTTGAGCTTCTTGCGGCTACCGTACCACAAATTGACCAGGCCGCGGGAGAAGAAAACCGCGGAGAACATGCTGGTCAGGATGCCCAGGCAGT
>JAJZUZ010000156.1 GCA_021845965.1 Pseudomonadota bacterium | reverse complement strand
TGCGTGCCGGCACCCAGCGCCAGATGGACGTCTACACCATCCGCAAGCTGTGCGACATCGCCGACACCTATGCCGACGGGCATGTGCGCTTCACGATTCGCTCCAACATCGAATTCATGGTCTCCGACCCGAACAAGGTGGCGCCGCTGATCAGCGCACTGGAAGAAAGCGGCTTCCCGGTCGGCGGCACCGGCAACTCGGTGTCCATGATCGCCCACACCCAGGGCTGGCTGCACTGCGACATCCCGGGCACCGACGCCTCCGGCGCCGTCAAGGCGCTGATGGACGAGCTGTACGACGAGTTCCGCCGCGAGGAGATGCCCAACCGCGTGCACCTCTCGACCAGCTGCTGCGAAATCAACTGCGGCGGCCAGGCCGACATCGCCATCATCGTGCAGCACACCAAGCCGCCCAAGATCAACCACGACCTGGTGGCCAATGCCTGCGAACGCCCGGCCGTGGTGGCGCGCTGCCCGGTGGCCGCCATCCGCCCGGCGCTGGTCAACGGCAAGCCCTCGCTGGAAGTGGACGAGAAGAAATGCATCTGCTGCGGCGCCTGCTACCCACCCTGCCCGCCCATGCAGATCAACGACCCGGAGCATTCCAAGCTGGCCATCTGGGTCGGCGGGAAGAACTCCAACGCGCGCGGCAAGCCCACCTTCATGAAGATGGTGGCCTCGGGTCTGCCCAACAACCCGCCGCGCTGGCCGGAAGTCTCGGCCATGGTGAAGAAGATCCTGCACACCTACAAGGAAGACGCCCGCCCCTGGGAGCGTGTGTCCGACTGGGTGGAGCGCATCGGCTGGCCCCGCTTCTTCGAGAAGTGCGACCTGCCCTTCACCAAGTACCTGATCGATGACTGGCGCGGTTCGCGTTCCAACCTGAACGCCTCCACCCATATCCGCTTCTGATCAGGCCCGCAGGACAACGACTAGCAACGACATGAAATTCGGAATTCTCGTCAGCGAAGGGCCTTATACGCACCAGGCGTCCGACAGCGCCTACCAGTTCGTCATGGCCGCGATTGCCAAGGGCCATGAAGTCCAGCGCGTCTTCTTCTATCACGACGGTGTCAACAACGCGACCCGGCTCACCGAGCCGCCGCAGGACGACCGCCACATCGTCAACCGCTGGTCGGCCCTGGCGGCCGAGCACAAGGTCGACCTCGTGGTCTGCGTGGCCGCGGCCCTGCGCCGCGGCATCAAGGAAGAGGTGCTGGCTCCGGGTTTCCGGATCTCGGGCCTGGGCCAGCTGGTCGACAGCGGCATCAAGTGCGACCGCCTGGTGACCTTCGGCGATTGAGGGGAAAGCAATGAAGAAATTCATGTTCGTCAACCGCAAGGCGCCCTACGGCACCATCTACGCGCTCGAAAGCCTGGAGGTGGTGCTCATCACCGCCACCTTCGACCAGGACGTGAGCCTGGTCTTCATGGACGACGGCGTCTACGAACTGGTCAAGGGCCAGCAGACCAAGGACATCGGCCTGAAGAACTTCTCGCCCAGCTACCGCGCGCTGGAAGGCTACGACGTGGAGAAGCTCTACGTCGACGCCGACTCGCTCAAGTCGCGCGGCCTGAGCGAAAAGGACCTGCTGGTGCCGGTGGAAGTGCTGGACACGGCGGCGATGGCCGAATTGATGGCGCAACAGGACGTGGTCCTGAGCTTCTGAGGAGTACGAGCAATGTTGCACATCGTGAACAAATCGCCCAGCCAGACCCGTTCGCTGGAGAGCTGCCTGCGCATGGCCCTGCCCGGCTCCGCCGTGCTGCTGATCGAGGACGGCATCTACGCCGCCACCACCGGCAGCAGCAGCGAGGCTGCCGTGCGCGCTGCCGCCGCCAAGGTGAAGGTCTTCGCGCTCAAGCCTGACATGGAAGCCCGCGGCGTCGCCGCGCGCGCCCTGGACGGCGTGACGCTGGTGGACTACGGCGGTTTCGTCGACCTGGTGGCCGAACACGGCACCCCGAATTCCTGGCTGTAAGGCCCAACCCATTACAACGATTTGACACCCTGAGGAGAGCAAGATGAGCATCGAAGTCAACGGCAACACCTACGAGACCGACGAGGAAGGCTACCTGGTCAACCTGGCGGACTGGAACAAGGACATCGCCGAGTACATCGCGGCCGAAGAGAAGGTTCCGCTGACGGACAACCACTGGGAAGTCATCAACTTCCTGCGTGACTACTACAACGAGTACCAGATCGCCCCGGCCGTGCGCGTGCTGACCAAGGCCATCGGCAAGCAGTTCGGCGAGGAAAAAGGCAACAGCAAGTACCTGTACGACCTGTTCCCCTACGGCCCCGCCAAGCAGGCCTGCAAGATCGCCGGCCTGCCCAAGCCGACCGGCTGCGTCTGAGGCCATCGATCTTTCTGCTGCGCCCGCCGATCTTGCGTCGGTGATGCTCACCGTACCGGAGTACGGTTGCGCTTCTCGACGCAAGCTGGGCGCGCTCGCGACGAAATCTCGACGACCTCAGTCCAAATTTGTACTAGGGATCCTGCGATGAGCGCTCTCTCGGTCTTCTACGCCGTCCTGTTCTACTTCGCCACCGCGGTGCTGGTGCTGGGCCTGGCGCGCAAGATCCGCCAGTACGCGGCCACCCCGGCGCCGCTGAAGATTCCGCTCACCCCCGCGCCCATCACCGCCGCCGGCGTGCCCTGGCGCCTGACACGCGAGGTGGTGTTCTTCGAAAGCCTGTTCCGCTCCAGCAAATGGACCTGGCTGTTCGGCTGGCTGTTCCACGCCGCCCTGCTGCTGGTGCTGCTGCGCCATGTGCGCTACTTCCAGGAACCGGTCTGGACCGTCATCACCCTGATCCAGCCCTTCGGCACCTACGCCGGCTTCGCCATGGTGGCGGGCCTGGCCGGCCTGTGGGCGCGCCGCTTCCTGGTGGACCGCGTGCGCTACATCTCCACCCCGTCCGATCACCTGATGCTGGTGCTGCTGATCGCCATCGGCCTCACGGGATTGGGCATGCGCTTCGTGCGCCACACGGACATCATCGCCGTCAAGGCCTTCATGCTGGGCCTGCTGCGCCTTGACATCCAGCCCCTGCCCGCCGATCCGGTGCTGCTGGTCCACCTGACGCTGGTGGCCCTGCTGATGATCATCTTCCCCATCAGCAAGCTGCTGCACGCGCCCGGCCTGTTCTTCAGCCCGACGCGCAACATGGTGGACAACCCGCGCGAAGCCCGCCACCAGGCCGCCTGGGCCAGCGCGCTGGACAAGTAAGAGTACGGAGCACCGAGACACCATGGCCACCGCCGCCTTCGAAACCCCGAAGCTCAAGGAATACCCGGTCATCCCGCTGATCCAGGTGGGCGCGACCTCGCACCTCAAGCCCTTCATCGCCAGCGAAGCCATCCAGAAGAACCTGGGCTTCCCCGGGGAGCTGGTAGAGGACTGGCAGGAAAAAGCCATCGCCAAGATGGGCGAGCTGCTGGGCAAGTTCCGCTCGCTGCAGGTCTATATGGACGCCTGCGTGCATTGCGGCGCCTGCTCCGACAAATGCCACTACTTCCTCGGCACGCAGGACCCGAAGAACATGCCGGTCGCGCGCCAGGACCTGCTGCGCAAGGTCTACCGCCGCTACTTCACCTTTGCCGGCAAGTACTTCCCCAAGCTGGTCGGCGCTGTCGATTTGACGAAAGAAGTGCTGGACGAGTGGTACAGCTACTACTACCAGTGCTCCGAATGCCGCCGCTGCTCGGTTTTCTGCCCCTACGGCATCGACACCGCCGAAGTGACCATGGCAGCGCGCGAAATCCTGGACACGGTGGGCGTGGGCCAGAAGTACGCCAACGAGATCATCGGCAAGGTGCACCGCATCGGCAACAACCTGGGCATTCCCGGCCCGGCACTGGCCGACACGCTGGAGGGCCTGGAAGAAGACACCAAGGACGAGACCGGCGTCGACGTGCGCTTCCCGCTGGACGTGAAGGGCGCCGAGGTGCTGCTGGTCACCCCCTCGGCCGACTTCTTCTCCGAGCCGCACGTGGACAGCCTGATCGGCTACGCCAAGGTCTTCCACGCCGCCGGCGTGAGCTGGACGCTGTCGTCCAAGGCCAGCGAGGCCGGCAACTTCGGCATGTTCATCGGCAACTACGAGCAGCTGCGCAAGATCGCACTGCGCATCCGCGAAGCCGCGCTGGAGCTGGGCGTCAAGCGCATCGTGGTCGGTGAATGCGGTCACGCCTGGCGCGTGGCCTACAGCTTCTGGAACACGCTGGTGGGCATCGGCGCCGGCGGCAAGGACCCGTACGCCATCGAGCTGCAGAACCAGCTGGACCTGCGCTACAAGCAGCCCATGCACATCTGCGAGTTCACCTACGACCTGATCGGCAAGGGTGCCCTGCAGTTCGACAAGGAAAAGAACGACCACCGCATCATCACCTTCCACGACTCCTGCAACGTGGCGCGCGCCTCGCGCATGGGCGATTTCGCCGGCGGCCAGTTCGTGATCCCGCGCGCCATTATCAAGGCGGTCGCCAACAACTTCCACGACATGGCGCCCGAGACCATCCACGAGAGCACCTTCTGCTGCGGCGGTGGCGGCGGCCTGCTGACCGACGACCTGATGGAGATCCGCGTCAAGGGTGCCCTGCCGCGCATGGAGGCGCTGAAGAACGTGGTGGACGAATACGACGTCAATTTCATGGCCACCATCTGCGCCATCTGCAAGGCGCAGTTCACCAAGGTGCTGCCGCAGTACGGCTTTGACATGGGCATGGTGGGCGGCGTGCACCAGCTCGTGAGCACGGCCATCCGCCTCGGCGACAAGTAACGATCAGCAATCCACGAGCAAGCGCAACGACACCAGGAGACAGACATGTCAGCCACCCCCGAATCCGTCAGCGTCAAGCCCCTCACCTTCCGGCGTTACAAGGACGGCGACAACACGCCGCGTCCCTGGCAGCAGCAGATCTTCAACGCCGATCACTCGCACAAGTGCCCCACCTACATCCAGAGCACGCCGCCCTGCCAGGGCAGCTGCCCCTCGGGTGAGGACATCCGCGGCTACCTCAACATCGTGCGCGGCATCGAGAAGCCGCCGGCCGGCGTGAAGTGGCAGGAATACGCCTTCCGCCGCATGACGGAAGCCAACCCCTTCCCCTCCGTCATGGGCCGCGTCTGCCCGGCGCCCTGCGAATCGGGCTGCAATCGCAACCAGGTGGAGGACTTCGTCGGCATCAACTCGGTCGAACACTTCATCGGCGAGTACGCCATCCAGAACAAGCTGACCTTCACCAAGCCGCAAACGCAGACCGGCAAGAAGGTCGCCGTCATCGGCGGCGGCCCGGCCGGCCTGTCGGCCGCCTACCAGCTGGCGCTCAAGGGCCACAGCGTCACCATCTTCGACGAGCGTGAGGAACTGGGCGGCATGATGCGCTACGGCATCCCGGGCTTCCGCACGCCGC